>JASIAO010000039.1 GCA_030041955.1 Acidobacteriaceae bacterium | reverse complement strand
GCCTGAACTTCACCCTGGTGACAGAGCTGCCCTTCAACGTTCTTGAGCTGTCTCTCGATCCCGCTAATGTGACCCTGGAGTCCGAGTACTACGGCGACATCGACGCCGAGCGTTACGAGCTGATCAAGCCGCTGGTCTGGTTCTGGCGCATGTTCGACCGCTCGCCGGTCGGCCTCAATCACTGGCTCGGATTCCGCTTTCGCGCCATGCTCGGCAAACATATCTTCAAGAGCATCGGCCGTAATGTAAAGATCTACCACGGCGTCGAGTTCACCTTCGGCTACAACCTCACTCTGGAAGACGATGTCATCATCCACAATCACGTGCTCCTCGACGACCGCGGCGAGCTGATCATCCGCAAGGGTACCTCGATTTCAGAGCATGCCGCGGTCTTTTCTCACGTGCACGATCCCGTGGAAGCCTGCATCATCGAGCATCGGAAGACGGAGGTCGGACCGTCGGCGCGCGTCACCTATCGATCGCTGGTGATGCCCGGGGTCCGCGTGGGCGAAGACGCAATGCTCGGCGCCCAGGCGGTCGCCACGCACGACCTGGATCCGCATACCATTGTTGGAGGTGTTCCAGGGCGGAAGATCAAATCCAAGAAGGATGCCACGCGTCTGGCCGAGCAGGGTACGGAATCGACCGGACCCTGCGCTGAGCTGCCACCCAACGACTGAGCCGCAGTTGGCCTTGCACTCGATGAGGTTGTTCCCTGGTGTTCTCACTGGCCGCTTTTTGCTGCTCCCCTGATATCCTCGAATCGTTCAATGGATCAATCCCATCTCATCCTTGCGATCTTCGAGTTCGCTGTTCTCCTTTTCTCCCTCAGCCTGCACGAGGCCGCGCATGCCTGGACGGCCAACCGCCTCGGCGATCCCACCGCGCGCATGCTTGGCCGCATCACGCTGAATCCGATCAAGCATATTGACCTCTTCGGTACCATCATCCTGCCCGCCATCATGCTGCTGGTCAATCCTGGCTTCCTCTTCGGTTGGGCGAAGCCCACTCCGGTTACCCCGCACAACTTCAAAAACGTCACCCGCGACGACATCCTCACCACCCTTGCCGGTCCCGTCAGCAACGTTCTCGCCGCCGTCGGCGCCGCTCTGGCGCTGCTCATTGTTTCGCACACCAGCGCCAACGGCGCGGCCATCGTGCATTACGTCGCCGCCACCGGCAATCTCAGTATCCTCATGGCTTCCGGCTCGCTGCTCATCCCGCTGGTTGGACTCTTTTATCTCGCCATCATCCTCAACCTCGTCCTCGCTGCGTTCAACCTGCTTCCGCTCCCTCCGCTCGACGGCTCTCACGTCTTCCGCCATCTGCTGCCCTACAAGGCACTGCGCGTTTACGACTCCCTCGGCATCGTCGGCCTCTTTCTCATCTTCATCTGGGGCGGTCCTCTCATCGGCTTTCTCATTCATCCGGCCCTCATGGCCCTCCGCGGAATTCTTCTCTCCTTTTGAGCTGGGGCCAGGAGTACTGCCCCGTCTCGCCAACTACAATCCTTAATCGGAATGAAAATCTGCCGGAAACCCGCTCAGTTTTTTCTCGCATCCGCCGCGCTGGCGCTGGGACTTGCTTTCCTTTGCCCTGCGCAGGCCGGGCAGCCTTCCTTCCGCGCCGCTAACGGACAATTTCTCCTCAACGGCAAGCCCTTTCAGATCATTTCCGGCTCGATGCACTATGCCCGCATCCCCCGAGCCTACTGGCGCGACCGCCTCAGGATGGCCAAGGCCATGGGCCTGAACACGGTGACCACCTACGTCTTCTGGAACGCACACGAGCCGCGGCCAGGGGTCTTCAATTTTTCCGGCAATCTCGATGTGGCGGAGTTCGTTCGCGAGGCGCAACAGGAGGGCCTGTATGTCATCCTGCGCCCTGGACCGTACTCCTGCGCGGAATGGGAGTTCGGCGGCTTCCCCTCGTGGCTGCTGAAAGACCCGACCATGGTAGTGCGCTCGCGCGATCCGCAGTTCCTTGCCGCCGCGCGCATCTGGCTGCTGCGCCTGGGCAGGGAACTGGCGCCCCTCCAGATCGGCAACGGCGGCCCGATCATTGCCATACAGGTGGAAAACGAGTACGGCAGCTACGGCGAAGACCACGCCTACATGGAAGACATTCACCACATGCTGATGGATGCGGGCTTCACGAAGGCGCAGATGTTCACCGCCGACGGCCCTGAGGAGGTCCCGCGCGGCAGTCTGCCGGAGCTACCCGCTGTCATCAACTTTGGGCCCGGCGACGCGCAGCAGGGATTCGCGACGCTGAAGAAGCTGCGTCCCGGCGGCCCGTTCATGACCGGCGAGTACTGGGATGGCTGGTTCGATCACTGGGGCGCGCCTCATCAGGTCACGAACGCGCAGCAGCAGGTTGCCGATCTCGACTGGATCCTGCGCCAGGGCTACTCGATCAACCTCTACATGTTTCATGGCGGCACAAGCTTTGGCTGGATGAATGGCGCAAATTCCAATGGAAAGACTTATGAGCCGGACGTCACCAGCTACGACTACGACGCCCCGCTCGACGAAAGCGGCCATCCGACGCCGAAGTACTACCTTTTCCGCAATGTGATCGCGCGCGACACCGGCATCAAACCAGCCCCGGTTCCTGCGACGCCCGCCGTGACAACAATTCCTGCATTCACGCTCAGCCGCGCAGCATCGCTCTGGGACAATCTCCCCGCGCCGATCCATTCCGACCAGCCGCTCACCATGGCGGCGATGAACCAGGCGTACGGCTACGTGCTGTATCGGACGACGATTGCCGGCCCGGTGAATGGCGACCTTGTGATTGGCGCGGTCCACGATTACGCGCAGGTATACATCGACGGCAAACTCGCGGGCGTGATCGATCGCCGCCTCAACCAGAATTCGCTGCGGCTCCACGTGCAGGCTGCCCACGCGCGGATGGACATTCTGCTCGAAAATACCGGCCGGGTGAATTTCGGCTCGGCATTGCCCGGCGAGCGTGTTGGGCTGCTGGGCGGCGTGCGCCTGGGTGGGCATCTGCTCACCAGTTGGGATAACTACTCGTTGCCCATGCTCCATCCGGGCAAGCTCAGCTATACCGGCGCGTCGTGCGGCGGCCCTTGTTTCTACGAGGCGACATTCACGCTCGCGCATCCCGCAGACACCTTCCTTGACACCAGCGCTCTGGGCAAGGGGATGGTCTGGATCAACGGGCGTCCGCTGGGCCGGTTCTGGCACATCGGCCCGCAGGAGACGCTCTATCTTCCGGATCCATGGCTCAAGCCGCGCAGGAATCAGGTAGTGGTCTTCGATCTCGAGGGCGAAACGGGACGGCAGTTGCGCGGGCTGGATCACCCTGTGTTGAACGCGCCCATCGGAAAATAATGAAGCGCCGACTGCGCGCCGGCACTCTCTGAATCCTCCCGCAATGCTCGCGCATACTGAAAGACGGAGGGTTGTGTTTCTATGACTCAGTCTCACGGTTGGGCCGCTCAAAATGTGGCCGCTCCGCTTGCACCGTTCAGATTTTCCCGCCGCGATCTCCACGAACTTGATGTACTTGTCGACATTCAGTTTTGTGGGGTCTGCCATTCCGACATCCATGCTGTTCGCAACGAGTGGGGCAATGCCGTCTACCCCATGGTCCCCGGGCACGAGATTGTCGGGCGCGTCAAATCTGTTGGCTCCGCCGTTCGCCGCTTCAAGGCCGGCGACCTGGTTGGCGTTGGCGTCATCGTCGATTCCTGCGGCAGTTGTTCCAGCTGCAAGTCCGGCGAGGAACAGTATTGCGAGGTCGGCGGCACGCTCACCTACGGTGTTCGCGACCGCTATGGAGACCTCACCCAGGGCGGCTACGCCAACAACATCATCGCCCCGGAGCACTTCGTCCACGCCATCTCGCCGAAGCTGAATCCTGCCGGCGTTGCGCCGCTGCTGTGCGCGGGCATCACCACATACTCGCCGCTGCGCCACTGGCAGGTCGGTCCGAACAACAAAGTGGGCGTGGTTGGCTTAGGCGGGCTCGGCCATATGGCGCTGAAATTTGCCCATGCCTTTGGCGCTCATGTGGTTCAGTTCACCACCTCTGAATCCAAGATCGAAGACGCGAAGCGCCTGGGCGCCGACGACGTGGTGATTTCCAAAGACCCCACGGCCATGAAGAAGCAGGCCGCGTCCTTTGACTTCATCATCGACACAGTTTCCGCGCCGCACGACATCAACCCGTACCTGGAAGCGCTGAAACGCGACGCGACCTACTGCCAGGTCGGGCTGCCTGACAAGCCGCCCGTCATTGATCCCGGCCATCTCCTCTTCAAGCGACGCAGTTGGTCCGGCTCGATCATTGGCGGCATGGCCGAAACCCAGCAGATGCTCGACTTCTGCGCGGAAAAGAACATCGTCGCCGACGTTGAGGTGATTCCCATTCAGAAAATCAACGAGGCCTTCGACCGCGTCGTCAAAGCAGACGTGAAATACCGCTTTGTGATCGATATGGCCTCGCTCGATCGCGGTTGAAAACACAACGGGGAGGAGCATCGCTCCTCCCCGCGGCTAACCCGTAAGCCGTAAACCCTGCCTTACTTCACCTTAAACTTGTGACCCATCCGGTAGACGATGCCCACCGAGATCGCGAATTGCTCGGTATAGCCGTTGCCGCCGAAATCGGTCAGTGTCGCGTCCGGCGCGATGCGGAACACCAGCCGTGGCGAACGGTTCAGGTCGATCGACCCGCCCAGCACCGCTGCCGGCGCGAACTGGTTCGAGAAGAACCCGACTTCCGCCGGTGGAGTTCCGTCCAGGCCGCGCTGGAAGTCGCCATACGCGCCCCCGTAAAACGCGTGCAGCATCATGGCCGCGTGCTTGTTGCGCAGCAGCCGATATTCAGGTCCGCCCACAAAAAGGTACTCGGCCACGAACGGTCCGTGGATGGTCGATGCCGTGGTCGCGCCGACCCCGCTCGTTCCGAAATAACCGCGCCCGTTCGCCGCAATGCCCCAGCGCTGGTTCAGTTCCCAGGTCGCCTGCGCGTCGTATCCGCCTAGGTTCGCTCCCTGGAACGTATTCGGTCCCGCATCGAAGTGCGAGTACCCCAGGCCCCCGTAGATCTCCCAGCGGTAGTTGTATTCCACGCCCGCCAGCGGCGCCGGCGGTGGCAACTGCTCACCCGGAGGCGGGCTCACCACCTGCGCATGACCCGCAGCCGCGAACAATCCAATCACGGCGGCCACCGCCGCCACTCCCAGCCTGCAACTCCACGAACCCTTCAACAGACAAAACCTCCAGCGCCTCCCGAAAGAGCCGCCCCGCAAAATCTGTTCAGCGAACTTCCAGGATACCGCACCGGGGCGCATTCTGTCCCAGCGGCGTTCCGCGGTGGAGTCGCGGCGAGGCCATGGCACGCACCTCCTGTACTCTGAGAATCGTGACGAAAGCTACCAACCCTGCTGGGCGCAGTTTCGACTCGCTCGACGCCATGATGGAAGCCTATGCCGAGGATGCGGTGCGGCTGGCCGCCGCCGATCATGGCATGAGCCTCGACTTCACGCCGGAATCCGTCGCACGCCTCGAGACGGTACTGGCCGCGCGCATTCCGGTGCCGGATGCCGATCTCGAAGAAGCGACGCGCCTCTGGGGAGCGTATTTCGGAGAGCTGATCCGCCGCCGCTATCCAGCGGAATGGATCATGACCGTTTATCCTGGCGGTGAATTCGCCATGCCCGCGCTGGATATTGGCGGCTCTCAGGTCTATCCCCTGCTGAAAGTTTTTCGCCGCCTCACCATCGGCCCTGCGGAGGATCTGAAGGCCTTTTACGGGAAAGTCTCTGCGGCGCTGGAGACGCGCAAGCCGCACTAGCTCCGACTCGCTCGGCACTCCTCGCACGCGCAGTGCCGGCGCAGGTAATCCCAGGAGTAAATTCCGCTGCCGTGTCCGTCGTTCCACTGGAAGCTGATGGCGTAATTGCCCACCGGGCTCGCGGACTTCGGCTGCAGGGGCGCCTGGTACATCGGCAGCAGCGTTGTCGGCTTCGGCTTTGCTTCTCCGGGCTCGCGGCCCTGCGCTTCTCGCTCCTCGTGGCAGGTGGCGCATGGGCAGGCGTCGCGCAGCCACGCGAAGCTCCAGCGGCTGCGGTGGCCGTCTTTCCAGTCGATTTCCAGGCCTTTGCCGGTCGTCTGCAGCACGCGAACCTTCGCCGGCGTCACCGCTTCGCGCGGCAATTCCGCCTCCGGCGCACGCCGTGCCTCCTCCGCACTGACCAGACGTATCCCTTCGTGGCTCATAGCTGGTTCCCGCGAGCCCGCTGGCCGGTCCTTGGCTGACCGGCTCTTAGCTGCCCGCCTGTCAGCTCTCTTACGCTGACTGCAAAAACGCCACCGACTGCAGACTCGTCACCTCGAAGCGCTTTCGGCAGCGGATGTTTGCGCAGGCCACCAGATCGTCCTGGCGGACCATGTACGACTGCGCCTTGGCGAACCGCGCGCGGTCCCGCTCGTCGGCGTGGCGCGGCAACGTCGCTTTCCGCGTCCTCACCAGCCACCGAAGCTGATACTCCCCCGCCTGGCCGCAGTGCGGGCACGTCAGCGTATGAGTGCGTTGCTCCGATTTTTCGTCGAAAAATTCCCGTTCATCCATGGCCCATAACTCCCCTGCAAGTATTTCACATTGTCCGAGCGGGGAAGTGCTACTTTGTAGAACAACCGAAGCCGGTGCCCGGGCCGGGCCATCGAAACTATGCCGAAGAAACGCTCCAAAAAGAAGGTCTTTTCTGCCGTGAAGGCCGTCAAGGCCAACGCCCGCGAGCGCGTGGGGCAGCCAAAACCCGAGCGCGTCCTGCCCGACACCTCACGCCAAATCAAGCGCGGCCGCAAGCATCCCAAAACACTCGCAAAGCTGCTCGCGGAGGAGGAATAATGCCCACAGGTCTTGGCGGCGTTTTTCTGCGTGCCCGTTCACCCGAAGCGCTCTACGCCTGGTATGCGCAGCATCTGGGCCTGCCGCCTGCGGACGAAGGCGGATTCCAGCTGCCCGCCGAGCGCCATCGCGCGCCCATTGTCCTCGCCTTCTTCCCGCAGGACGCAGCCTACTTTCCACCCTCGCAACCCGCCATGCTCAATTTCCAGGTCGATGATCTCGACGCGCTGCTGGATCGCCTGATCGCCGCGGGAGTAGCGGTCGACCCCAAACGCGAAACGTGCGACTACGGCAAGTTTGGATGGTTCACCGACCCTGAGGGGAATCGCGTGGAGCTGTGGCAACCTTCCGGAGAGCAGTCCGGCAGCGTGTGACTCAGCGGGCGGACGTGGCTTCGTCGGCGTAGAGTTCGGCGATCTCTCGCGCGTACTTTTTTTGGATAACGCGGCGGCGCAGCTTCATGCTGGGCGTCAGCTCGCCCGATTCGATGGTCCATTCGTCGGGAACCAGGCGGAAGCGCTTGATGGTCTCAAAATTCGCCAGCGTTTTATTGACGTCGTCGATCAGCGCCTGATACTCGGCCCGGACTTGCGGGCTAACCGTTAGTTCCTCCCGCGTGGCCGCTTCGATTCCATGCGCCCTGGCCCACGGTTCCAGCGCCGCGAAGTTCGGCGCGATGAGCGCGGAGGCGAACTTGTGCCGGTCGCCCACCAGCGCGGCATTGGCGACCAGAAAGCTGCCCTTCAGCTTGTTCTCGATCGGCTGCGGCGCGATGAGCTTGCCGCCGGAAGTTTTCAGCAGCTCCTTCTTGCGGTCCGTGATATGGAGAAATCCATCGGCATCGATGTGGCCGATGTCGCCGGTGTGGAACCAGCCCTCGGCATCGAACACCTCCGCGTGGTTCTCGTGTTTCCAGTAGCCGGAAAAGATATTCGGGCCGCGCACCAGCAACTCGCCGTCTTCGGCGATGCGGAACTCGACGTTGGGCAACGGGCGCCCCACCGAACCCATGCGATTGGCATTCGGGGTGTTGATCGCCAGTACGGGCGAGGTTTCCGTGAGGCCGTAGCCTTCGAGGATGCGAATGCCGGCTCCAGCGAACCATCGCGCCGTTTCAAGGCCGAGCGGCGCGCCCCCGGCGATGAAGTAGCGAACGCGGCCGCCGAATCCGGCGCGGATCTTGCTGTAGACAATCGTGTCGGCGAGCCTCCAGCCGAGCGCCGACGAGGGAATCTCGCCCGTGGCGACCAGCTCGGCGTGTGGCTTGCCGGCGGCGATGGCCCACCCGAAAATGAGGCGCTTAATCGCGGACTCCGAGGCCTTCTGCTCCGCCACCTGCCGGACCTTCTCAAACACCCGCGGGACGCCGACGAAGATGGTGGGGCGGATGGCCTGCATTGTCTGTGGCAGCTTGTCGAAGGCCGGGCAATGAGCGACGGTGACCTGCTGCGCGTAGAGCGCGTAATCGAGATGCCGCGCAGTGATGTGGGAGAGCGGCAGAAACGAAATGCAGGAATCGCTGGAGCTGAAGCCGAACTCGGCCGTCGAATGGTTCAGGTTGCTGGCGATGTTGCCGTGCGTGAGCTGGACGCCTTTGGGGTCGCCCGTGGTGCCCGAAGTGTAGATCAGCGTGGCCAGATCGCCGGGCTCGACCTGGAGGGCTATGGTGTCGAAATCGGGATCGCGCTGAACGCCGCGAGCATCGGCGCCGGCGACCAGCGAGGAGAATGTCACCGCGCCAGGTACATTTTCCTCATCCATGATGACAATGTGCTCGAGCGGCGTGGAGGCGCGAATGGCCGCGATCTTGTCGTACTGAACGCGCGTGGAGACGAAGATCGCCCGCGAGTCGGAGTGGGCCAGCAGCGGCGCGATCTGCTCGGCGAGCAGCGTGGGATAAATGGGGACGTCGACGGCGCCCAGGGCGAGGCAGGCGAAGTCGGCCACCGCCCATTCCCAGCGGTTTTCGGCGAGGATGGCGACGCGGTCGCCTGTGCGGATGCCCCAGGACCGCAGCGCCGCGGCGACGGCGCGCACGCGCTGATAGATCTGCGCCGAGGAGATGGGCCGCCAGGCGCCTGTAGCGTCCTGAGTGAGCATGGCACGCTCGCGGTCGCTTTCAGCGAGGGCAAAGAAGACGTCGTTCAGCGTGGAGAGGTTGAGCACCGCGCGACTACTGTAGCTGAGGCGCGGGCAAGGCGCAAGATGGCGGCCGTAGAGATCAGGACTGCGCCGCCGTCCCCTGCAATCCCAGCGCTTCGGCATCCCGCTGCATGGCAGCAATGCAGAAGGCAATGTGCTCGTCCAGGGAAACGCCCAGCTCCTCCGCCCCCTTCACGATGTCGTCGCGGTTGACGCCCCGGGCGAAGGCCTTGTCCTTCATCTTTTTCTTCACGCCGGCAACCTCGACATCGTGGATGGACTTCGTCGGCTTCACGAGCGAGCACGCGGTCAGGAATCCAGCCAGCTCATCGCAGGCAAAGAGAACCTTCGCAAGCTGCGACTCCCTCGGGACGCCGGAGTATTCCGCGTGGCCCAGAATGGCAGTGCGCACCTCCTCGGGCCAGCCCTGCTCGGTCAGGATGGCATTCCCAACAAACGGGTGCTCCTCCATCGACGGATGTTTCTCGTAATCGAAATCGTGGAGAACCGCCGTAGCGGACCACGTGTCGATAAGGACTGCGCGGTCCTCTGCGGTGAGTGACAGCGCATCGGCCTCGCGCTCGGCGTAAGCCCGCACGCAGCTTTCGACGGCTAGGGCGTGCTTGATCAGGCTGGGCGATTGCGTGTGTTCGTTCAGGAGGGTCCAGGCGTGCTCGCGGGTGAAGGATGCGGTCATCGGCTCAGTTTCCTTTTCGGTTTTTCCTGGGTATTCCTGGGGTACTTCCGGAAGACTCACCGTTTTCACTTGACAAGGAGGATACCCTCACTGCAATGTATTTCCAAGGCTGCAGGAGCGCGGATACAATCGCGCGCCGGCCGGCCCCGCATCGCTTGCTCTGGCGCTCTGCACAATTTATGGCAACCACCTTAGCAACCGTCGAGGCTCGCGAGGTACTGCGTTGCGACTTCTGTAGTCTGGTGCAATTCCGCACGTCGAATTCCCTGTGCAGGCGTTGCCACAAACCCCTCGAAATGGATGATCCGGAACCTCTCGCTCCGCAGCTGGTCACCGACAGCACGCCCAGCGCAGAAGAGCGGGACGGTATCGACGTGGCGCGCGCCGTCCGGGAAGCCCGCCGCGAGCGCAGTCTGAGCCAGCGGCAACTGGCCGGGCGCATGCAGGTGCCGCGCACCTACATCTCGAAAATCGAAAACGGCAAAGCGGTGCCCACGCTCTCCTCGCTGGAGCGGCTGGCTCACGCGCTGGAGATCGGCATCTGCGACCTGCTGCGCGATGGCCAGAGCCGGCGTGCCTGCGAGACCGCGGCCGTGCTGGCCGATCCCTTTCTGGCCGAGATCGCCTCAATGATGGCCAGCCTGGACGGTTTCCAGCGCTCTATGTTCCTCAATCAGGTGCGGGAACTGGCCTGCGGACGGCGGCGCCCGGCGTAGGGCGAGAATTGCGATATGACGGCGTCCGCGGCGGCGCCGCTGCGAATGTGCGCAGGTCTGTATAATTCGGCAGAGGGGAAACACCTCGCGCTGGTTGCGGCGAGGCGCCCTGATCCGAGCAGGCACGCTGCGGCGAGGATGCCGCCCCTCGAGCGCCCTCGCTTATGCGACCGTGGGCTGTCTGAAAGGAAGCGTTGTCACTCAATAACAGCCGAGTTCATGAGCTGCCCCCCGACGAGGCAGCTGTGTATCGCCGTCTCGATCCGGAGCGGATGCCGCATCATGTCTCCATCATCATGGATGGAAACGGGCGCTGGGCGGGCCGGCGCAGCCTCCGGCGCTTCCTCGGTCATCAGCAGGGTGCTGAAGCCGTGCAATATGTCGTGGAGACTGCCTCGCGCATTGGGTTGCCGTGGCTCACGCTCTACGCGTTCTCGCTCGAAAACAATCTGAAACGGCCGCGCACTGAAGTGAATTTCCTCATGCGGCTGCTCAAGTCCTACCTCACCAACAACGTGAAGCGCATGAACGACAACAACGTGCGCATTCGCTACATTGGCCGTACGGCAGAACTGCCAGAGGAAGTCCGCGAGCGCATGCATTGGGCTGAGGACGCGACCCGCAAGAATACCGGAACCACGCTCACCCTGGCGCTGAATTACGGCGCGCGTTCGGAGCTGGTGGACGCCTTCCGCGCGCTCAGCAGGGAAGTGCAGCACAAAGGACTGCGGCTGGAGGACATCGACGAGGCGGAGATCCATCGCCACCTCTACACGTCCTATATGCCCGACCCCGATCTGCTGATTCGTACCTCCGGCGAGATGCGCGTCTCCAATTTTCTGCTGTGGCAGATTGCGTACACAGAGATTTTCGTCACCGACCGCCTCTGGCCCGACTTTCGCGGCATCCACATGCTCGAGGCCATTGAGGACTACCAGCGCCGCGAGCGGCGTTATGGCGGCCTCAGCGATGGAACAGAGTCCGACGACGTAGAGAGCTTGCCGACCAATCAACTCGTCGCCGGGCGCTAACTCCTCCAAAAGCAACGGCGCATCGCATAGAGCGGTGCGCCGTTGCTCTTTGTGATCTCTACTCCGGATTTCCGGCGCCCGGAGGAGCAAGCCAGACCTGCTGCGGCGAGGTCACTTTTACGTCGGGTGCGCTGACCTTCACCTTCAGGTTCTCCACGTCGGCTTTCCCGTGAAGTGGTGCCGTGAATCCAAGCTCATATTGATTATCGATACGGCGGGTGAAGTCGCCGAAGTACGGCGTGAGTGTCACCGGATTGCCGTAGCCGATCCAGTAAGAATTGCCCCCCGTCGCCTGGGTGACTTCAGAGAGCAGGTTCTGGCCGGCATTGTTCTCATAACCGGTACGGTCCACTCGTCCGGCGTCTCGCCAGTAAATGCTGTAGACGATGATGTCGGCCTGCGCCGCGTCCCGCATGGCACTTTGAACGTAGGGGTCTTCAGGGTCGTAACGCAGCTCGTAGTAATCGACACCGTCAGAGATCATGATGACCTCGCGCGCCGCGGTGCGATCGCTGGAAGGCCAGTGCTTTGCCAGGTCCGAGAGGCAGAAATAGGGGCTGGCGTTCTCTTCCGGAATTCCCGCGGGGAGGTGCAATTCCTTAGTCACCGCCGCATGATCGGTCGTCAGCGGCCCTTGCAGCGCAGTGCGGCCGTACTCCATGTACCCGATCGTGACCTTGACGTTGGGCGGCAGGCCCTGGAGGAAGTGAACGATATCGCTCATCTCACGGCCCAGGCTGTCGCGGGCGCCCTGGTCGATCATCAGCACCAGCTCAACCGGCGACTGACTGGAGTGCAGCGATTGCCAGCTCGTGATCTGCGCCTTCTTGCCCGCCACCTCCACCTGGACGTTCTGCTCGGACACATTCGTTGCAGGCGCGTGTTCATCTTTAGGCAGGACCGTGATGGTGGCCTCGCCCTGGCCAACGCCCTCATTCTGGGCCAGCGCTGCGGGCGTAAGGGCCAGCAGCCCTGCAATCATGACGGCGAGTGATTTGTAACGGTTCTTCATACTCTTTCCTCTCTGATGATGACGGCGAAATCCGCCATTGGCCGCGTGGCCCGGACCGATAATCCTCAAAAAGAGTTCGGCGGCGCGGCAAAGCCTTGTCCTTCAAAGTATTAGATGGTCCTGACGGGGAAATTGTCACAAGTCGCGCCAGATGCTGCTCAGCGAGGCTGGCGGAACTCGATGCAATTGCGCCCCAGGCAGAGGCGGAAGCTTCCGGGCGCCGTCCCGGCGACAATCTGAAGCGGCACGGGTCGAACCATGGCCGCGTCGTGAGTCGTCGGGCTCTGAAAGAGATTCCGGCCGCCAATGTCCATAACGATGAACTGGCCGGAAACCACGCCGATGCCGTAAGCGCCCGCCGGCAGGTGGTGAGCGCCGATGGCAAGAGGAACTTCAGCGAAAAGATAACCCTGGTATTTCTGCTGCTCCGATGCCGAGTAACCGGAACTGTCTACCAGAACAGCAAGGGCCAGCTTGCCGTCGGGGAAAAGAACGCCGGCGGAATTGCGGAGTTGCGTGGACGCGGATTGGCCGTCGAAGAAGACCGAACTCGGAAGCAGCTTGCCGGCATCTGCCGCGTGCAGAATGGTGGGAGCAGCTTGCGCTGATGTGGCGAGCGGCTGGATGAGGAGAGCGGAAAGCGCAACCAGATGTAGCGGGATCGATCTGCGGATCGGGATCATGGCAATAGCCCTTTCTGGAACGGCGAGGCGAGTATACGCCGAAGCGCAGACCAGAGACATGGCGAGAGGCAAGGGCAATCGGTAAGATCAATCGTGATGCGACGAAAAGTGGATTTCAGCGCGCCGCGTTGGCAGGCTGTGCGGCGAAAGATGGCGCAGGATGCGCTGCAGGCGTTGCTGGTGACCCATCTGCCGGATGTGCGCTGGCTATGCGGGTTTACGGGTTCGAATGCGGCGCTCGCCGTTCTGCCGAATCGCGCCGTGCTGTTTACCGACGGCAGATATACAGTCCAGGCACGCGAGGAGACGCGCGGAGCGCGCGTGAGCATCGCGAAGCAGTCGGCGCTCAAGGAGGCCTGCGCACTGCTCTCTGAGCACACCAGGCACGCATGGATCGATCCGCAGCACACATCCGTGGCAGAGCTGGACCTGATGCGGTCCGCGGTTCCGGCGAAAATTCGTCGCGGCTTCTTCCTTCCCCTCAAATCGCCTCTGATTGCAATCCTGCGCATGGTGAAGGACGCTGCCGAGCTGGCGCTGATGGAGCGTGCGGCGAAGCTCGGCTGCTCGCTCTTCGAGGAGATCGTGCAGCGCATGCACAGTGGCATGACGGAAATTGCTGTGGCCGCCGAACTGGAATTCCTGGCGCGCGGGATGGGTGCGGAGGGAATGTCGTTCGAGACGATCGTAGCGTCTGGCGCGCGCTCGGCGCTCCCGCATGGCCGCGCAACCCTGGCGCGTCTGCCGCGCAAGGGGTTCGTGACACTCGACTTCGGTGTTATCCTCAATGGTTATTGCTCCGATATGACCCGCACCGTGCACATGGGCCGTGCGAGTCGCGAGGAGCGAGCCGCGTACGATGCGGTGCTGGAGGCGCAACAGGCGGCCGTGGACGCGGTTCGGCCTGGGGTGGCCTGCAGCGATGTAGATGAGGCGGCGCGCAGCGTGCTGCGCAAAGCCGGGTTGGCCCGGCACTTCGCGCATTCCACCGGGCATGGCGTGGGGCTGGAGATTCACGAGCAGCCGCGCATTGCGGCCAGGCAGGAAGCACGCCTGGCCGCGGGCATGGTGATCACGATCGAGCCAGGCGTTTATCTGCCGGGCAGGTTCGGCATTCGGATCGAGGATATGGTTGCGGTAACGCCCAACGGAGGTCGGGTGCTGACAAAGATTGCGAAAGACTGGATCGAGATTGAGGCGGGCGTAAGCCCCGCGAGAGCGAAACGATGAATGCGGAAGATTTGAAGGAGCTGAAGGAGCTCGTCGAGTTCCTGAAGGAAAACAAAATCGGGGAATTTGCCGTCGAGCGTGGTGACCTGAAGGTGCGCATCAGGTTTGCGGATGAGGGCGCTGCCAATGTCGCCGGACTTGCGCAGTTGCTCGCTGCCCAGGGCTCCGCACAGGCTTCAGCCTCTCACGGAGTGCTGCCTTCGGTGCATGCAGGGTCTGCGCCCGCAGCCGCGGAAGCTGCCGAACCTGCGGATGATGCCAACCTGCACATCGTCAAGTCGCCCATCGTCGGGACCTTCTACGAATCTCCATCGCCTGGCTCGCCCGCCTTCGTCAAAATCGGCGATCGCGTCGAGGCCGGACAGGTGCTGTGCATCGTCGAAGCGATGAAGCTGATGAACGAGATCGAGAGCGACGCCTCCGGAGAAGTCGTCAGGCGGCTTGTGCAGAACGGCCAGCCTGTCGAATACGGCCAGCAACTGTTCGCGTTGCGGGTTTCCTGATTATGCGTAAGGTCCTGATCGCCAATCGCGGCGAAATCGCGCTGCGCGTGATTTGCGCCTGCAAGGAAATGGGCATCCGCACCGTCGCCATATACAGCGAGGCCGACCGCCACGCGCTGCATGTGCGATTTGCCGATGAGGCCATCTGCATCGGGCCGCCGCGCTCCGTGGAAAGCTATCTGAACGTTCCCGCCGTCATCAGCGCCGCTGAAATTGCGGACGTGGATGCGATTCATCCCGGTTACGGGCTACTGAGCGAGAACGCCAACTTCGCGGAAGTTTGCCGCGCCTCCAACATCAAGTTCATCGGGCCTCCGCCCGAAGTGACGCGCCTGATGGGCGAGAAGGAAAAGGCGCGCCAGGCCATGAAGCGGGCGAAAGTGCCGATTCTGCCTGGCTCGGAAGGCGTGATCCAGAGCGAAGGCGAGGCGCTGGAGTGGGCCGAGACCGTCGGCTATCCCGTGATCCTCAAGGCTTCGGCCGGCGGAGGCGGACGCGGTATGCGTGTGGTGCGCTCGCCTGAGGATTTGCCCGGTCTGTTTCAGGCAACGCAGAGCGAGGCAGCAAACGCCTTTGGCAACGGCGATCTCTACATGGAGAAGTTCATCGAGCGCCCGCGCCACATCGAATTTCAGATCCTGGCAGACGAGCATGGCACCGCCATGTCGCTCGGCGAGCGCGAGTGCTCCATCCAGCGCCGTCACCAGAAGCTCATCGAAGAAGCGCCCTCGCTCCAGGTCACTCCGCGGATTCGCGAGGAGATCGCCAAAACGCTGAAGCGCTCGCTGGAAGCGGTCGGCTACCAGAACGCCGGCACCATCGAGTTCCTCATGGATGAGGACGGCAAGCTCTACTTCATCGAGATGAACACCCGCATCCAGGTCGAGCATCCCGTTACCGAGATGATCACCGGCATCGATTTGGTCAAGGCGCAGTTGCGCATTGCTTTGGGCGAAAAACTCTCCAGCATCGTTCCGGAGACCATCCCCATGCGCGGTCATGCCATCGAGTGCCGCGTGAATGCCGAACACCCGGAGAAGTTCACGCCGTCCGCGGGAAAAATCACCGCCTTCAACGTGCCCGGCGGCAATGGCATTCGCGTCGACACGGCGCAGTATGCCGAGGGCGTGGTGCCGCCATACTACGATTCGCTGATCGCCAAGCTGATCGCGCACGGCGCAAACCGCGAGGAGTCCATGGCGCGCATGCGGCGCGCCCTGGAAATGTTCATCGTAGAAGGCATTCATACAACCATTCCCCTGCACCAGCGCATTTTCCAGGACGACGAATTCCGCCGCGGCCATTTCGACACCAAATTCATGGAGCGCTTCTTCGAGCGCGAGCGCGAGCGGAAAGAAGCCGACCTGGCGGGAACCTAATTCTGATGCCTCGCCCGGTGCTCCCGGCGCGGGCGATTGTGGTCCTGTAAAATCTGCGCTTGTCCCGGGCCAGAATTTCTTGTTTCGGAGAGTTCCCTCGATGTCCCGTTTTTCTCTTTCTGCCACCGCAATCTCTGCAGCCCTTGCAATAGCCGTCAGCCCATGTGCTCACGCGCAGACTTCCGCTGGCCCCGAGCCGGTGCCCATGCCTCCTCCCATTGAGGCTCCGGCCGATACGCCCTTTCCCGGCACCATCGCGCTAACGGTCAACCTCACCGACACCACCGATCGCGTCGCCGTCGTGCATGAGACGATTCCGGTGCGCACCGGCGCGCTGACGCTGCTTTATCCCCAGTGGCTTCCCGGAGATCATGCGCCCGAAGGCCCAATCGAGGATCTCGCAGCCCTCATGATCTCTGCCAACGGTCAGCGGATTCCGTGGATGCGCGACCGCGTCAACATGTACGCGTTCCACCTCGATGTGCCGGAAGGTGTGACTTCGCTCAATGTCGACTTCGACTACCTGTCCGCCATTCGCCCCCAGGATGGACGCGTGGAAATGACCACCGCCATGGCGGACCTCCCGTGGAACAACGTGGTGCTGTATCCCGCCGGGCACTTCTCTCGCGACATCCACGTTGTTCCCACCGCCATCCTTCCCGCGGGCTGGAAGTATGCCACGGCGCTCGAGACCGGCTCCCAGGACGGAGACACCGTTCACTTCAGGGAAACGACCCTGAACACGCTGGTGGATTCGCCGCTGACTACGGGCATAAACTACCGCCGTGTGGATCTCTCCACCGGACCCGACAACCAGGTGTTCCTCGACGTTTTCGCCGACGACCCGAAGGATCTCGACATCACGCCTGAGGAACTGCAAGTTCACAGGAATCTGGTCATTCAGGCGCAGAAGCTCTTTGCGTCGCACCATTACAACCACTACGACTTTCTCTTTACCCTGAGCGACGTTCTCGGCGGCGAGGGCCTCGAGCACCATCAGTCCAGCGAAGACGGAACCGGCGCGGATTACTTCACGGACTGGCCGGCGCAGGCTCGCGAAGTCGACCTCCTCGCTCACGAGTACACGCACTCCTGGAACGGCAAATTCCGGCGCCCCGCCGATCTCTGGACCCCGAACTTCAACGTGCCCATGCGCGACGATCTCCTCTGGGTCTACGAGGGCCTCACCCAGTACTGGGGCTACGTGCTCACGGCGCGCTCCGGCATGCGCTCTGCAGAAGATACGCGCGATCTGATGGCCGCAATCGCAGCGGACTACGAGGCCAGCCCCGGTCGCGACTGGCGACCGCTCGTGGATACGACGAACCAGGAGATCCTGTCCGAGCGCCGTCCCGTCAGCTGGGTGAGCGAGTCGCGCGACGAAGATTACTACGAGGAGGGTCTGCTCATCTGGCTCGATGCCGACACGAAGATTCGCGAGCTGAGCAACGGCACAAAGTCGCTGGACGATTTCGCGAAGGAATTCTACGGCATCGACAACGGCAGCTTCGTCACCCACACCTACGACTTCAACGGCATTGTGGCCGCCCTCAACAAAGTGCAGCCCTACGACTGGGCGACCTTCCTGCGCGACCGCGTCTACAAGCTGCATCCTGAGGTGCCCGAAGGCGGCTTCACCCAGGGCGGCTACAAACTGGTCTACAACGACACGCCGCCGAACTATGCGAAACATGCAGGTCCCTCGCGCTTTGGAGCCAGCTTTGCCACGTCGCTCGGATTCAGCGTCGGCCGCGACGGCATGATCGGCGGTGTTAATTGGGACAGCCCCGCGTTCAAGGCTGGTCTCACGCCTGATATGCAGATCGTCGCCGTCAACGGCAAGGCCTTTGCCGGCGATGGTTCCATCGATTTGCTCAAGGATGCGATTGTGAGCGCTGAGAAAAGCCCGGACCCGATCCATCTGATCGTGAGGAAGGGCGACCGTGTCGTCAACGTCGACCTCAACTATCACGACGGCCTGCGCTATCCGCACCTGCAGCGCGTCGACGGCACGCCGGACCGCCTGGAT
>JASIAO010000348.1 GCA_030041955.1 Acidobacteriaceae bacterium | reverse complement strand
CTCGCCGATCAGTTGCTCTTTGGCTTCGTACTTTTCCTTCAGCCGGTCGAACAGCGTCTCGCCCAGCTCGTGCCGCGTCATGTGCGACGTATCCACCTTCTCCGCGGTCAGATCGAAGCCAAATTGCGAAACCAGCTTCTCGCGCAGACCCTTCACGTCCCACTGGTCGGGGTGAATCTTCTCGCTCGCATATTCGTCCAGCATGTCGCTCAGCATGTTCGGGACGTAGTCCTCGACGATCAGCTCCTTCTGGTCCAGTCCCTCCAGCAGTTGCCGCCGCAGCCCGTAAACTGCTTCGCGCTGCTTGTTCATCACGTCGTCGTATTCGAGCAGGTGTTTACGGGCTTCGAAATTCTGGGACTCCACCGCCTTTTGCGCCGCTTCGATCCGTTTCGAGATCATCCGCGACTCGATCGGCATGCCTTCCTCCATGCCCATCTTCTGCAGCAGCGTTGAAACCCACTCGCGCGCGAAGATGCGCATCAGGTCGTCTTCGAGCGAGAGATAGAACCGCGAAGCGCCCGGGTCGCCCTGGCGGCCGGCGCGCCCGCGCAGCTGATTGTCGATGCGCCGAGATTCGTGCCGCTCCGTGCCGATGATGTGCAGGCCCCCCGCGCCTATCACCGCCTCGTGTTCCTCGCCGGCGTTCGCCGCGTGCCCCTGGTACACGCGATCCCAGTTCTCCTGGCTCGTCTCGTATTCCTGTCCCTGGTAATAAAAGCGCAGCATTCCCGGCGCTGCCATCGGATTGATAGCGCCCTCGGCCGCGCTGATCGCCCGCGCCATCGATTTCTTCACCAGCTCCTGGCGCGCTACAAAATCCGGATTGCCGCCCAGCAAGATGTCCGTGCCGCGGCCGGCCATGTTGGTGGCGATGGTCACCATCCCCAGCCGCCCCGCCTGCGCCACAATCTCCGCCTCGCGCTCGTGATACTTCGCGTTCAGCACCACATGCCGCACGCCTTTGCGCGCCAGAATCTGCGACAGCAATTCTGACTTCTCGATCGACGTGGTGCCCACCAGCACCGGCTGCTGCTTCTCGTGCAGCGTCGCGATCTCGTCCGCTACCGCGTGATACTTCTCCTTCGCCGTCCGGAACACCACATCCGGATTCTCAATGCGCAGCAGTGGTCGGTTCGTCGGGATCACCACGATATCCAGTTTGTAGATTTCCCCGAACTCCGAGGCTTCGGTTTCCGCCGTGCCCGTCATGCCCGCCAGCTTCTTGTAGAGGCGGAAATAATTCTGGAATGTGATCGTCGCCAGCGTCTGGTCTTCCCGCCGGATGTTCACGCCCTCCTTGGCCTCGACCGCCTGGTGCAGCCCGTCCGACCACCGCCGCCCCGGCATCAGGCGCCCGGTGAACTCGTCGACGATGATCACCTCGCCATCCTTCACCACGTACTGCACGTCACGCTTATACAGTGTGTGGGCCTTAATGGCCGTCTCGACGTGGTGCTTCAGTTCCCAGTTCTCCGTATCGGCGATGTTCCCGATGCCCAGCAGCTTCTCGATCTTCTCCCATCCCTCATCGGTCACGCTGATGGTCTTGTGCTTCTCGTCCACCACATAATCGCCGGTCAGGATCTTCTCTTCGACGCTCTTCTCGATCTCCTCGCCTTGCTCCAGCGACGGAATGATCCGGTTCACCCGCACGTATTTGTCCGTCGTCTGGTCCGTCGGGCCGGAGATGATCAGCGGTGTCCGCGCTTCGTCGATCAGGATCGAGTCCACCTCGTCCACGATCGAGAAATAGTGTCCGCGCTGCACGCAATCCGCCAGCTCGAACTTCATGTTGTCGCGCAGGTAATCGAACCCAAACTCGTTGTTCGTCCCGTAGGTGATGTCGGAGCCGTACGCCTTGCGGCGCTGGTTGTCATCCAGATCGTGCACGATCACGCCGACCGTCAGCCCCAGGAACTCGTAAATCTTGCCCATCCACTCCGCGTCGCGCTTGGCCAGATAATCGTTCACCGTGACGACATGCACACCATGTCCCGCCAGCGCGTTCAGATACACCGGCAGCGTCGCCACCAGCGTTTTGCCTTCGCCGGTCTTCATTTCGGCGATCTTGCCCTGGTGCAGCACCATGCCGCCTACCAGTTGCACGTCGAAATGCCGCATGTTCACCGCGCGCCGCCCAGCCTCGCGCACCACCGCGAACGCCTCCGGCAGAAGATCGTTCAGCGCCTGCTTCTCGGCCGCCACGCGCGCCTCTTCTTCCACGATGCCTTCCAGCGCCGCGGCAATCCGCCCCCGGAATTCCACCGTCTTCGCCCGCAGTTGTTCGTCCGTCAGCGTCTGAACCTGCGGCTCCAGCGCATTAATCGCGTGCACGTTCGGCAGCAGGCGCTTCACTGCCCGTTCGTTGCTGGTTCCAAATATCCTGGCTAGAAAATTGGCGTTCAAGATGATCCTTTGGCGGCTGTCTTAAACCGCCTCCCGCTGTGAAAAGAAAGGGTCCATTCTCATTTTAGTCGAGCCGCGCCGATTGCGCCGCTCCGCTCCGTTGCATCGCCGCGGCCAGTCTTCTTCGGCAACGCATCCCTCCTCGTACGCCGCCTCGCCCCGCACGAGCCTGCGTTGACCCATTTTCTCCGGGCCGATATACTCAGTTGGAACCGTGCGGGAGTAGCTCAGTGGTAGAGCATCGCCTTGCCAAGGCGAGGGTCGCGGGTTCAAGTCCCGTCTCCCGCTCCAGTTTCCAGCCCCGGTTCTCCTTTCTGGATTATCATTTCCTGTTCAGGGCGCGGTACCCAAGTGGTAAGGGAGAGGTCTGCAAAACCTTTATGCGTCGGTTCGATTCCGACCCGCGCCTCCAGGCCATCGAACAGGAGATCTTTCGCCTGAAACACGCCCGCGCATTGCTGGCCGGCCACGACGGCATTAGACCAGCGAAGGAGCGAACCCTGAACGCAGATGCCCGCGCCCGGATTGCAGCGGCGCAGAAGAAGCGTTGGGCGAAGCTGTGGAAGAGAACGGCGAAGAAGGCCGCGCAACAAGATTAGAATTGCCGAAAACAAGGACGTTCCTTATGCGAGCAACTTTTGTGGAACCGAGTCCTCGTTTGAAAACTCTATGGCTAGAGTGGTTCGATCTTCACCGTAGCCTTCTAGGTAGCCTTCTAGAAATCTGCCCTGATGTCAGTTCACCATTTCTTTCTGCGATAAGCGCAAACAGGTGCCGGAAACGCCTGATGCTTGTCGGAAAGGCCACGAGGGACGAATGGGGAGCAGACACCTACCGTGGAAATGCGAAGCCTGGAATCCGGGCAATCCGCGAGCGCCTTTGCTTGAATAGAGATTTCATCGAAAAGGGCGGCACCAGCAGTGGCTTTTGGGGTTTCTTCTTTAGGCTGGCGGCCCTCGGTCCGGGCGTGGACGGCATGATTTGGAGCAACGTCGCAAAACTGGCAAGCAACACAGGCCGCCCGCCGAGAGGGATTCTCTACCGCAAACAGGCAGAATTGGCTACGCGAACACTGCGGGAGGAAGTCTGCGAGTACAAGCCATCGCTCGTCGTGTTTGTGACGGCAAACTATGCCGAGCCGATCATCAACGCCGCTTTCGGGTTCGCTAAGAACGGATGGGAGAAAGGCCGCGACGGTGCGCTTGATGATGAGGTGTGGTGGCTTCGCTCGGGCGGCGATATTCCGAACGTGCGGTTTCTGTGGCTGAGGCACCCGCAGGGAAAGTCCACAGAGCAAATCCAGTATTGGACAACTAAAGCCAAGAAACTCCTATTTTGACCAATGGTTGATATAGGAGGGACGATTCTCACCGTGAGCGTATCGGATGCGCCCTCTCTGGCTCTGAAGCGTGCCCGACATGTTTCAGGAATGTGTCCCCCGATATCCACAGAAATCGAAACTCTGCGCCCTAAACTGCGCCGGATTTCAGCGTAGACTCGGGCCGGAGGTTCCCCGATGCAAAGACGGCGGAGACGGCCAGCTAAAAAGGCCGCACGAAAACTGAAGCTCTCAAACATGTCCGTATGGGACCAAATCGGCTGGCCCTTTATGAAGGGTATGTACTGCGTTCAGGTCACGGCCTTCGATAACGGATCGGCACTCATTACGGGCACAATCCCGAGACGAAAGTAGCGTGGGCCGGATCACAACACAGGTTGGCAGGCGGACCGTCCTTTTGTGCTAATTTGTGCTACAGCCTGCGGAACCTGCGTTTTTCGGATGTGGAGACTTGTAGAATCTTTAACTTGCAGCGCATTAGCGGAGCATATCCCTTCGATTCCGACCCGCGCCTCCAAGTTTTCCCCTGATTCCCTGGTGATTTCCTGGTTCCCGATTCCGTCTGCGTTCACTGATATGTAGCGGAGTTCCGCATGAACGTGAAATTCCGGGGAGTCCGCGGCTCGCTGCCTACGCCCCAGGCCGATCACCTGCGGTACGGCGGCAATACCGCCTGCCTTGAAATCGCAACTCCCGACCCCTCCCAGGTCCTGCTCATCGATTGTGGCAGCGGCGCACGCGAGCTCGGCGACGCGCTCCTCGCCGGCGCCGCGCGCAAAATCCATATTCTCCTCACTCATTTTCACTGGGATCACATTCAGGGTCTGCCCTACTTCGCGCCCCTCTTCGATCCCCGCTTTGAGGTCGTCTTCTGGGCCAATCGTCCCGAAGACGAGATTCGCCGCTGTCTCCAGCTCCAGATGGACAATCCCTTCTTCCCGCTCCCGCTCTCCGATGTCGCCGCCCGCACCGAGTTTCGCTCCCTCGCTTGTCGCGCACCAGTCGACGTCGCCGGCATCCGCATCGAATGCTTCCCGCTCTGCCATCCCCAGGGCGCCGCGGGATACCGCCTGGAGCACGACAGCTCCGTCATCGTCCACGCCTCTGATCATGAATGCGGCGATGCCGCCATCGACGCGGGCATCAGCCGCGCCGCCCAGGGCGCGCGCCTGCTCATCATGGACGCCCAATACACCCCCGAGGAGTACGCCGCCAGGATCGGCTGGGGCCACAGCAGCTTCGCC
>JASIAO010000347.1 GCA_030041955.1 Acidobacteriaceae bacterium | reverse complement strand
CGGCGGCGAAGATACTCGAAACATTCCGTCAACAGCAGCGGATCAACGGTCCCGGACCTTATTCGTTTCAACGCCGCACCTTTGTGCCGACCGACACGCTGATGCTGGACGGCTATGGTAATCCGGCGCGGCCGGTGGGCATGATCTATTCGATGTTCCGGCCATCGGACGATGCGTGCACCTATCCGCTGTTTGTGCCGGCGAACCTGTTTGCGATTCGTTCGCTCGGGCAACTGCAGGAGATGGCGACGGCCATCGCGGCCGACGCGAATCTGGCTGCTGCATGCGAGGATCTGCTGAAGAGCGTGCGCGCGGCCGTCGCGCAGTATGGATCGGTGCAGCACCCGGTGTTCGGAAGCATCTGGGCCTATGAAGTGGATGGATACGGTAACGCGCTGATGATGGATGACGCGAATGCGCCGGGGCTGCTGAGTCTGCCCTATCTGGAGGCGTGCAGCGTTGCGGACCCCATGTATCAGCGCACGCGCAGATTCGTGCTGAGCCCCGCAAATCCTTACTTCTTCAAGGGGACGGCTGCGGAGGGGATTGGCGGACCGCACGAAGGCTTAGGCATGATCTGGCCGATGTCGATCATCCTGCGCGCGTTCACCTCGACGGACGATCGGGAGATCGTGCAGTGCCTGCGCTGGCTGCGCGACACTACGGCGGGCACGGATTTCATCCACGAGTCGTTCGACAAAGACAACCCGGCGAAATTTACGCGGCCCTGGTTTGCGTGGGCCAACACGCTCTTCGGGGAGCTGATCCTGAATCTGGCGGAAAGCCGGCCGGCGCTGTTGCGCGAGCCGCTGGGGAGTACGTAACGATTACGCACAAAGAACAAGGGCCAGCACCTTGTCGATGGCGCCAATGATATCCCCGGCCATCGCGAAGTGGGATGCGGTGGATGCGATCTGCGCTTTCAGAGTCTTCAGGCTATTGTTCGTAACACCGATCTGCTTCTCGAGCGCCGTGAAGAGCGCTGTGTCCTGATTGAGCGTGTACATATCGTTCTTGTCCAGAACGGCTTCAACCTGCGGCTGCGCGGCGTTCAGTGCGGCAACGGCGACCGGGTCCATCGTGCTGTCGAGCTGTGCCTGCATTTTGTTGTACAAATCCTGATAAGCCGCCTTCACTTCGGGGCTCAATGGGATGGAAGGATGCGCGGGAAGGTTATCTTGCGGCAGGGTAGTCACGGCCAGCTCCTTACTGATCACTTAGTCGGCAGCGATGAATAGAAGTTACTGAGGTTGGTGCCTGCGGCTGCGAGGTCGTCGAGCCTGTCTTTGAACTTCGCGGGATTGTTACTCTGCGCGTCGGCAGCCAAAGCGTGGTGCGCCTGCGCCAGATTGACGATAGCCCTATGAAGATCTTCGAGTCTGTCATTTGCATCGCGTTGCTGCCGGGCTAACTCGGGCAGCTTCATGATTTCCGCGCGATGCGCGATGGGATCCACGTTGCTCCCGGGCTGCTGGTCCTCAAGGATGAATTGCTTTTCCAGATTGAGGATGCGATTGTAGTCGCGCTCTTCAATGCTCTGCAGCGCCTGAATGTCGTTCTCAAGAGTGGTGCAGAGCAATTGAACGTGCGGGTCCATCTCCTCAATCTTGCCCGGCAGTTCCCTGGCAACCGTTCGGTTCACGAGAAACTGCCCCAGTGCATCGACGGCGGTACTGATGCCGTTTCTTGCGTCGGGCGAGAGGAGGGGAACCGGAGTGGACTTTGTGGTCGAGGTCGTCGTGGTGGTCGAACCCGAAACCGTAGTTACGGTGGTCTCGGTCGTGGAACTCGCCACGGCAACTCCCAGCACTTGCTCAATCGACGGCGCCAGGTCGTTCCCGAGCGAGGTGAGGTTGTCGCCAACGGATTTCGAAGCGGCATCCAGCTGCTTTGAATCTGCACCACCGGCGATATCGACCAGAGATTGTGAGTAGGTCTGAAGAGCAGCGAGAACTGCAAGCCTGGCCTGAAGATCCTTCTGCGAGAGCAGTTCGGGCGCGTTGCGGGGATTGTAACTGCTGTCCTTATTTTGATAGGCGACCACGGCTTCATAGTCGTTGCGTTCGTCGTTCAGCGCGATGGCGCCGTTATACGCGGCGGCGGATTGGGTGACGACCGGGGCAACCGCCGTGGAAAGCGCGGCGCTGGGCTTAGCAAGAGGAGAGCGACATCCCATCGAGGCGAACAGCGCGGACAGCAGCAAAGTGGAGACACCTTGCCGGAGGGAGGCTGACCATGCAGCGCGACTTTTCGCCGGCGTGATTTGCATGCGGGTATGGGACGCTCGGAGCGACTGGTTGTCAAGGAGTTTCAGGCGCAACGCCGGCATGGTGCGGCCTTACTCGTGTAACTCGCCGCTACGTGAACTTCCTGAGGCCCGGGTAGCGCGCATAGATTCGTTCCTGATCGCCGGAGGGTAATTGCCCCAAACGCATCGGGCGATCCTGGGGGCGAGTTCCCTTCTGGTTCAGGACATTCATCAGACTCCACTCCCGCTGCAGATCCTGCGGCTCACGGGCGGGCAGATCGTAACGAGTGAAGTCGATGGCCATCCAGGGGCTCGCAGTCATCCAGTTATGCAATAGCGCGAGGCGGAACTCCTGGTTCATGTACCAGCGGATTTCGAGTTCTCTTTCTGAGCCGGGCGCGCCGGTTCCTCGTTCAACGAAGCGGTAGTTCAGCGAGGAGTTGTTGGGCACATGGCTGCGCCACTCCATGCCGAACTCACCTTCGGTGATCACGCGCGTGTCGGGCCATCGGTCTTTGACGGCCTGGAGCCACCAGGTCAGGTCGGCGTCGTGGCTGATGGAGACCTCCCAGATGCCTGTGACCCAGCCGAAACCGTTCAGGGCGTGGCCGCGGTCAAAATGCACGGCGGTGGTGTCGAGCATCTCCCGGCGGCCGGCTTGTTCTCCGAGATCCTGGACGGTCTCGATGGGACCAACACCCATGCGGCTGTTGAATCCTCCCGCGAAGCCGTTGCGGCGGGCGGCGAGAAAATCGCAGGTCCATCCGTCGAGACAGACGCAGTCGATGAAGTCGGCCGGGCCCTGGGCGGGCTTGAGATAGTGCTCGCGGCTGGGGTAGTAGGGATAGCAGATGCCGCCGTCGCCATCGCCATTGTCGATGCCGTGCTGCGACCAGATCTGGCCCTGGCAAACGTGGATGCCTTCTTCGGTGGCGAGATAGCGCTGATTTTCCGCGTCCATGAAGCCCGCGATGAGCGACTGCGGACGATAGCCGTTGCCGACCATCTTCGAGACGAGTTGCAACGCCTGGTGAATGTTCTCGCGAATTTGCTGGCGCGTGTTGTACATTGGCGCGAAGTAGCCGCCGGGGATGTAGGTGATTTCGTCGCCGTAGCGGTCGCGATAAGAAGCGAGCAGGCGTCGCGCCTGCCGATACTCCTGGCGGGGGTCG
>JASIAO010000346.1 GCA_030041955.1 Acidobacteriaceae bacterium | reverse complement strand
GTCTGTCGATGTTCGTGCCAGGATTATAAGTTCTCACTTACTGCATCAGGGGCATGGCTTCGGCCCTACCATAAAGTTCCCAACATCAATGGGCTTTAGCCCCTGAGGGATGGCTTGTCCCCCGGCGCCGCATCGGACGGTTTTTCCGCGAGCAACCGCTACTGCGACGACGACACAAATTGCTGTGGCGTGGACGCCGGAGGAGGCGTCCCCGTCTGCGCGGGCTTACTGGAATCCGTCGAATTTCCCGTCCCCTGCTGGCTCGTCGAAGACGTCTTCTGTTGCGTTGTGGTCGTGCTCGAAGAGCTCGTCGCGCTCGTCGTCCCCGACTGCCCACTCGCCGAACTGCTCGTCTTCTGCGCCGCAGGTGACTCATTGGTCTGCCCCGCGCTCGATCCCGACCCGCTCCCGGCCGTTTGCGCGGGTGGTGTATATCCCGGATCGCCCGGCTTCCGCAGATCCGGAGGCCAGTTCACCGGACCCTCCTGCGAACTCGTCGCGTCCGGAAGTTTCTCGCCCGCCTTCCGCAGGCTCGGCGCCGCCCCCGTCACATTCTCATCCGCAATGTCCTGCGCCGTCCGGTCGCCCTCTTCCACCGTATGCTGATTCGCCGCCGGCGCCGGAGTATTCCCCCAGTAGTCGCCCATCTCGTTCGCCGCCTGCACCTGGATCGGCTGGCCCACTTTCGCAATCTCCACCCGCACCACGAAATCGCCGTGGAACCGCACGAATTCCACCGGATCCGGCGCCTTCCCGTACATCCAGATCACCACCGGCTTCCCGTTCTCCTGCTCCCGGATCTTCTGCAGCGGCGCGCCCTTCGCATACAGCACCATGTCCTGGTCCATCCCCACCAGCACCCGGTGCTCCAAAATCGCTTTGCGCAGAAAGTCCGGCAGCGACTCGGCATAGGCCTCCGCCTGGGACTTCACCCCGAAATCGATCACCGGCTTCAGCAGCTCTTCCACCTGCTCGCCCGTCATATCCGGCAGCTTCGACGGAAACACCAGCGTGATCCGCGACCCCGTTGGTGGCGGATCGTCCTCCACCACCGGGTTGTCGTTATACGGGTCCATCCCTATCGAAATATGCCGCAGGTACTTGTGCTTGTGCTCCGGCCCGTTGTTCAGGTCGATCACAATCCGGTTGTCCTCGATCTTGATATTCGTGATCACCACCCGGTCACCCGGCTTTGCCGCTATCCCCTTGTTGTGCAGCATCTCGATGTATTTCTCGCCGTCCGGATCCATCGCCCCGTTCGCCCGCAGCGCCAGGTTGGAGATCGGCAGCGGCCGCACCGCAAACCCCTGCTCCGACTCCAGATACCGGACCAGCCGCTCCCGGTCGACGGTCGTCATCGGCTCGCTTGATAGCTTTATATTCGTCGGCGAAATCGTCGCGTAATGCTGATCGATGTGCGACGGCTCCACCACAAACACCTGCGCGCATGCAGGCCTCGCCGCCGTTACGGCCAAAGCGTACACTGCCGCCGGAACCAGGCGGCAAACGAACCTTTTGGAGCTTTCCATAGGGCCCCCTCACGGGGTGGAATCGCCGGTTAGCCACCAGCATGGGCCCGTTTTACGGAAATATCAAGCGCGTTCGCGGCACTCGCGTCCCATGGCCAGCCGCGGACGAGCATAACCGCAGGACGCAGCGCGCCTCTGCTTACCCACCTTGGAACAGGAAATCCCCAAATCCGTTGCCGCGCCTGGCAGAACCTTGCCGGCTTTCGATCCTGCCGCCGGCGCTCCAGCGCTAATGTTAATGTTTAATCTATTATCTGATCAGTTAGCTTCGCCCGCATCTAATCGCCCACAAGGTACGTTCTCGGAGGTCATCTATGCGGACGATTCGCCCTATCCTTCTGTGTACGTCTGCCTTCACCCTGCTCACCCTCCTGGCCGTCTGCGGTTTCGCTGCCGGCCCGCGCATCGCCGGTGATCCCGGCGGCAGCAGCGTCGGCGCCGCGCCCGGCGGCTCCAGCTCCGCGAACACTGCATACGTCTACGTCTCCACGCCCTCCGTCGCAGGCAGCGCCGGCAACTTCATTCAGGGATGGTCCGTTGCCGCCGATGGCGCCCTCACCGCCGTTCCCGGTTCGCCCGTGAATACGCCCGCGCAGATCTCGGTCATTGTCGCCGACGGCCGCTATCTCTTCGGCGATCTCAACAACAATGGCACAAACAGCATCGGCGCATGGAGCATCGCACCAGACGGGGCGCTCTCGCTTGCCACCACTACCCCGGCCCACCCGTTTGACTCCAGCCTCTACACCTACAGTTCCGGCACTACCACCGACTTCACCGACCGCTACGGGGTCACCCTCTACGATCACGGCAACGCCTACGCCATCCTGCCCAACGGCTCGCTCAACTGGGTCGCCAGCATCGTCGACAACTCCTTATCGCCTCCCGGTTACGTCGACGACGAAATCTCCTTCACCGCCAACGATCGCTTCGGCTACACCTCCGACTGCACCTTCGGCGATCAGAACTTTTACGGATTCACCCGCGCCTCCAGCGGAGCTCTCACTTACTTCAATCCCAACGCCAACGTCCCCACGCTTACGCCGAATCCGGAAGGCACCAGCTATTGCCCCACCTACGCCGCCGCCATTGCCGCGCCGGACCGCCGGCACGTCGTCTTCTCTCTCCAGGTCGGCACCGACCCCAGCTCCTACACTGGTGTCAATCAGCTCGCCGTCTATTCCTTTAACCCGGAGAACGGCGACCTCAGCACGACGAACACTTCGGCGACCATGCCCACCTCCACCGTCGGCCAGGCCACCGATTACAGATTCGATCCCTCCGGCCGCTGGCTCGCCATCGCCGGCAGCTCCGGGCTGGAAATCTTCCGTTACGCCAACGGCGTCCTCTCCGGTGGAACCACCCTCATCTCCAACGACGGCCCCAGTCAGATCGTCTGGGACGGCGCCGGACACCTCTTCGCCATCGGCCAGGATTCCGGCAATCTCTATGTCTTCGACGTCGTCAACGGCGTAGCCACCCCCGCGCCCGGATCGCCCTACACCGTCCCCATTTACAGTTATCTCACCGTCCAGCCGGTCCCATAACGGCCGCAGCTCGGCACGCGCGGACAACCGCGTGTTTCAAAAGGCTGAAGGTGATGGTGGCGGCAAGTCCGGGACCCGGCAACAAGCCGGGCCCCAGGCACTCGACGGTCGCGGAACCGTGACAGTTTTGAAACACGCTGGAGCCAACCAGCTCGTCCGCCGTGCCGCTTTCTTTGTCTGTTTTACCGGCGCGCCGTTTTCTTCTGCGCCGTCTTCTTCTGCGCCGGACTTTGCTTCCGCGTCGTCGCCGCGCTCTCCGCCAGCCTGTCGCCCAGCACGTGCAGCCGCAGGAAGTTCGTCGACCCCGTCCGCGTCTGCGTGCCCGCCACGATCCCCAGGATCTCCTTCGGCTTCACGAATCCGCCCTCTTCCAGCGCGGTTTCCGCCTGCTCCACCATCTGATCCGTGGTCAGCAGTTTCGGACATCGGATCGGGTGCACGCCCCACAGCATCGCCATGCGATGGATCACCGCCTCCACGCTCGACAGCGCGAAAATCGGCGGCTTCGGCCGGTACTTCGACAGCTGCCGCGCCGTCGTTCCCGTCTCCGTGAAGACCGCGATCGCGCTCACGTCCAGGTCCTCCGCCGCGTGCGCCGCCGACTCGCAGATCGTCTCCGCGATCGACAGCCGCGCGTGCTTCGGCCGCGAATCCCACGACCGCGTCTCGCGCAGCTGATTCTCCGTCTCGCTCACGATCTTCGCCATCATCTTCACCGCTTCCACCGGATACTTCCCGGCCGCCGTTTCCGCCGACAGCATCACCGCATCCGTCCCGTCGTAGATTGCGTTCGCCACGTCGCTCGCCTCGGCGCGCGTCGGCCGCGGATTTTCGATCATCGACTCCAGCATCTGCGTCGCCGTAATCACCGGCTTGCGATACTCCGAAGCGCACCTGATCACGTACTTCTGGATCGCCGGCACTTTCTCCGGAGGCATCTCCACCCCCAGGTCTCCGCGCGCCACCATCACCCCATCGGCGTTTTCCAGAATCGCTTCCAGGTTCTCAATCGCCTGCGGCTTTTCCAGCTTCGCGATGATCCACGTCTCCAGCCCCAGCGCCGCTACCCGGAACTTCACATGCCGCACGTCCTCCGCCGTCCGCACAAACGACACCGCGATCGCGTCTAGCCCGTGCTTCATTCCGAATTCCAGGTCTTCCTCGTCCTTTTCCGTCAGCGACGGCACCCGCACCGCAATCCCCGGCAGGTTGATCCCCTTGTGCTCGCCCAGCAGCCCGCCGTTGATCACCTCGCACTCAACATCCTCGCCGGGGATCTCCATCACCCGCAGCTCGATCAGTCCGTCCGACAGCAGAATGCGCGCGCCCGGCTCCAGATTCTCCGCCAGCGTAGGAAATGTCGTAGCGATCGTCGTCGATGTGCCCTGGATGTCGCGCGGCGTGATGATCAGCCGCTGCCCCGCCTTCAGTTGCACCGGAATCCGGTTCTTCAGCCGCCCGGTGCGGATCTTCGGCCCCTGCAAATCGCCGAGGATGCAGACGCTCTTGCCCTCCTCGCGCGACACTTTCCGCACCATCTCGATCAGCTTCAGCTTCTCCGGATGCGTGCCATGAGAGAAATTCAGGCGCGCAACGTCCAGTCCGGCCCGCAGCAGCTCGCGAAATATGGATTCCTGCGACGATGCCGGGCCCAGCGTGCCCACAATCTTGGCGCGGCGCGGGTTTTCCCCCGCAAGGCCGGGCCGTGACAACGAGAGATTCATCCAACCCCCAATGTTTTGAACGTTTGATCGAGATTGCCTTGCGGCCTGGGAAGCGGTTCTACCTCATTTTATCGTGCTGCACCGTCACTCTCACAGCGCCGCGAAGGGAGCTGTATTTTGATCGTCGTGCAACACCGCCCCATCTGCCGGCGCCACCACCGCATCCCTGCCCGGCAGCGGGAACATCTGCGCGTTGAATTCTGCCCCGATCAGCACGCTCAGCGAAACCATGTACAGCCACACCAGGGTTGCGATCCCCGCCCCCAGCGACCCATATACGACCGAGTAATCGGCGAACCGCGTCAGATAAAACCCGTAAATCAGCGTCGCGATGAACCACGTCGCCGTCCCAATCGCCGCTCCCGGCAGCGTCTCCCGCCAGCGCCCGCGCACCAGCGCGAACTTCCCCGTCTGCAGCGGCAGCTTCTGCCGCGGCACTCCGTAGTGGTAGATCATGATCAGCGACAGCACGCTGGCCGCCAGCGCAATCGCCCACCGGATCAGCCGCCACAGCACGATCACGTACAGGTGCAGTTCGTGCTCCGAGTTCACGATCATCCAGCGCTCGATCACATGCCCGAAGGCCAGAAACAGCGTCGCTACCGTCATCGGGATCATCGTTCCCGGCACCAGCAGCAGCGCAACAATCCGCTCCTGCCAGAACCCCCACGTCCCTCGCGGCAGCCGGTACGCGCGCCGGAATCCTTCCATCAGCGACAGCAGCACGCCCATGGCCGCGAACACGCTCACGAACATCGAGCCCCCGATGATCCGCATCGACCGCGCATGATAGGTGATGAAGTAGCTCTGCACCAGCATCATCGTGTCCGGCGGCAGCACCTGCTGGAACGCCGCCCGCAACACCCCGCGGATGTCGTCTCCCGCCGGCATCATCGCGAACAGCGTGGTCACCACCAGCAGTGCCGGAAAGATGCTCAGGATTGCCGAGTATGCCGCCGCCTTCGCCATCGATAGAGCATTGTGGCCGAACGCCGACCACACCGCCCTTCGCAGATTGTGAAAGATGCGCACCATGAGCGTACTCAGTTTACCCGCCCCTGTGCTCGCCCGATTACCGCCCCGCCGCGGCCTTCCACTGCTCCAGGAAATTCGTCACCGACTGCGGATCCATCCGCCGCATCTTCTCGAACTCGCCGTTTTTCTGGCTATACAACAGCCGCCCATGCGCGCTCAGCACCGCCAGCGCCGGCACGCCCAGCTTGAGCGGGATCTCGTACTGTTCTGCCAGGTCCAGGTTCTTGTCATATTGCCCGATGTCGATGTCCACCAGCACATAGTTCGCTGCCAGCAGCGCCGCATTCGGCTCTTCGTGGAAATACATATCCAGCACGATGCAGTCCCCGCACCAGTTCCCGCCAAAATCCAGAATCACCCGCTTGTGCTCGCGCGCCGCCTGCTCCAGCGCCTCGCGAATCTGCGCATGCGCATCCGCGTTCGCGTCATAGATAAAGCGCCGCTGCGCCATCGCCGGCGCCGTAACCCAGCCCGCCACCAGCATCACGCACGCCATCCGCGCCACCGCAGCTCGAATGTTTCGTATCGCCATGGTGCTTCTAAGGATGCCACAGAAGCACACCGGGATTCGCTCTCGCCAGGATCCAGCACGACGCCGGCCTTCTAATCGCTGTTCACTGATCGCTGATCACTGATCACTTCTCACGCCAGCCGCGCCTGCGCAATCTCTTCCAGCACTCGCAGCGGCGATACTTCCGGCCGCACCATCGCCTGCGGCCGCACCAGGAACGTCTGCTCCAGCGCGTACTGCCCCGCCAGCACCGCGTGCGGCACCGTGTCCGTGTACACCATCCAGCTCGACCCCGCCGGAAACTGGAACGGATACTTCGCGCACTCCGCCTGCCAGCGCGGATTTTCCTTCAGAAAATTGTGGAACCGCATCATGAAGTCGTCGTACGGCGACCGCTTCAGCGATGGAATCGCCGCGCCCAGGCCCACCGCCCGCGCCGCCGCTTTCCCCGCCCGTCCCAGCACCGACCCGGGCTGCGGCGCAATCTCCTTTGGCGCAAACTGCCGCACCGTCTCCGCAAACGGATCGCTCACTACCCAGTCCCGCGTCCGTGCAGGATGAATATTGTTGAAGAAGCGCAGAATCCGCGCCCCGTGCGTGGGCCTCGTCGGAAACGCATCCGTGTGCAGCAGATCGTTCCGCCGCCGCAGCGGCAAATCGCGTCCCTGCTCTTCCTGCGGCCGGAAGCTCGCGTAATCCAGTTGCCAGTTCGCCTGATACGGCGACAAAAACCGCGTCAGAAACGCTGTCACCGTCTGCGAATACTTCCGCATAATCCCGTGCAGGCGTTCCACCGCCGCCGGGCTCGCCGTCTTTGCGTCGAACCCGCTCAGCTTGTCGATATTCGGCTTGTACGCGATGTTTTTGTGCAGCGAACTATCTGTCTGCTGCTGCCCCAGCAGGAAACTCGTGTCGTCCGCATCCAGCGGCACCGGCGTCTCGGGGAAATATAGAATGTCCCCCGCCTCCAGTTGCTCGCACCATGCGCGCGCCTGCTCCGGCGCCGGATCCGCCACCCCCGCCGGGATCGTCACCACCGCCATCAGCGCCCTCCGGCAAGCTTCCGCCGCAGCCACGTCCCCAGCAGGAACACGAATCCGCACGCCATCGCCGCCAGACCGGCGGGGAGCGCCACGTACGTATACGTATCCGTATAGCTCACGTGCCCGTGCGTCGCCGTGTTCCAGATCAGCAGTCCCACAATCCCAAGAAAGCAGCTCCCGAAAAACGTCAGGAATCCCGTGGCCACGCTCAGCAGCACGCAGGAAAACAATCCAAAATCGCCCAGGGGAATACCCAGCACCCGGGCCGGCTCTGCGCTTGCGCTCATAGGGGAACTCCTTCGTCCGTCCAGCAAAACCAGGATCCATTTTTCCCGGGCCACAGCGCTCACTTCGAGCGAGCGGCGAACCTGAAAGAATCCAACCGGGATACTTTTACCCTGGTTTTGCTCATAGAATACAAGGTGATGGCCGGAGCCGCCCAGATTCCCCTCTTTCCCGCTTCCCGCGTAGCCCAGGAAGCCCCCGTCCGCCAGGCCGACAACGGCCTCTGCTACTCGAGCTTCGGCCAGACCAACCTCGACGAGCATGACCTCGAGCGCATCGTCCAGGCCGTCCCCTCGCTCATCGCCGTCGCCCTGCGCCAGCGCGCGTGGTACTTCGTCCCCCTCGCCATCGGCGAAGACGACGACACCAGCGTCGCCTCCGACTACTCCGTCGACCTCAGCGACCGCGCCACCTGTCATCGCAACGTCCGTTTCGGCGCCTCAGAGTGCATCTTCATCTCCACGCGCCTCATGCAGGACCGCTTCGCTCTCGCCTTCGAATTCCTCATCAACGTCGGCCATCAGTTCGTCGACGCCATCGGCGTCCCGCAGACCTTCGCCGATCTCGTCTCCTCCCAGGCCGAGGGTGACGTCCGCGGCGAAACCAGCCACGACGCCTGGGAGAACCGCCGCCGCTCTCAGGACCACGGCCGCGCCGGCGACGACGAGAAGGCCAAATCCGCCTGGTTCGAGGCCGCCTTCGCCGACGCCCTCGCCATCTACATGCTCTCCCTCACCCTCGACTTCGATTACGCCGACTTGCGCGAACGCGAGTACCCGCTCCTCGCTCCCGCCGCCCTCGCGGAGCGCCTGCGCCACGTCGCCGAACTCTTCCCCCCCAACCCTGGCTACGAATTCGACATCCGCTACCGACGCAGAGCCTAGCGCCGCGCGCACTTCCAAACCACGAGCATCAAGTACGGCCACCAACCACGAACATCAATTACGGCCACCAATCACGAGCATCAAGTGCGACCGCGAACTGCACCACCAACCATGAACGCCCTCCATAATTGACCCCCGCCAGCTTCACCCCATAGCAAGAAGCAAACTCCTTCATCCTCCGAACATCAACCCAGTCCGCTCCGCATGTTGCGCGAAAGTACGCTCCTCGAACCAAATTGGGATGGCCACCAACCTCGCAGTGCCCAACCACAAGCACCAACCACAACCACCGACCTCGAACGCCCTCCAGAATTGGCGCCCGCCAGGTTCACCCCATAGCAAGAAGCAAACTCCTTCATCCTCCGAACATCAATTCAGTCCGCTCCGCATGTTGCGCGAAAGTGCGGTCCTCGGACCAAAATGGGACGGCGACCCCTTCTCCGCGATTTTCCCGGCTTGCATTCGAGTTTTTGCCGGATGTCTCATCTCCTCCCGCCCGCTATTCGCACGACCAGGATCGGAAGCTCCCTCAACCACCCTCCACTCTCGAACAAAAAGCGCACGAGACTAAACTGGACCCCATGCGCTCCCGCAAGGCCCCCGCCCCGCTCGACGAAGATTCCCTCTACACGTACGCCGTCCGACTCCTCGGCCGGCAAATGCGTACCGTCGCCGAGCTCAAACGTCTCCTGCGCCGCCGCATCGAGCCCGGCGCGTCCGGCGAAGCTGCCCTCGAATCCGTCATCGCACGCCTCAAAGAGAGCCGCTATCTCGACGACACCGGCTACGCGCAGGACTACGCCAGGCTCCGCCAGGAAAACTCCAGCTTCGGCCGCCGCCGCGTCCGGCAGGATCTCATGCGCAGGGGAGTCCAGGCCGAAGTCATCGCCCAATCCCTCGACACCGCCTACGAAGGCGTCGGCGAAGAAGCCCTGGCCCGCCGCCATCTCGCCCGCAAGCGCGTCGCCCAGCCCAAAACTGAGAAGGACGCCGCCCGCGTCGCCCGCATGCTCATGCGCGCCGGCTTTTCCACCTCCACAATCGTCCGAATCCTCAAAAAGTGGAA
>JASIAO010000345.1 GCA_030041955.1 Acidobacteriaceae bacterium | reverse complement strand
ATGCATGGGCAGCCATTCAGTTCGGATTCCGATGCACGCTGGAATGGCCTCGTCCAGGTGGCGCGGGAGTTGGGCCTGGCCGTGCGGCCGGAGCTGACGATCCAGCTCACACGCGATCAGACGTCACCGGAGCTGGGCTATCCGGTGGTGCAGCAACTGCTGGCGCATCACCGTCGCTTTACGGCCCTGGTCTGCTTCAACGATATGGCGGCGCTGGGCGCCATTCGCGCATTGCACGATGCACAACTGCGCGTGCCGGACGATATCTCCGTGGTGGGCTTCGACGATATTCCGCAGGCAGCATTCCAGACACCGAGCCTGACCACGATCCGGCAGCCGCTGCACGAAATGGGTAGGCTGGCAGCCCATCTGCTGCTGGACCATCTGCGCTCGCACACACAAATGCCCGCCGAGGTGGCCGTTGAACCGAAGCTGATCGTTCGCGAGTCGACGAGTGCGCGCCGGCCGATAACGCCGGGGAAGAAGCGGCAGGGAACCAGCCCGCGTCACCTGTCTCGATGAGATCAGCCCTGCCGGAGCGATGCCCGTTAACACTTCGAGATGCGGCGCGTGAAAGCTGCCGATTCTGCTGCTGGCCCACCGTGCGCCACGCGTGCACGCGAGAGGGGTTGGACGCATCCAAAGCATCCAGCCCGCGGCTACCCTGAAGCTCTGTTTGGCGGCGGCGGGAGCCGGATAGCCTGAGAAAATCGCGGCGATCGGCGTTGGCCATCATTCCTTATGCTGACGGCGTGCGGGGGAATTCTTCGTCTGGCGGTTGTGGTGCAAACAAAGGTTTGTCTTCCGGCTCAAGTGGGGCTTCGCACTTGACAACTCTGTTGTCGCATTGATTAGATGGTTAACGATCCGAGGGGAGCCTCGAGTGTTCCCAGGCGAAGGCTGCATTCCCCGCGCGATCCGGGCAAACGGCTGTTCCTTCGCACACCGCTCTAAAGTGCACATCGCCGAAGAAGCGACCGGAGAGCAGGCGCGCCCAGGCCCCAGGGCAACACGTAACAGAGATTAGGTTGCAGAACTACTTCAGCAGCGAATCCCAAGATCGGTTTCGCAGGTCGAGCGCGACTCTGAGAAGAGCGCCGCTGCAACGGTACGTTCGGGCTGAAGCCGGAAAGAAGCGGCTGCGGTGGAGGGCCTTGTTGGCCGCTCCAGCAGACAAGCTGGAGGAGCCGCATTGTAAGAAGTTTCGGAGGCTGGTTATGAAGAAAGTCTTGTTGGGGCTTGTGGCCCTCCTGCTTGTGGCCGGAAGCCGGCCCACTCATGCACAGAGCGTGAACGCGGGTGATATTCGCGGCACAGTCACCGATCCAACGGGTGCCGTCATCCCGCAGGTCAAAGTGACGGCCGTGAATGTGGCCACCGGGGTTGAGCGAGTGGTGTACACAGACAGCGCCGGTGTCTATGACACATCGTCGATCGTGACCGGGAACTACAAGCTTACTTTCCAGAAAAGCGGATTCGAGCAGTTCGTACGTGGTCCCATCACGCTGTTGGTCGGGTTTACCACGGTAAACGCGCAGATGAAGGTCGGTTCGGCGAGCGTCGTGGTGTCGGTTACCAGCAATGTGCCGCTGCTGCAGACCGACTCCGGTGAGCAGAGCACGACGCTCACATCGAACACTCTGGAGCAACTGCCTGAGACGGGGTCCGGCGAAGGGGGAGCGCCGGACTGGGAGAACTTCCTGATCCTGCTTCCCGGAGCGACGGGAACTCCGGGCGGAGCGCAGGGCTCGTCGAATCCGTTGCAGCAGGTGTCGATCAACGGCAACCTGCCTTACAGCGAAATGCTTTCCGACGGCGCGGTGACCACGCTTTCGCACAGCCAGAATGCGAACGTGAACATCCTTGAGAGCGTTTCCCAGGTGCAGGTAAACACGTCGACGTTTTCGGCGCAGTACGGCATCGGCGGAGCTATATTCAATCAGATCAGCAAGGGCGGAACCGACCAGTTCCACGGGGCGGCCTACGATTACCTGCAAAACAGCGCCTTCAACGCCTATCCCTACGAGTTTGGCGCGCCGGCCTCGTCCATCGGCCCCATTCCATATCTTCGCTACAACGACTTCGGTGGTTCCGTGGGCGGCCCGATCATCAGGAAGAAGATGTTTTTCTACTTCCTTTACGACCAGATCGTCGACCACGGCAATAGTTCCGCTTTCAACAGCATTCCCACTACAGCGGTCATGGGAGGAAATTTCACCGGGATCCAGACAATTTACGATCCCACCACCCAGACCATTGCTTACGACTCGAAAGGGAATCCTTACCCCGTCAGGAAGTCCTTTCAGCAGGAATACGGCTGCAACTGCATCCCCACCACTCTGTTCGATTCCGTCGCGGCGAAATTCCAGCAGTGGTATCCGACGCCGACGAGTCACATTGCCGGCGGGGCCTTTGTTCCGGGGCAAGTCGGTTCGGAGGGAGAACTGCAGCAGAACTTCTATTCCTCACTGCTTTCATCGAACCCATTCCGGAGATATTTCGGCCGTTACGATTTCGACGTTACGCCGAACAATCGCATTACGATGTCGGATACGGAGGCAGATAACCCGGCAATTTACCCCAACAATGTAACGCCGTCGCCGATTGGATGGGAAGCCGGGGACGTGGACAACAACAATGCTCAGATTACCGATGTATGGACAATCAGCCCTGACACCATCAACGAAGCAAGGATGGGATATACCTTTCAGGGTAACTGGTTCAGCGATCTGTCTCTGAACCAGGGATATCCGTCTTATCTGGGGTGGAAGTTTGCCGAGGCCAACGACTTACCGGCGATCCAGTTCTATAACACGTATCCCTACGCATGGATCGAGCCGGCGACGAACGCTGTCTACAAGGAAGACACCTTCGATCCGTCCGACGTGGTGACCCTGATTCGGGGCAAGCACATCCTGCATTTCGGCGGGGAATTTCTCGCCTTCCAGAACAATTCCACGGCTTGGGGCAATATCAACGCGGGGACCCTGGGTTTCACGGGGCAATATACTCAGCAGTGGGCGGTGAACACGTCCACCGGGGTTGCGGGTCCCGTCCCGAACACCGGTATGGAGTACGCAGACTTTCTTCTGGGCTACGCCAACAGCTGGAGTGCAAACGTCAGTCCCGAGTACGGCGCGCGTCTGAAGAGCCCTCAGGTGTTCATTCAGGACGATTACAAAGTCCGTCCGGATCTGACCCTCAACCTGGGTCTGCGTTATGAGGTCAATCACGGCTGGAATGAAGTCAAGGGCAACATGTCCAGCTTCGATCCGACGGTGCTGAACCCCGCGACGGGGACGGATGGGGCCTACTGGTTCGGCGAAACGCACGCGAACGGACGCACGGCGCTGATGGCGAATGCCTTCAAGACGTTCCTGCCACGGTTGGGATTCTCCTGGCTGGTGCGGCCGGATACTACGCTGCGAGGCGGATTCGGCGTGTACTCCAACACCTGGAGCCTGGACACCTATGGTGGGAACAATACCAGTTATGGGATGGGTGCTTCAGTCGACTCCTCCGGTAGCGTCACCGATCCGACGAACGGCATCTATCCGATTACCGTGCTGGACGGACCGGGGACGACATGCGGGACGTCGGGGAGCTATGGGTGTCCGCCGAGTTCAACGCCGCTGCCTTACACAGCAGCGTCCACAGATCCGACCCGGTTCAATAACTCGAGCGCGGCGGGCTACATTCAGTACCACACTCCGGTTCCGGAGATTTATGAGTGGACGCTCTCGCTTCAGCGCGCGTTCGGTACGAATTACGTGACACAGATCTCCTATGTCGCCAGTCACGGTTTTAACCTGAACTTTCCGGTGGACATCAATCAGGTGCCGGCGAATAAGCTGACATCGAACGATCAGGCCAATCGCCCCTATCCAATCTACGAGCAGATCACGGGCAGCACGAACAATGCGATTTCCAACTATAACTCGCTGCAGACGTCGATCACCAGGCGGATGAACAACGGGATAAGCCTGAGCTTCAACTACACGTGGTCCCACATGCTCGATGATCAGGATTCATCCGGATACGGGAGCCGTGCGGGTCCGCAGGACTGGCAGATTGCCAGCAATCCGGCCTTCAATTACAGCAACTCCAACTTCGACGTGCGCGACGCCTTCAAGGGCTATGCGGTATATCAGCTGCCCTTCGGTAAAGGGAAGGCCTTCCTGAGCCATGGCGGTGCGCTCAATGAAGTGGTCGGCGACTGGCAGATGTCCGGCGACATCGTTCTCACAACCGGAAATCCTTTCACCGTCGACGGAACGCAAAATACCTATGCGCTTTCCGGCTCCGCATTTCCCAATAGGAATCCGCAGGTGAACTGGAAGCCGACACACCAGAGCATTACGAATTGGTTCAATCCGCAGGCCTTCCTGCAGCCGGCCGACGGCACGTTCGGCAATGTGAAGCGAAACAGCCTTTATGGCCCGGGGCTGGACGAGGTGAACCTCTCCGGAGCCAAGGACTTCGCGCTGCCACGAGAAGGGATGGTTCTGCAGTTCCGCTGCGATGCGACGAATGCTTTCAATCATCCCAGCTTCGGCGTGCCGGGCGATGCAACCCTGGGCGGCTCTTCCGGTCCGGGGACGCCCTATACGACGGGTACCACCTTTCTCAGTTCGACGACGGTGGGCGGGAGGAGCCTGGAACTTGCGCTGCACCTGACCTATTAGGTGAGGTAATCGTGTTTCCGGCGAAGAGGCGTGTGATTCTGCTCTTCGCCGGACCGGACGCCCGACGCCTATAATCTCGATGTTTCGCTATGAGGATGTTAGTTAGGATGCGCAGGACTGTTGTAGCTTGTCTGCTCGCCGGGTTGGCGATGATTCCGGTGTGCCCGGCTCGCGCGGAACACAAAGGAACTGTCGCTCTGTGGCTGACGACACCCGACCGAAGTTCTCTGCTGTCCGAGCAGACGCCCCCGCTGCAGTTCAAACGATCGGCCTCCAATCTGCCCGCGATCGACGTAGACGATTCGCAGAAATTCCAGACCATGGATGGCTTCGGTCTGGCGTTGACCGGAGGAAGCGCGCAGTTATTGATGCACATGGATGCGCCGCAGCGAACGGCGCTGCTGAAGGAGTTATTCGGGCGAGGGAGCGGTGACATCGGGATCAGTTACGTGCGGATCAGCCTCGGCTCGTCCGACATGAACGACCACCCCTTCACTTACGATGATTTGCTTCCAGGGGAAACGGATCCTGAGCTGAGGAAGTTCAGTCTCGGGCCGGACCAGACCAGCGTCGTTCCGGCGCTTCGCGAAATCCTCGCCATCAATCCCTCGATCCCGATTCTTGCTACTCCCTGGTCGGCTCCGGCGTGGATGAAGTCTAACGACAACCTCAAAGGCGGCAGCCTGAAGCCGGAATACTACGATCTTTATGCCCGGTATTTCGTGCGCTATCTCCACGCCATGAAGGACAACGGGATCGAGATTGCAGCGATAACGCCGCAGAACGAGCCTCTCAATCCCGACAACACGCCGAGCATGGTGATGCAGGCGAACGAGGAGGACCAGTTCATCAGGCAATCGCTGGGGCCGGCGTTCCGCCAGGCCGGCCTTCCGACAAAGATCGTCATTTACGACCACAACTGCGACCGTCCGGACTATCCGCTGACCATCCTGGCGGATCCGGAGGCGCGGCAATATGTGGATGGCACGGCGTTTCACTTATACGCGGGGGAGATCACAGCGCTGACCAGGGTGCACGATGCCTACCCGGACAAGAACATTTATTTCACTGAGCAGATGGTGGTGGATACCCCCGGCGATCCGCATCTCGATATCGCCGAGCCGGTGAAAGATCTGGTTATCGGTGCGCCGCGTAACTGGAGCCGGAATGTCATTTTGTGGAATCTGGCTGCCAACCCCGACTTTGGACCACACACGAACAATGGCGGATGCCCGGTTTGTGAAGGTGCCGTCACGATCGATGGCGATCGCGTTACGCGCAATGCGGCTTACTACACGATCGCGCAGGCGTCGAAATTCGTTCCCCCTGGCTCCGTGCGCATCGCTTCGAGCACCGGCGCGTTGCCCAATGTTGCCTTCTTGACTCCGCAGGGAGTTAAGGTGTTAATCGTCTCAAACGACGGCACGTCGGCGCAGCAATTTCAGATTCGTTATCGTGGCAGGAGCATCACTTCAACGCTGGGCGCGGGCGCGGTAGGGACGTACGTTTGGAAATAATGAGAAGCCGGCTGCGACAGGATCGCTCTGCGGTGAAAGAATCGTCTAAAGAAGCAGAGGTGATGATGTCCACGAAGTCGAGGAGCAAGATGCATATTTCCCGCAGAAGGTTTCTGCAGGCGGGCACGTTGACGGCAGCCGCGGCGAGCAGTCACGGATTTTGGCGAAATCTGGCGTGGGGAGCGGAACTCCCTTCCGGACCGCCGCTTGCGGAATTCGGTTACGGCGATGTGATCCTGAGCAGCGATCTGCATGAGACGCAACTTCGCGAGACGCAGGCGGTTCTGATGTATCTGAGCGACGACAGCCTGCTGAAGCCATTCCGGCAGATGGCGGGCATGCCCGCTCCCGGGGAGGATCTGGGCGGCTGGTATCACTACGATCCGAATTACGACTATCGCAAGAATTTCGACGACGGCTTCGCTCCGGCCTGCACCTTTGGGCAGTGGGTTTCCGCGCTGGCGCGAGCCTACGCGATCACCGGCGATGCGGCCACGCGCGACAAGGTTCTGCGGCTGAACCGGCTCTATGCGCAGACCATCTCCGGGCAGTTTTACGAGAAGAATCGCTTCCCTGCGTATACCTATGACAAGTTGCTGCTGGGGCTGCTCGATTCGCACACATACGTGAAAGATCCGCAGGCCATGGCGATCCTCGAAGAGACCACAAACACCGCGCTGCCGCATTTGCCGGGGCATGCTGTCGAACACAACGTTCGCTGGCGGATGGATAAGCCCGCGGACGACGAGTCGTGGACCTGGGACGAGTCGTATACCATGCCGGAAAATCTGTTCATCGCATACCAGCGGGGAGCAGGGCGGCGGTACTACGATCTCGGTCTGCAGTATCTCGACGACAAGACCTGGTTCGATCCGCTCTCGCGCGGCGAAAACGTGCTGCAGGGCCGGCACGCGTACAGCTATGTGAACTCGCTGAACTCTGCCGTAATGGCGTACATGGTCGCGGGCAGCGAGAAGCATCTCCTGGCAGGGCGCAATGGGTTCTCGATGGTGCAGGCGCAGAGTTATGCCACGGGCGGCTGGGGTCCGGACGAAGAGTTGCGCGCGCCGGACAGCAACGATATCTACGCGAGCCTGACCAACACCCATCACACCTTCGAAACGCCCTGCGGCTCCTACGCGCATTTCAAAGTGACGCGCTACCTGCTGCGCATCACGCGTGACTCGCGTTATGGCGACAGCATGGAGCGCATGATGTACAACACCGTGCTTGGCTCCAGGCCGCTCGAAGAGAATGGGCACGCATTTTATTACTCCGACTACAATTTCGATGGCACGCGGGTATATCACGTGGCGCGCTGGCCATGCTGCTCCGGAACTTTGCCGCAGGTGGCGACGGATTACCGGATCAACACCTACTTCCGCGGGCCGCAGGCTGTCTATGTCAACCTCTATATACCTTCCACGCTGCGCTGGACGGATAATGGAGCGGTTTTGTCGCTGACGCAGGAGAGCGGTTATCCGTTTGAGGATCACATTGCGTTCACAGTGACGAACTCGCAGCCGACGGAACAGACGCTCCATTTCCGCGTTCCCGCATGGGCCGAAGGCGCCGCGATCTTCGTGAACGGCAAACGGCAGCCGGGCCTTGCTGTACCGGGGCAGTTCGCGGCGATCCACCGCGAATGGGCGAGCGGCGATCGCGTTGAGCTGGAATTCCCGCTGAAGATGCGGCTGGAACCGATCGACGCGCGGCACGAGAATACCGTGGCACTGCTGCGCGGTCCGGTGGTGCTGATGGCGGTGAAGGAGCGGGAAGACAGCCCGCTGCCCGGCATCACGCGCGAGCAACTGCTGGGAGCTTCACGGATCAGCGAGCGGCAGTGGCAGGCCAACTCCGGCAGCGGACCCGTGAGGTTGATGCCGTTCACCTCGGTGGGCGATCAGCCTTACACAACCTATCTGCAGGTGAGCTGAAGCAGGCCGGGTGGTCGGCATCGATCGCCTGAGGAGATTGAATGGAACGTCTGGGAAGACGCCGCAGAGCGCGCTGCTCTGCGGTGCTGCCTCTCGCCGCCGCCACGTTTCTTGTATGCGGAATTGGCCGTCCGGCCTGGAGCGCGAATCCGCCTGCGCCACATGCCGCGGGTGCCACACCGCCCGCCGTCACCGGCAACGCACGCGTGGACAAGCTGATCAGCGAGATGACCTTCGCCGAGAAGGTCGGCATGCTCGACGGATCCGATGAGAACCCCGCGACGTTCCAGGGTCAGGCCGGTTATCTCGCAGGCGTGCCGCGGCTCGGCATTCCCTCGATGCGTTTTGCGGATGGTCCTCCGGGAGTGCTGACCCGTGTTCCGTCCACAGCGCTCACGGCCACCATGGGTTTGGCGGCGACTTTCAGCCGGGAAGACGCGCGGCAGAACGGAATCGTGATCGCGCGGGATGCACGGTCGCTGGGAATCGATGTGGTTCTGCAGCCGTTCATCAACATGGATCGCGACCTGAAGTTCGCGCGCGGCTACAACACCTTTGGCGAGGATCCGCTGCTGACCGGACAGATTGGCGCCGCGGAGATCGAAGGCATTCAGAGCCAGGGCATCATGGCCCAGGCGAAGCACTACGTGGGCTACGACGGCGGGACGGATGTGGTCATCCCGGCGCAGGCATTGCATGAAATCTATGTGGCGCCCTTCGCCGATGCGGTGCGTGCGGGCGTGTCCTCGATTATGTGCTCCTACAACAAGATCAACGGGCCTTACGCCTGCAACAATCCCGACACGCTCATCACCATCCTGCGCAATCAGGTTGGATTCCGCGGTTTCGTCACCTCCGACTGGGGCGCGAATCACACGCCCTACTTTGTGAAGGACGGGCTGGATCTCGAGATGCCGGGGCCGATGGTGAAGGACATGCCTCAGGAGCTGCGTGCCGCCGTGGATTCGGGCACGGTGAGCGAAGCCGAGATCGACCGCGCTGTAGGCCACATCCTCTGCCAGATGGACCGCTTCGGCCTGCTCGACGGCAAAACGAAACACACGATCACGCCAATCGACACGGCCTTCGACGCTCCGGTGGTGGAGAAAACAGGCGAAGATGCCGCGGTGCTGCTTAGAAATGACGATCATGCGCTCCCGCTGACTGCGGACGATCTGCACTCGCTGGCGCTCATCGGGCCTGGAGCCGGCCAGACGATGGCAATCGGGATTCCCGATGAGAAGGCGGTCGGAATTCCATCGCACCAGATCGGATCCTACTACGCGCTGAAGCAGGACACGGCGAACGATCCGCAGGTGCATCTCCGCTACGCCGTCGCCGACGATATGACGGGCGTGCCGATTCCGGCAGCGTTCCTGACGCACGACGGACAGCCAGGGCTCGAGCGGAAGTCGGGTAAGGACGGCTCATCGGAGGTCGATCCGCAGATCAGCTTTGCGATTTCCAGCAGAAACGCTCTCCCTGCAAACACGAGCGCCACGTGGAGCGGAGCGCTGAACGTTCCCCATGCGGGCTCGTATTGGCTGTATCTGCAAAATCTTGGCTGCTTCGCGTCTCTCACGCTCGACGGGAAGAAGCTGGTTTCCAACGAAGAGATGGTGGGCCACGGAGTCGTAACCCAGGCAGGCCAGGACAATGTATTGCCGACCACCGATGGGCTGGACGATCTGCGCGTGAAAATTCAGCTGACCGCCGGTTCCCATCCGATCGTGGTGTCGGTGCAACCTGACTCTTCCAATCAGCCGATGCAGGTGCGTCTGAGCTGGGTGACGCCGGAGCAGCAAAAAGCCAATTACGATGCGGCAATCGCTGCTGCGAAACAGTCGCACATGGCCATCGTCTTCGCGTGGAGCGCGGACGATCCGGTCTTTCATCTCCCCGGCGACCAGGATCAGCTCATCGCCGAAGTGGCAGCGGTGAATCCGAATACGGTGGTCGTGCTCAACGCGAGTCAGCCCGTAGCCATGCCGTGGCTGTCGAAGGTAAAGGCTGTTTTGCTGATGTGGTTTCCGGGTGACCAGGGTGGGTGGTCGACGGCCGACGTGCTCCTCGGCAAGGTGAGCCCGGCGGGCAGACTGCCGTTCACGTGGCCGCAGCGGCTCGACCAGGGAGTAGCCGAGGATCCGGCGCATCCGGAACGCGAATCCCATGACGAAGAGGGGCAGGGGAAGACCGTGTACTCCGAAGGGATCTTCATGGGCTATCGCTGGTACGACGAGCAGAAACTACAGCCGCTGTTCCCATTCGGATATGGCCTTTCGTATTCCCACTTTGCGTATTCGCATCTTCATGTCGATCGCGCGGCCGACGGCGGGCTGGATGTGCGCTTCGATCTCAGGAACGACGGGCCGGTGAGCAGCGACGAGGTTCCGCAGGTCTATCTGGACGCGCCGGAGCACGACCCCGGCGGCGGTGTGCAGTTCGCCGTTCGCGCGCTGGCCGCCTTCGATCGGATTCATCTGGCTGCAGCAGAAAGCCGTGAAGTCACGCTGCACGTCCCGCGGCGTTCGCTCGAGTACTGGTCGGCGAGCGCCAATCAGTGGATACTCGCCACCGGGCCGCGAATGGTGCGCGTCGGCGCTTCTTCGCGAGATCTTCGACTGGCGGTGATGACGGATATTGAGCTGTCGGCGAGTGCGCACTGATGAGGCATGCTCGTTTATTCTCTGCTCTCCTCTGCATCGGCTTTCTCGGACTCCTGCCTGCCGGGGCGTCCACTTTGGTTACCGGCAACGGGTTCGGATTTGCTGTGGTATCTCCGCAGACGGCGGCGTTGATAAGCTTTTACGCTCATCCCTATGCGTTTACGCGGCCCGATCCGAATGACTGCCTGAGCGAGGGTTTCCCCACCGCCGACTTCATCAGGAGCCTGGGGTGGGGAAGCGGCACAGCAACGAATGCGTCGGCGGACTACGTGGATGATTCGCAGATCATCCGCGTCCGCAGCAGCGACGGCGAGGGCGACTTCTTTATGCCTTTTGGACTGCGTCAGACGGCGCTGATCATCGATTGGCAGCCCGCGGCCGGGAGCACATCGCAAAGCGGATGGTCAGTCGCCTGGCGCCATCCCGTCCGGTCACAACGAGAGGTTAGGATCGCAGACACCAGCGTTGAGGTGTTGCAGTTCAACGGAATCCACGAGTCCCTGGTGCTGATTCCGCTCGATCCCGTGCAGAGGCCGGCGGCGCCTGAGCAGAACGTTCTGGCTGGCAGCCGTGCGTGGGCGATCCTTTCGCTCGAAAAAGACGAGAACCTCATGCAGGCGGTCCAGGAATTCGACAACTGGCGTGCCGGTCTTGGAGCGCAGGAGCTGGTGCAGCGCGAAATTGCGGAACTGGAACAGTGGCGCGTGAAGCCCACGGTCCATTTCGCGAGCGATAAAGAGCGGCACCTGTGGAGACAGAGCGAAGTCCTGCTGCGCATGGCGCAGAGTCGCGAGCCCAATCGTCCGGGACGGTACAACAATGGGCTGATCGTTGCCAGCCTGCCGGGTGGCCTGTGGTTTACGCCGTGGGTGCGCGACATGGCCTGGGCCTCGGTAGCGCTGGCACGCATGGGGCACCAGCAGGAGGCGCGCGCCGCGCTGCTGGCGTACTTCAACGCACAGCCGACGGGGAAAATGCGCGCGGAGACGGCCGACGCGGATTATCAGATCTCCGTGGTGCGCTATTTCGGCGATGGCTCGGAAGAACCCTTCTTCACCGAAGAGGGCAGCACCAACATTGAATACGACGACTGGGGTGAGGCGCTGTGGGTCTTAGGCGAATACCTGCAACAGACCCATGACACCGCGCTGCTCCGGATGC
>JASIAO010000344.1 GCA_030041955.1 Acidobacteriaceae bacterium | reverse complement strand
GGATGACGGGGTTGGCGAGTGCAGCGGGTCGATGCGGTTGTCCGGCAGTGGACGGGGGTGTTCGCGGGCGGACAGGGGAGGGTGGAGAGTGCGGACTGCGTGGCCGCGACGCTGAAGAGAGGGACTATGCCGTCGCGCGCTGGGCGAAGAGCAATTCGAGGAAGCGGCGCAGGTGGTCAAGGCAGGCGGAGGCGACGGTAGAACCGTCTTTGGCTTTGGCGAGGATGAAGGCGCCCTGGATGACGGCCTCGATGTGCAGGGCGAGGCTGGCCGGAGTCCATGAGACCTGCAGGCCGCGGAGGCGGATGGCGGCGTCGATGTCGGATTCGAGGAGCTCGGCGTGATCGGAGATGCTGTCGTTACAGGCGTCGCGGAGCACCGGATGGGTGATGTAGATCTCCTGGAGGAGGGTGCCGGTGAGAGAGGTGTAGTCGGGGAGATCGCCGCGGAGGAGGGTTTTGCGGAAGTCGATGTAGCCGAGCAAGCGGTCGAGGGGGTCGGGGAGAAACCGATAAAGGGTTGAGTCGAAAGTGGCGGTGTTCAGCTCGTTCCAGCGGCGGATGCAGGCGAGGGCGAGATCCTGCTTGCTGGTGAAGTGGTGGAAGAAGCTGCCTTTGGTGAGGCCGGCGTGCTCGCAGATGTCGTCGACGCGGGTGGCGGTGTAGCCGCGGGAGCGGAATAGGTGAATGGCAGCGTCGAGAAGGCGCTCCTTTGAGGATTTCTGCGAGACGACCGACATAGATGCCCTTCCGGGGGTGATCGATGACAGTACCGACTACCTGGTATGTTGTCAAGTTACAGCGGGAAGAGGCGGAAGGTGACTTGAGGGAGGTCAGAGTCCGGCAGAGGGATGGATCCACCAGTATGGGTCCGGGCCTTCCTGCTGGGATTTGACTTCGTCGCGGATGCTCTCCCAAAGTTCCTGAGGAAGCGAGAGGAAGGCCTCGACGACTTTGGGATCGAACTGACGGCCGGACTCTCGGATGATTTCAGCGCGGGCGACGGAGAAGGGCACAGCGCGGCGGTAGGGGCGGTTGCGGGTCATGGCATCGAGGGTATCGGCGACGGCGAAGATGCGGGCGCCGAGAGGGATTTCATCGCCGGCAAGTCCGCGGGGATAGCCGGCACCGTCGAAGCGCTCCTGATGGGCGAGGACGATCTCGGCCGGCGCGCCGAGAAAGGAGATGCGTCGAATCATCTCGTATCCGATGCGGACGTGGGCTTCCATGATGCCGCGTTCGATCTCGGTGAGCTCGGCGGGTTTGCGCAGAATGGCGTCGGGGACGCCGATTTTGCCGATGTCGTGGAGGTAGGCGCCGCGCACGATGGTCTTCAGCTCGTCGGAAGAGCAATGCATGGCCTTTGCCAGCTCGAGGCAGTAGCGGGTGACGCGCTGGGAATGGCCGGCCGTTTCGTTGTCGCGCAGATCGAGAGCGTATCCCAGAGCGCGAAGGGTCTCGTCGCAGGTGCGCTCGATGTGCTCCCGCGCGCGGCCGAGCTGCTCTGCGCGTTGACGCACAATCTCTTCGAGGCGGCTGCGATGCTTCTCCAGCGCGCGTTCGCGGTACCGGACCTCGACGGCGCGGCGGACCCGGGCTACGAGGGTCTCCGGGTGCGGCGGCTTCACGACGTAGTCGGCGACCCCGGCCCGGACGGCTGCGGCGACGTCGAAGGTCTCCTCAAAATCCACGGCCATGACAAAGGCTGTATCGGGAAAGCGCGACTGGACCTGCTCCAGAAGGCCAAAGGCGCCGATGCCGGGGACATTCACATCGCACAGCGCGACCTGAAAAGGCTTTTGCTCAAGCAGAGTGAGGGCCTGGGCGGTGTCGGCACAGGATTCGCCGGGAAAGCCGCGTGCGATGAGCGGAGCCGCTACCTGGTTGCGGACCTCAGGCTCCTGGCAAACGGCAAGAAAACTGATTTCAGAAGGCTCAGTGTCTCTGGTGAATTGCTGCAACTGATCGTTGGTCATTGGGGGAGCAAAGCGCCGCGCGCGGACGCGGACGCATACTGCGCGGATGATAGCACGGGGAAAGGCGGCGTGGCCCACTGCGAGCGTGAAGCCGGCCGACGGTTGCGGGACCGGTCGCCTGACGAGCGTCAGACTCTGGCGCCGAGGAAGCGCAGACGCGCGCGCAGCCCGTCCATGAGGGAGACGAAGAGAGGTGAAACGCTGTCGGGCGCGGTGCGGAGCTGCAGGGTCATTTCGATGTAGGCCGCGCGTCCTTTGAAAACAGCAAGGGCAATGGCTTCCTGATCGCTGCGTTTCCCAACCTGATCGAGCATATTCAGAGCGCAGATGGCGTCCTGGACCTGTTCACCGTTCACTGGCACAGTTGCCTCCGGAGAAGCGGCAGGTCCGCAGCCCCGGAAAGAACGAGCGGACCCTGCTGCTTTCGATTGTGTATCGAGAATGGCAGTGGCGCCGGGCGGCGGGATGTGATGAAGCGCACAGGGATGAAAAGCAGGGATCAGGGATTGGGGGTTAGGGAACGCCGGCTAGCGGCTCGTCGAAGGGGCGGGCGCGGGCGGCGAGGAATTCCTCCTGGGTTTCGTCGGGGCGTTTGAAGTACATGTCGAGCAGAGCGCTTTCGGTGCGGTGGAGGGCCTGGTCCCAGTGTTTTTTGAGGTCGCGGAAACGGGGCTGAGAGCGCAGAGCACGGGGCTGAGGCG
>JASIAO010000343.1 GCA_030041955.1 Acidobacteriaceae bacterium | reverse complement strand
GCTGTTGGCGAAGACCGCCGCGCCAAGGAAGGCAGTGAAGATGATCATCTCCACCACGAACATGGATTTGCGCCCGAAGTAATCGGACAAGCTGCCAAGGCCAAGGGCGCCGACGAGAATGCCGGCTAAGCTGGCGGCGGCCACCATTCCCTTCTGGGTTGGGCTGATCGAGAACTGGCGCGCGATGAGCGGCAGAGCGACGCCAGTCATGAAGACGACGAAACCCTCGAAAAACTTGCCCGCAGCCGCGAGCATCCAGATAAGACGCTGCATCTGCGTCATCGGGACGGATGGAACATGCGTGCCGTCAGGCCACATGGGCCGCTCGTCGATGTAGTCCTGGACGGTGCGGGCCCGCTCGGGAGTGGAATGAGTAAATTCGGGCATGGCGAATCCCTTTCCGGGCCAGCGGCCACCTACTGGATTTTGGCGATCTGGATTTCACTGCGCGCGCGAATTGCGGTCGGCAACGGAATGAAATGCACAGGATCGAGGAAGCTCGGCGCACTGCCGCCCTGCGGCGATATGCACCAGAGCAGGAAATTGCCGATCGCCGTTGCTGTCTGCGAGTTCGGCTGCTGATCCGAGACCACGGCATATTCGTAGTTGATCAGGGGATAAGAATTGGGACCCGGAGCGAAAACCAGCGTCAGCCGCTCGTCGGCGGGTGTGCGCGGCGTCAGCGCCGCCGCCGCTGCGGTGACGGTGGCGGGGTTCGGAAGCACGAAATTCCCATCCTGATTCCTGAGCATCGCGGTCACCAAGCCGGCTCTGGCCGCTTCGCCTTCGAAACTGGCGCCCACGTATCCCACCGCATACGGCGTGCGGGCCAGGGTCTGCACCATGCCGTCGTTCCCTCTTGCGGTCAGCTCGCCTTGAACGCCCGGCCAGTTGACGGTGGTGCCGTAGCCAATCGTGTTTTCCCACCCCAATCCGGCGTTTTCTTCCTCTTCGGGCGTGGAGAAGCTCAGAAACTGCGTGAAGATGAACGTGTCGCCCGAGCCCTCGGCCCGGCGCACCGGAACGATCGTGTTGTGCGGTAGCCGGACTCCCTGGTTCAGCTCCGCAATCGGACCTGCATCCCAGGTGCGGATCTTGCCCGAATAAATATCGGCCAGATCCGGCCCGCTCAGTTTCAGCGTGCCGCCGTGCAGCTCAGGAATGTTCACGTCCACGGTCTGCGCCGAGATGGCGAGCGGGATGTTGAGGATATGCGGGTGCGCCATCGCGTCGTTGTCCGACATATACGCGTCCGACGTTCCGATCTGCACCTGCCCTGCAATCGCCTGCGCGATGCCCGCGCCCGATCCGGTAGCGGCAATGGTGAGGCGCAGGCCCGGATCGACCTTCGGGTAGGCAGCGGCCCACGACTGGAACAGCGGGTAAATCAATGTCGACCCTGTTTCGGAAACCGTCATCGGCGCCGACTGCGCTCCCGCAAAAACAGCCACAAGCGCAACAACCAACCCCACCCTACGGACACTGGGGGGCAGACGTCGAATCATGCTGACACTCCTGTGCGTGGCCTGGAAAAATCGCCGGACCAGGGCCCGTGAGGACTTGCGAACCAACGCTAGCCCAGCCACGTTAACGGATGATGACACTTCGCGCTGTTTCTTGAAGGATGGATGCCGGACGGCCACGAAGGCCGGGGTATCCCTGGCCGCCCGAGGGGTGGGATCGATTGGACCCCGCTACAATCTCCCTGTCCGCGGCGAGTTTTGAAGAGACGGCAGCGGCCACGAGAGGAGGTCACCCTTGCCGAGCGCAGAGGACAATAATCTGCTGGAAGTGATCCTGGACTCCTGGGACCGCAACAATCGCATCCTCGTGAATCTGCTCCGCGCGCTGCCTGAGGGCGGCCACGAAGCGCGGGCCATGCCCGGTAGTCCGACGGTCGCCGAGATGTTCACGCACCTGCATTATGTCCGCCTCGTCTTCCTCGCCGAGGACGTTCCCGAATGTGCTCTTCCCGTGCCCGAGCGTGAATGGCTGTCTGAATGGGAACCCGAGCGGCTGGCCCAGGAACTCGACAAGAGCGCCTCTGCCGTGCGCCATGCGGTGGAAAGCCGTATCCGCTCAGGCCGCGAGATGGACCTGCACTACGATCATCCGCTGCTGTTTCTTGAGCACATGATCTGGCACGAAGGGTACCATCACGGCCAGATCAAGCTGGCGCTCAAGATCAGAGGGCAGCCTTTGGAAAACGCGAAGATCGGCCCTCTCACCTGGCGCGTGTGGATGAACAAGACCGCGAAAGCCTGAGACAGCGGAGCATCCGGTGAGCTGGGGCTGGAGCGCTTCACGCGCGAAGCACGAATCGGAACCGCATATCCTCACCGAACCACATAATGTAGTTCGTTCCCCAGGCATTGTTGAACAGCCCGCAATGGATTCCTCCGCTCAGATCGGGCTGCGACCGGGAAAAGTTCAGCGGCGACTGCTCGCCCAGCGCGATCAGCGTCGCGTCCAGCGTTTCCACCTGAAAACTTCCCTGCTCGTCGCTGTATCCAAAGCCGCTCGTCACCGCGTGCAGATGACGTCCCCCGGCGACCACCACATCGAAAGGCGAGACCTGCTGTCCTGATTTGTCCATGCTCCAACCCTTCGGATCGGCGACCGCGGGATTGAACGTCAGCCACAGGGCCTCCGGCATGCGCGTCGCAGCCTTGTCGAAGCAGTAGAAGTTCAGATGGATGACCGGCTCCGCGTCGGGCAGGATCAGTTCCACGTACAGCCTGCGCGGAAACGCAGCGCGCCCGCTCTCGAGTGCCTCGGCATCGTCGATGTGCATGCGGCCGGTCACGCGATGGCCGCCTGACTCGCGCTCCACATGCAGTTCGTCGAGCTTCGGCGTCCAGGTCTGGCTCACCGCTCCAAATCGCTCGATGTTGGGCTTGCCGAAATCCTTCTGCGCCCAGTCCGCCTTCGTGATCAGGTAATTGGCAAGGAATTGCGCGTAATCCTGCTGCGAAAGCGTCTCGTAGGAGAACAGCGCAAGCGGATGCTCGGGTGTTGCCCATTCCTGGGATGTTTGCTTGTTGCGCAGCCGGTGAACCGCGCCGGTCGTGGGGTCCAATTGCAGGATGAAGTGCTCAGTCTCGATCGCTTCCCCGGCCCTGTGCGCCGGCCCCGGCAACTCCGGCGCCCTGGGCGTCAGCGCGGCAATGGCTGTCTGCGCCTCGTCGCGCAGCGGAGCCGGCAGCGTGGCGATGCCCTCGAACAGATCCTGCCGCTTTTCCTGCCAGCTGAACTCGACCACTTTGTAGTTCTTCGTATCCAGCATCGGCGCAAGATCGCGCGGTGTGTAGTGATCGAAGTCGAGCCACGTCTTGGTGTCGGTGCCCCAGGTGTGTTCCGGCTCCAGCAGCAGATGCCGCAGCAGCGCCACATCGGTCGCATCGCCCGACTGGAATCGTCCGTCTGCGATCCACCCCTGCCGCAGCCGGCACACCTCGCGATAGCGAGCGACCTTGGTGGGATCGCTGGCGACTCCGTAGATCCACGTATCGCCGATCTCCTGCGTCACCACCGGCAGATGACTCCGGTACGGCTCGACGGCATTGGCAATCTCGGTGAGATCGGTCGCCCTCACCTGCGCGCGAGGAAAGCGCTGTCCGAGATCCTTGTAAATGGCGGCAATCTCCTCGGGCGTGTGCGGCCCGCTGTTGTCGCCGCGCACCACGATGGCGATGGCCAGGTCCGACCCGGGCACGCGCGCGATGCAGCCGTACTCGTGGTGATACATCACCGCCATCGACGCGCCCGCCGGATCACGCCAGTTGAAGAGCAGCGGCAGTTCGGCCGGCGTGCTGCCGCCGTTCACTCCGATGTCGAGAAAGCTGACGCCGTGCTCGGCGAGCGGTGCGATCAGCCCGCGCGTATGGCCCGGCACGTCGGTCATCTTCGCGCCCGTCGTGGTCCGCCCGAAGCGCCGATCGAGCGACCGCGACAACGCCAGGCTCCCCGCGATCAGCGACCGGTCCATCATCTCCGTCTGCCAGTTGAACGGCAGCGCGTGCCACGCGATGTCGCCGTCGCCAATGGCCTGCTCCATCCGCAGGCGATCCGCTGCGGAAGCCTGCTCCAGGTACTCGTAAAGCAGCCACGAGCCGGTGGTCCACACGTAGCGTTGGCTCCCGCTCTGCCGCATCTGTTCTGCGACGCGAATGGCCTGCGGGAAGAACTGATTGAAGTAGCGGGCGACCACGTGCGCCTGCGTATCGATGAATCCCGCGTCGAAGTGGCACTTGAACATCACCAGCACGCGCTGCACGGCGGGATCGGGCGGAGCCGGCGGCGCCAGCTGATCCTGGGCCAGCGCCGACAAGGGCCGGGCCAGCAGAGCGCTCCCCAGCGTCAACATCGAAGCCTGAACGAATTGCCGCCGCTGCATGACACCTCTGAAGAGAAAGGATGAGGACTCTCTCATTCTATGGGGCGCGAGCGGTAGAGGGTGGTTGCGGGGCAGCGGCGAAGAATGCCGATTCCCCCTCAAGCCAGGGGCAAGTTCGCCTTCCGCGATGCCTCGGACGGTTCCAGCGATTGCTGCCTGAACACTGGGCTCACGTGGATGTCGATTTGCTTCAACACCCCCTCGCCGCTGTTGATGAACCCGTGCGGTGTGCCCGCCTTCACCACAACGATGTTTCCCGCTGCGACGTCCTGGATTGTGTTCCCAATCACGAGGCGAGAACTGCCTTCCAGCACAATGACGATCTCGTCGTACTCATAGAAATGCAGCGGCGCACCCCGGCCCTGCTGCGCCTCAACCAGAAACATCGAAATCCCGACATTCCCCTGCTGCGCCCCCACGAAGTTGTACGAACTTCCGATGAAAGGCAAATCCTCTTTCCTGACGATGCTCATATGTGCCGTATCCACCTGCGAAATGGATTCGCCGGCGCGGCTGCGGTCGCAGGAAATCATCCATGCCGGATTACGGGTGTGTCGTGAATGCAGCTGCGGCGGTATACGGTCCCGGCAGCGATAGTTTGCCTGTGACCGGGGACACGCCAGGCGGCACATCGGCGCTGTCGGGCGAGGGCGCCCGCGCGGTCAGCTTCGAGTAGATGCGGAAGCTCACGTCCATATCGATCACCGACGAGACCGGCTTGCCATCCTTCCGCGCCGCGGCAAAGGTGGATTTGCGGATGGCGGCCACCGCGTTCTCGTCGAGCCCGAAACCGATCGGCCGGAACACTGCGACAGCCAGGGGCTTACCGTCCGGACCAAGGATGACTTTATAGCTGGCCACGCCCGCGATCTGCGCCTGCTGCGCGTAATCGTTGGAAGCAGGCACGATGTTTCTGACGATCGTGGGCCCGGTGACGCCGGCTCCGGGGCGGACGATTGCGGGGTCGGTGGGCTCGATGGACTGATGCTTGAGCTGCGCGTTGTAGAAGTACTGCCAGTAGTCGGGCATGGCGGCGATCATCGTCGCGTCCAGCGAGGGAGCGAAGATGCGGTCCAGGGCATCGCGCAAATGCGCGGCGGACTCCGCCGGGTTCGTGGTCTCGTTCTTCGCGGCGAGTTCCGCGGAGTTGGCCGCCGCGGTTTGGGACCCGGAAGGTGAGGGTTGCGATCCGGCGGCCTGGGATCCGGACGGCGCCGGCTGCTGGTGCCCGGACTTTTTCTTCTCCTTCTTCGGCGATACCACCTCCTGGCGGTCGATGACGATGAGCAGGTGTTTCTTCTTAGGCGTGACGCGAATGCGGTCGAAGGAGGCGGACTGCCCGACCCAGTTGCCGGTGTCGTCAAAATGAATGCCGTACCGCACGCCCTCCAGCTCGATGCGCTTTTTGGAGACGCTGACGTGGTCGATCTGAATGGCGCAGAGCGTAAAGGATCCCCTGGCGGACTGGCTGATGAGTTCGCCCCGCAGATTGAAGTGGAGATCGTCGCTGAGCCAGAGTCCGCGGAGGAAGAGCTGCTTGCCAATGAAGAGACGGCGGAGGTTGTCCTCGTTTATCTCCTGGCCGACGAGCTGGGCGCCGAGCGAGTCAGGGGTTTGGTCGGGGGCCTGTTCGGCATTCTGAGCGGTTGCTGCCGCGGTCTGCTGCGCAGGCCCGGGGGCCTGTTGCGTGTCCGCCGCCTTCGCTTCAGAGGAGGAGTTTTTGGGTGGGGTATCAGGAGGGGATGCTTGCTGCGGGTGGCTGAGGGAGGAGCAAAAAAGGAGCAGAGCGAAAGCGGCGAACCTCGCAGGCTTCATTGGACGTTCTCCGTGCGGTTGGAGATGCATGCCGGCGGATGACATCCGCCAAATTTCCTTGCAATCCGCAGTCCAAAGGCTTACCGCAAGCGGATTGCCCGCCACAATAGCACTTTCGGGCGAGAACGGCGATGAAATTCCTATGGCAGAAACACCAGATGTGCAAGGAGATGCATGGGGTGGTCCCGTTTTGGGTCGCTGATTCATCCGCCCGCGCGAAAGTGGCCTCAGACGGGAGCGTGTAGGGTCAGAGCCGGGAAAGGTAGTGGCGAAAAGCTCCGGAGTGAATGGATGGTTTGCTAATTTGAGTCCTTCAAGTCACACTTGAAGAATGTTCAGGAAGTCACTCCGATTCAAGCCAGCCTGGGGGAAGACCAGCTCAAGATTCCGGGCCCCCAGGGTGCGGAAGGCGGCTTCGCCAAGAACCTGCCGGAAGTCGGTGGTGATAGCCAGATCGCGGCCCTGGTAAAGCTGTTCGGGCGCAAGTCCGGGCCAGTGTCCGTGCACCTGGCCGCCGCGCACGCCGCCGCCCAGGATGAACATGGCATTGGCATGGCCGTGGTCGGTGCCGCCGGTGCCATTCTCGCGACAGGTGCGGCCAAATTCAGACATGGTGACAATCGTGACATTCTCAGCCTCGTCGCCCATATCGGTCCAAAAGGCCGCAAGACCCTGGCTGAAATCGCGAAGCCGGCCGGCAAGCTGACCCTCGGCGCCCCCCTGGTCGTGATGGGTGTCCCATCCGCCGATGTCTGCGAAGGCCGCTTCGACCCCAAGGTTCGCTTTAAGGAGCTGAGCTATCTGCTTGAGGCTATTGCCGAATGGTCCGCCAGGATAGTCGGCGCCGATGGCGGGCGTGTAGTGCGCCGGGTCGGCAGACTGGAGCATCCTGACGGCTTCAAAGGTCTCCTGGCCCGTGCCGTGTAGGACCGCGTCAGTGCTGTGGTCGTACATGGCGGCGAAATCGGCGGCGGCCGGCGCCGAATCGACACAAAAGTCACGAAGATTGTCGAGGGCGATGGTCTGGATGCTCCCTTCGAGCGTGCGCGGCACTTCGGGACCCAGAGCGACAGCGCGGAACGGTGTGTGAGCACAGCCCGAGCAGGCGGCGTCCTGCGCCTGGAGCGCACGATTGAGCCAGCCGTCGAGGGTGGCTTTGACGCCAGGCGTGCCGGACTCCATATAATCCTGCGCGTCGAAGTGGGAGCGGGTGGGGTCGGGCGAGCCCGAGGCGTGCACGATGGCCAGATGGCGCGCATCCCAGAGGGGCTTCAGCGGAGCCATCGCCGGATGCAGCCCGAAGAACCCGTCCAAATCGATAACCTGCTGCGCGGGGATGGAGATATAGGGCCGGTACTGATAATAGGATGGCTCGCGATACGGAACGACGACGTTGAGGCCATCCGCCGCGCCGCGCTGGAAGATGACGACGAGCCTTTTGCCCTGGGCCTGGGCGGTGGTGGCCTGCGCCAGAACCGAGCGCGTGAGAAACGTTGGGATGGACGCCGTGCCGACTACCGCCAGCGCTCCGTCCTTTATGAACGCGCGGCGGGTAAGGGGCCTGGCGGGGGATTGATGCTGGGGCATACGGAGGCTCCTCCGGCGACGGCTGTCCCTGATGTTAACGCCGAGCGGAGGGGGAAGTTGCGGAAGAACGCGCGCAACCCGGGAATTCCAAGCTGCGCGCTTGCCCCTCAATACACGCGGAAATTCACCTCGATTTTGATAGCGACCGCCACGGGATTCCCCTGCAGCATGCCCGGCTTAAAGCGATACTGACGGACGGCGATCATCGCCTGCTTATCGAAGTCCGGCCGCAGCGACCGAACCATGTGGACCTCCCGCGGCATGCCCTCCTTGTCGACAACCACTCCGACCACACAGACCCCCTGGAAGTGAACTTTTTCCCTGAAGGCGTCTCTCGGAAACTCCGGATCGGGCGCATACTTCAGCACCGGCGCCGTCACGCCGTCGGCGATCTTGTAGACGTGGCCCAGGGCCTCGGCTGGTGCGGATTGCGTTGCAGCCTGCGGCGCCACCGCGGTGGTCATCGCGGCCCCGGCGACGGCGGCGGAGAGGAGCAGCAGCGCTCCGGGCACAGCGAGCGCGCAGCGTGCGGCGAACGAGAGAGCGGGCCTCCTCGTTCGAATCAGCATGATGCGTTTCTCCAGAGTGTGGCCATCGAAGATGCCGATGGCATGCAGTTGCGCGGCGCGAGGCGCGGCAAGCATCGCCGCCGCCAGGCGCAGCAGGGATTCGGCATAACGGAAGGGGTCGAGCAATGTGCCCGCAGTCGCGGCGTCGCAGATCATCTCGCGGGTTTGCGCGAGCTGCGATTTCAGCATCCACGCACCCGGGTGGAACGCGACAGGCAGAGTGAGGATCTCGTACAGGAGATTCTTCGCGTAGTCGCGCCGTCGGATGTGCGCGCACTCATGGCCGATGGCGGCCAGAAATTCGGCAGGCGTGCAGCGTTCGAGAAATCCCCTGGGGACGAGGATCGCGGGCGAGCGAACGCCGACGGTGAGCGGACCGGCGATGTCCGGAGAGGCGAGAAGAGCGACTCGCGATAGCGAGAAGGCATCAAGACAGCGGGTCCAGAGCTGATCTTGCTCCGCAAAAAGCGCGATCGGCGTGGCGCCGCGGCGCAAATCGCGGGTGCAGCGCAGCAGCCACGCGAGGCGAGCCGCGAACCAGAGCAGCGTGGCCATGCTGATACCGAAGAGGACGCGGATGACCGCAAAAGGCAGGACGGTGACGCCGCGTTCATGTGCAGCGGCGGGACCTGCGCTCGAACCAATGAGTTCGCTGGACGCGAGGATCCGCGCCGATCCGTGAGCCGGGATGAAAGCGCTGCTGAGGAGCGGGAAGACCGGCAGGATGACGGCCAGGACGAGCGCGGCGGTCCAGACAAGGTGCTGCGCGCGAGGGCCGAGGCTGCGCAGAATGCGCGCAGCAAGCCATGCGGCACTTGCGGCGAGGGGAACGATCCAGAGAGCGTTGAGGCAATACCCTGCGACG
>JASIAO010000038.1 GCA_030041955.1 Acidobacteriaceae bacterium | reverse complement strand
GCGAAGCCAGGCGGCCCGAAAAGGACTGCGTTGCGCGCGGTTTTGCCGGCAAAGGCGTGCGCGGCCGGATCGTTCAGGCCGATATAGGCCTCAGCTTCGACAATTCTCCCGGCCAGCCGCTCGCCCTCATATCTTCGGACGAGGAGCTTGCCGAGTAATTTCCGCGCCACCTGGTCGGGAGGGTCGAGGTAGAACGCGCGCGGAAGAACCGGCAGAGGCATCTACTTGAGTCCCCTGAGCGCCTCCAGCACCTCTTCGGCGTGGCCTTCAGGCTTCACCTTTGGAAAGACCTTCAGCAGTCGCCGATCCGGGCCGATCAGGAAGGTCGTCCGCTCGATGCCCATCACCGTTTTGCCGTACATATTCTTTTCCTTCAATACGTCAAACTGTTTGCAAACGGTTTCGTCTACATCAGCAAGGAGGGGATAGGGCAGATCGTACTTCTCGCGGAATTTCCGCTGCGCTTTCGGGATATCGCGCGAGATGCCCAGCACCACGGCGCCGGTTTTCTGGATTTTCGCAAACTGGTCGCGGAAACCGGAGGCCTCAATCGTGCATCCAGGGGTATCGGCGCGCGGAAAGAAGAAGAGCACCACGGGCTTGCCGGAAAAATCCTTCAGATGGACGGTCTGCTCCTGGTCGTCGAGCAGCGCAAAATCGGCAACTTTGTCGTTGATTTTCATCGTCCTGCCTCGGTGGATGAATTGAAACGCACGCAACCGCGTTCAATCTGGATATAGATTGTTTCTTATGCGGTTCCAGAGCAAGTCTACCTACTCTGGAACCGATATCGCAGTGAGGATTATGTCACGGCTCCCCAATGGAATTCTCGGATGCCTCTGCGCGGCAATCTGCGCTCTGCCCGCCTGCGCACAGTATCCGGGGCATATCGAAACCAACTCGCCTTCGAACGGGCCGCACCTGCGAGCGACCGCGGTGCTCGAGTATACGGGCACGCTTGACCACATTACAGCCAGCCGCCTCGTGCCGATCGCCATCTGGGACGGCGTAGAGTACGAGCCGGGTGCGCTGTATCTGGCGGATCCTGAGCCGCTGGCGGTGGTGTCGGGCACACAATATGAGCTGGAAACGGACGGCCGCTCCCGAGGCTTCTTCAACGTGAGCGATGCCGAGCAGCTTGCCGGGCTGTGGATTGGCGCCGGCCGCTTCCAGGCGCCTCAGGTTGTCGCCAGGCTCGCTCCCTCAAAGAACATGCCTCACGTGGTGCGCGACTACGACCCCGACAAGCCGCACTTCGCGCACGTGCCCAGCGACGATACCAGCCAGAACGGCACGGGTTCGACTGCGCAGACAGACTCAAATCAACCGACACTGCACCAGCGTCCGGCTGGCAGCTCAGGCACGGATTCCGGCTCGGGCACTTCCTCGACCGGCTCAAACCAGCAGGTCTCCGCGCAGTCCAGCGAAGATTCCGGCGGTCCAACACTGCACCGGCACGGGAGCGCCGCGCAGGCCAGCGCAAACACGATGCCCATCGATCCCGACCGGCCGCGGCTCTCCTATGCGAACCCGGACGCGACAAAATCCCAGGAGCCCACTGTACTTTTCGGACTGCCCTCGGATATGAAGCAGATCGCCGGCATTTCCGACAGCCGCAAGCTGGATACGGAATCCTACGCATTCATCTGGTCCAATCCCGACGACGCCAACAAGATGCAGAACGCGCTGGAGTCGATTGCCGAGCAGGCGCTCGCTCCGCCCCCACCGCCGGCACCCGCTCCAGCGCACGGAGCGCGGCACAAAGCGCAGCCGGCGGTTTCGCCCGCGCCTCCGATTCTGGAGGATGAGGAGTTTCACGCCTACGGCCTCACCTTCGGGGGCGGCGCAACCCTGGTGCTCTCCGGACAAGCCGGCACTGATCCGGTGAAGTACGTGACGGTGGTCGCTCAGCCGGACTTCTACGGCAACCCTCAGGTCCTGCTGAAGCAGGTAACAACCAGCAACGATCTCGATGCGGTCCCGCGCCTGCGACTTATCGATTCAGTGGACACCACGGGCAGCGGCGGCGCCGACCTGATCTTCGAGCTGCGCGGGCAAACTTTCCGGCAGTTCGCTATTTATCGGATCGAGGGCGGACAGGCCACGCAGGTGTTCATCACGCAGCCCATGACGATCACGCGCGGCGCGACCGAATAATCCGGTTTACAGCTTCGGCAACTGGCTGGTGTCCCAGCCGCCGCCCAGGGCGCGGATGAGCTGCACGCTGGCAACAAACTGCTCGGTGGCAATATTGGCCTGAGTCCGCTCATTGCTGAGCTGCACCGTCTGCGCGGTCAGCACTTCGAGATATGTCGTGACGCCGCCCCGATACCGGCTGGTGCTCACGGCCAGCGAGTGCTGTGCCGAAGCCACGGCCTGCTGCTGCGCCAGGGACTCCTGGTCGAGGATGCGCAGCGCGGCCAAATTGTCCTCGACATCCTGGAAGGCGCTCAGGACCGTCTGGCGGTAATTTGCCACCTGCTGCTCCCAGGCGTCGCGCGCCTGCTGGGTAATGGCGTGGCGGCGGCCGGCGTCGAAGAGCAGCTCTGTGGCGGATGCGCCCAGCGACCACATCTCGCTCGGACCCTGGATCAGGGTGCCCAGCGCGCCGCTCAGCAGCCCGCCGGTGCCGGTGAGCGACACGTTGGGGTAATAGGCCGCGAGGGCGATGCCGATCTGCGCGTTGGCTGCATCTACCGCGCGCTCAGCCGCCGCAATGTCCGGCCGCCGCTCCAGCAATTGCGACGGAAGTCCCACCGGGATCTGAGGGATTTTCTGCCCCAACGGCATTTCCGGAAGCGAAAATGACGATGCGGAGACACCGATCAGCGTGGCAATGGCGTGCTCGTACTGCGCGCGTGCCACACCCACGTCGATATCCTGCGCCTGCGTCTGTTCCAGCTGCGTTTGCGCCTCGGCCACATCCACTTCAGTGGCCACACCGCCCTTGAAGCGGATCTGCGTCAGCTTCAGGTAATCCTGGTACGAGGCAACCGTGTTGTCGAGCAGTTGCTTCTGCGAATCGAGCCCGCGCATCTCGAAATAGTCCGCAGCCAGCTCTGAGCGCACGCTCAGCTCCACGTTGGCCAGCATCGCCGCGGAGGCCTGGGCATTGGCGCGAGCCTGCTCCACCGTGCGCCGCACTTGCCCCCACAGATCGGGTTCCCACTGCGCCTGGCCGGCGATGCTAAAGGTGTTGTACTGGTAGTCTGTCAGGTTTTTGACCGTGTTGGGCGAATTGTTCGATTCACGCGTGCGTTGCGCCGACGGACCTGCGGCAAGCGTCGGGTAATACTGCGACCGGGCCGCCTGCACCTGCTCGCGCGCCTGGAAATACTGCTCCATGGCCACGCGCAGGGTCTGGTTTGAGACTGCGACTTTGTCTTCGAGCGCGTTGAGCTGCGGATCGCCGTACAACCGCCACCATTGGCCCTTCAGCACTGCGTCACTGGGCTCGGCCTGCTTCCAGGTGCCGTTGGGCGGGTTCGGCGGCGGGACCTCATTCTCCATCCAGCCTGGCGCCGTGGCCGCTGTTGTGGGCTTGCGATAGGCGGGACCCACGGTGCAGCCCGCCAGCAGCAGCACCAGCGCGGCTCCCACCCATGGCTCGGGACGCAGCAACTTCACCGCCCGCCCCCTTCAGGCCCGGAGCCGGTCTCGCTCGGATTCTCCTCAGCCGGCGCTCCGGGTATCCCGCCTTCGTTGTTGGGATGGACGACGCGCACCGTTTCCCCGTCGATGATGGAATCCGGCGGGCTCTGGATCACGAGATCGTCGGGCGTGAGCCCTTCCGTCACCTGCACTACGTTACCGTCGTCCTGGCCGATGGTGATAGGCAGCAGCTTCGCCTTGTTCCCATCCACTACCGTTGCCACGCGCAGGCCTTCCTGGCGGAATAGCAGCGCAGCCGCGGGAATGACCAGCGTCTGCTTCACCATATGGAGCCGGAAGTGCACCTCGGTGTAATCGCCGGGAACCAGCGTGCCGTTGGGATTCGGCACATCCACTTCCACCAGCAAAGTGCGGGAGGCGGGATCGATGGCACGCGCTGTCCGCACGACTTTGCCGTGAAAGCGGCGCCCAGGGAACTGCTCCAGGGTGAGGTCCGCCGGCGTACCAGCCGTGCAGGAGGGCGAATCGACCTGCGGCACATTCACATACACGCGCATGGTGTGCTCGTCGTCCATGTGGAACATCTCCTGGCCAGCGGAAGAGCCTGCGCCGGCGTTGATCAGCGTGCCGATGTCCACGTCGCGCGCGGTAACAGTACCGGTAAACGGCGCGTACACTTTCTCAAATCCCACCAGCTGTTCCAGCCGGTCCACGTTCGCCTGCGCCGACTTGACCTGGGTGCTGGACGAGGCCGCCTGGGTGACGAAGTTTTCCGTATCCTGGGTGGCGACCGCGTTGCTCTTGAGCAGTTCCGTGTAGCGAGCCGCCTGTTTTTTCGCATAGCCGGAGTTGGCAATGGCGGTGGCCAGATCGGCTTTCGCCTGCGCCAGCTGCTGGTCCACTTCAGGACTGGCGATGGTGGCCAGCAGTTGTCCCTTGCGGACGTGAGCGCCGATATCGAAATACCACTTCTCCAGGTAGCCATCGGTGCGCGCGTAAATCGGCGAATCGACGTAGGCGAACATGTTGCCGGGCAGCACCAGCTCTTCGCTGGGCTGGCCGAGTGTGGGCTTCGCCACGACCACATCGGCCAGCGCCAGCTGATCGGTGCGCTTCGCCAGAACTTTTTGCGCGCGCAGCCGCGGCAGAATGCCCCCCACCGCCAGCACTGCGGCCAGAATGACCAGCACCGCGACCAGCAGCAGCGCCTTCCGCCCGGACATGGGCTTGTGCTGGTGCTGCGTTTCCCGCCCGTGAATGGTTTCGCTCATGAAGCACTCCCGCTCGCCAGCTGCGCCCGCTCGGCGTGGTGGCGCGATTCGCGCTCGCGCCGCCGCCGCTCAGCGCGGCCGTGCAGCACGCTGAAAAGGGTCGGAACAAAGAACAGCGTGGAAACCGTGGCGAAGAGCAGGCCGCCAATCACGGCGCGCCCCAGGGGAGCGTTCTGCTCGCCGCCCGAACCAAGCCCCAGCGACATGGGAATCATACCGATGATCATCGCCAGCGCGGTCATCAGCACCGGCCGGAAGCGCACGTAGCCGGCATTCAGCGCGGAAAGCGCGGCGTCGCCGACGGTCACCTCGAGCTGCTCGCGCGCGAAGCTAACCACCAGAATCGAGTTGGAGGTTGCCACACCCATACACATAATGGCACCGGTTAGCGCGGGCACGCTCAGGGTTGTGTGTGTGAGGAACAGGATCCACACAATGCCGGAAATTGCCGCGGGGAGAGCCGTCACAATGATGAACGGATCGAGCCAGGACTGGAAATTAACCACGATCAGCAGGTAGACCAGCATGATCGAGAACAGGAGGCCACCGAGCAGGCCGGCGTAAGCCGCGCGCATGGTCCGCACCTGGCCGCGCACCACGATGCGCGATCCGCGCGGCAGATGATTCCGTTCCTTCGCGACGATTTTCTCGATCTCCTTGTCGACGCTGGCAAGGTCCGTGCCCACCACGTTGCCGTAAATGTCCAGCACCGGGGCGATGTTGTAGTGCGTGATCATGCCCTGTTCCGTGCCGGGAACGAGCTTCGCCACGTTGCCGAGGATCTGGATCGGCTGGCCCCCCATGATGCCGCTTGCGGGCGGCATGCCCGCGCCGTACGACGGGGTGTTGGGCGGCAATGAGCCTGCGCCGCTGCCCGCGACCACGGGGATGTTGTTCAGATCCTGAATCGTATCCAGCCAATACTGCGGCGATTGCGCGGCAATACTGTATTCCACGCCGTTGCGCGGATCGAGCCAGAAGGCCGGCGAGGTCTGGAAGCTTCCGCTTGTGGCCACCAGCAGACTCTGCATCACGTCGCGCTCGCTCAGACCGGTGGTCTGCGCCATGGAGCGATTGACGTCGACGGTGAGGTTCGGATTGTCAAAGGGCTGCTGGATGCGCATGTCCGCTGCGCCCGGAACGTACTTGACCTCGTTGAGCAACTGGTCCGCGACCACCCGATTCCCTTCAAGGTTCGGCCCCACGATCTGGATATCGATGGGAGCGGGCAGGCCGAAGTTGAGAATCTGCGTGACCATATCCACCGGCAGCGTGTAAAACTCAGTGTCCGGGAAGCGCTGCGGCAGAATCTGGCGCAGCCGCGCCACATAGTCATCGGTGGGATGGTGCTTTTCGGTGAGCGACACCTGAATGTCGGCGTCCGCCGGCCCGATGGGCGCCGAATTGGAGTACGAGGTGTTGATGCCGGAGTAGGGAAGGCCGATGTTATCGATGATCGTGACCAACTCCTTCTTCGGAATCACCTCGCGAATGGTGTTGTCAATGCGGTCGCACAGATCGGCCATGTCCTCGATGCGCGTGCCGGTGCGCGCGCGCACGTGCAACTTGAACTGGCCGGCGTCGACCGTGGGGAAGAAATCCTCGCCCAGGAAGGGATAAAGGAGAGCCGCCGTCCCCATAGTGAAGACGAAGAACAGCACCATGAACGCTCCCGCATGGCGCACGCACAGATCGAGAGCGTTGCGGTACGATGAGCGGATCTTCTCGAAGTAGTGCTCGAAAGCCAGCTGGAATCGCGTGAAGGGGTTGCGGCTGTGCTGCCTCTGTTGGGCCTCGGCTTCGTCATGCTCGTGCAGCAGATAGCGCGCCATCGTCGGGACCACGGTGCGCGAGAGCAGATAGGAGGCCAGCATGGCGAAGACCACAGCTTCCGCCAGCGGCACGAACAGATAACGCGCGACGCCGCCGAGGAAGAACATGGGCACGAAGACGATGCAAATGGAGAGCGTGGCCACGAACGCAGGGACCGCGATCTGCGCGGCGCCGTCGAGAATTGCCTGTTCGATGGCCTTCCCCTGCTCGAGATTCCGGTTGATATTCTCGATCTCCACCGTGGCATCGTCCACCAGAATGCCGACAGCCAGCGCGAGACCGCCCAAAGTCATGATGTTGATGCTCTCGCCCAGCCCCCGCAATACCAGCAGCGAGGTGACGATGGAGAGCGGGATGGAAACGGCGATGATGAGCGTGCTCCGCCAGCTGCCCAGGAAGACGAGAATCATTAGCGCCGTGAGCACCGCCGCGATGACCGCCTCATGCACCACGCCATCGATCGACGCCTTCACGAAGATCGACTGATCCGCCAGCGGTGTGATCTTCAGCTGCGGCGGCAATTGCGGCTTCAGCTGCGCGAGCTTTGCCCGGATGCCCTTAATGATGTCCAGCGTGGATGCGTTGCCGGTTTTCAGGATGGAAAGCAGCGAGGCGCGCTGCCCGTCGACGCGCACGATATTCGTCTGCGGCGGCGATCCGCTGTGCACGTGCGCCACGTCGCGGATGTAGACCATGGCGCCGTTGACCTCGCGGATGGGCAGATTGTTCAGCCCTTCGGT
>JASIAO010000342.1 GCA_030041955.1 Acidobacteriaceae bacterium | reverse complement strand
CTGGAAGAACCGCACGCAGTACGGCTCCTTCTCCAGCATCTCCCGCACCGGAGCGAATTTCAGATCAGCGGTTTGTAACCCGCTTTCGGCGGCCATTCGCCCAGCGCCTCCTTTCTCTGGCTGCTGCGCGCCGCCAGTTGGCAGAAGCTGTTGATGGAGGTGTAGCTGCCCAGAAAACGGTCCAGCACATTCGCAAAGAGATATACGCCGCCGCCCACGAACTGCCGCTCGTCGAACTCGACCTCAACCCGCGTCCCACGCGCCGGCAGATTCCCGTATGCGGACTGCATGATCGCGAAGTGCGGCCGCGAGCCGAGCCGCACGATCCCCCCGATCTGGTTTTCCAGATAGGACGAATCGGTGAAGTTGTGCAGCCGCAGTATCTCCTGCAGGGCTCCGGTGCCTTCTTCGGTGAGCGAAAGGTAATTCAGCGAGAGCTGCGAAACCAGCCGCCACAACTGCCCCTTCGCCTGGGGCGGATCGTAACTGGGCGTAGGGCGCCGCAGCGCCGTGATCCAGCGGATCGCCGGGAAATCTTCGGCCGTAAAATCTCCTTCTTCCAGCCCGAAAGGAAGCCGCGACGGCAAATCGAAATCGGAGCAGGAGCAGCGCACCGTCAGCACTTCGGCGTTCGGCTCCGTCATCGTTCCGTCCACGTCCACCAGCGAGAGCTCCATCGTGGAAGGCTCGCGCTCGCCCACTTCGTTTTTGCGCCGCAGCGCGTGCCAGTAAACGCGGTTGCTGCCGCTCCGCGCCTGGTAGCGATAGGCGTACAGCGGGTCGATCCGGATGCTTTCGCGCCGCGACGTGTTCGCCGCCATCACCTCGTCGATGGAATGCACCTCCATGGTCTCCTGGCGCCGCGCATTTGGAATCACCGGGTACTCATGCTTCGCGTGCGTGATCAGGATCGGTTCGGCTACCTGCGAATACAGGTTCACCACCGGCGTGCATCCCATGCGCAGCGTGCGCGCAGAAACGCCGGTCTCCAGATCCTGACTGCGTTCCGGCCGCTCGAAGCGCGAGAAGCAAAAGAGAATCTCCGCCTGCCCGCCGCACCCCGCCTCGGCAATCGCCTGCAGGCCCGCCAGCTCGAAGAACAGGAACTTCTCTGAAAACGTGAAGTACTCCTGCAGCAGGCGATATCCATCGAAGGACCGCCGGGGATACGGCAGGAGCGCTTCGTGCTCGTCGAAGCCCATGGCGCGCAGCAGCGAAAGCGGAATGGACACCGTCCTGCCGCCGCGTTGCTGCGGATTGCGCACCAGAATCGCGATGCAGTTCCGGCACAGCAGCTCGTAGAGCGTGTGAACCACATTCGATTCGCCGGCCAGGTGAAACGCCACCTTTGGCGGGTTCAGCTGACTGAACAGCACATCGCGCGCGCACTGCAATTGAACCCGCAGCACGCCCGCCGCGCCCGGCACGCGCACCGGATCCGACAGCCGCTCGGGCTGCCGCCATTCGCACTCTCCCACCGTGAACGGCCACAGATCCACCGCGTACGCCGTGCGGAAGCGGCAGGGCTGGCCGTCCACCAGACGCCGCGTGGCCAGCGAGGTTCCCGCGGGCATGGTCTGCCCCGCGGTCTGTTTTCCCTGCTCCGGATCGACCTGGCACTCGACGATGGTCATGGAGGGGATCGGCCGCAGATAATGCGGCGCCACAATGCCCAGCAGCGCCGAGGTCACCTCAGGAAAATCATCGTCGATGCGCAGGTGAACGCGCGCCGCCATGAAGGCGAAGCCTTCCAGCAGGCGCTCCACGTGCGGATCGTCGCAGCGGTCCGGCTCGAGCAGAAGACGGCTGGCCACGCGCGGATATTTTTCGGCGAACTTGCCCCCCAGCTGGCGGAGGTACGCCAGTTCGCGCTCGTAATATTCCAGCAATTCTTCACGCATGGGTCACTTCACTTTGTACTCGCCGCTGGAAAGCTCCAGCACCGTATCGAAAGCAATCTCTTCCGGCGCCGGGTCCAGCTTCATATTTCCCTCGATATGGAAGCGCAGCCGGCGGTCCGTCGTATCCGCGCTCTCCAGAGTCACGCGCACATCGGAAAGCCGCGGCTCAAAGACGCGCAGGCACGCTTCGATGGCTACGCGCAGAGAATGCTGATCCGACGCCGACGCTAAACCGAGCGCGCTGATATCCGGCAGGCCGAAATTGATGACCGAGTCCCGGACGGCCGGACGCGAGGCAATCTCCGGCAGCGGCGGTTTCCGCGTGTTCAGCAGCCACTCCAGATCGCGCTTCAGCGCGTCGCGAAAAAAGCGCACGGACTGGTTGCGCGTGGACGGCCACTCCTCCACCTGCGTCAGCCGGTCCAGAACCGACTGGGTCACCAACGTTTCTGTAGCCGAACGCGCCAATGCTGCGTTCTCCTTTCAATGTCAGCGCGAAACATCCATGGCCGCGATGGGGTCGATGCGGCACAGCCTGGCGAACACCGCGTCGCGCATGCTCTGGTTTCCCGCCTCGTCCAGATAGCGCAGCAGCAGAGCCAGCGGCGGCGCGATCATGTCGCTGGCCTCCCACTCCTCCAGGCGGCGCTCGTCGATCTCCTTCACTAATTCCTCCAGCACCGGATAGGCCACCTTGTTCTGCCCCGCGCTCGCGCACATTTGCGCAATCTGCAGCCGCCGCTGGAAACGCGCACGCCCGCTCGGCTGCTGCGCGGCGTCGCGCATCAGCAACTGCACCGCCTGGTTCAGTCTGCCCCGCGACATCAGGTCCCTGGCCACATCCAGCAGGTCCGGCTCCACAGGCTCCGTGCCGTTTTGCTGGGACTGCGCAGATTCCGAATAAATCGCCGGCTCAGGCTCAGCCTGCGGCTGCTCGACCGGCTCCGGCGCTTTCGGAATCACCATCTCTTCCAGCCAGCGCCGCGTCTCCGGATTGGCGGTGGGCGTGTCGTCGCTCATGGTCCACGCCGGGATCTCCGGAATATCCGCGAGCAGCGCGCGAACCGTAGCGATCACGCTCCCCGCCACGGCGTAGTACCCCATTTCGTTGCTCGCATTCCATATATAGCGGTGCACATCCAGCCAGCCTCGTCCGCAGGGCTGCCCCGCCGCGGCAACCGCAAGGTTCAGCAGCTCTCCCCAGTTCGCTTCCGCCGCCAGCCGCTTCAGATTCTGCCGCTGCTCCGTGGCCGGGGGCGCAAGAAAATCCCACGCCGGCGAGCTTCCCTGCTCCCTCATCTCGCCCAGGCGCAGCGAAGTTTGCACCAGATAAGCGATGGGACTCGATGGGTTCTCGTTTTGCAGGAATTTCGCGCATGCCTGAATGCGCGCGACCGCATCCTCCCGATCCACCGGCTCCGCCGAAAGCGAGCCGGCGGCTTTCCTTCGCGCCACCGGGGCGGAATCACCGGCCGTTTCTGCTTCAGCTACCGCAACAGGCTGGGGCTCGGTCTCCTCCTGCGGCGCCTCCTCTTCACCCGGCGCCGGTTCGTCGGGCTCGAGCTTCCGCTTTTCGTTCAGCAGGCTGCTCACTACCTGCCCGACCTCGTCCAGCGCGGTGTGCAGCTTGCCGAAACCGGGTCCGTCATCGCCGTACTTCTCTTCGCAGAAGATCTGCAGCGCATCCAGCGTCTCTTTCGACGCGCGGAGCGCCTCCTCCATCGCCGCATACCAGGATTTCGGCGTTGCGGCGAAGGACTTGTCGAAGTCCTCCGCCGTCACCTTGCCGTCGGCAATCGCCATCGCGCGAGCCTCGCGTCTGGAGTCGCTCGCTTCCGCATCCGCCTCGTATCCAACCGCCCGCGATTCCCGGTATTGATAAAAATTCAGGCCCTCTTTGGTGATCGGAGCCTCGTGCAGAATGTCCGCTACCCGGTTCGCGGCCCACTCGATGGGAACCGCCCGCAACCCCAGGTCTCCATCCTCAATTTCCGGATACAGCGTCTCCCAGAACTGCTGCTGCAGGTCGAGCATCAGCTTGAGGCAGGGCTCGATCATGCCGATGCCGTCGCGCTTCACATGCGCTTCAGTCAGCCAGGCGGCCAGTTGGAGATCCTTGCTCTTCGCCGCCAGGGCATCGCCCGCCAGCTTGATCACCAGCTTGTAGTCTGCTTTTTTGGGCGATGCCAGATTGCCCAGGATGGACGCATCCCCCTCGGTTCTGGCTTCCTTGATCTGATCGGAGACGCGGTCGTAACGAAGGCTTACGCCTGAAGGATTTTCGCCCGGAATCGGATTGAGCAGATCATCGCGCAGCGGCACTTTCGGCCCTCTCCCCCGCCTGATGGAAACTGAGCTTCCGGATCTCCAGCAATGGCGTTTCTTCTTCGCCGCTCACCAGCAGCTTCTGCCCGACCGGCACAGCTCCATATTTGTCGTTCTCTTCCCACACCGTAACCCGGCCGAGCCGCACGGTATCGTCTGCGTGCCTCCAGGAAAGCGGCGCAACCACCGGGAGGAGAACCTCGCCCAGATCCTGCATCCGGAAATCCGCCGTCGCGCGCAAAACTGCGGGCAGCCAGAGCAGGTCGCGGAGCCTCTTCGGCGGCTCAGTCTCCAGCGACTCGATGTAGACGAACGGAATCCACGTGTAACTGCCTGCGATGAAAACTTCCAGGTGTGCCCCGATGCGAGGATCCGCATCTGACACCCCGGCAAACGGCGTCCCGTTCATCTCTCCGGCCGGCGAGGGATGACTTGTCCCCAGAGGGAGCGTGTCGTTCGCGAACATCTCCTGCCGCTGGCGCTCGGCGTGCAGCGCGCTGCGATACACCATCGCCCCGGCGGCCGCCTCCGAACTGGCGTCGGAAAGTATGTCCAGGTGCTTCTCGGCGCGCCCGTACTCTCCCGCGAAGCACAACAGCTCGAAGAGAAAAGTGCGGCGCCTGGCGTCGAGCGGCTGCTTCTTCAACTCGTCGCCAAGCGCATCCACGGCCGCCCGTAAGTTGCCCGACCGGTAAAGAGAAAGCGCGTCCATAACGCGGGCCGCCTTACGAGGTTTTGTTTTCCTTCACGTTGTAGGTAACCGCGCCGGTGCTGACCAGATTGCCCTGTTCGTTCTGGGCGGAGTAATCGATCTTCATCTCGTTATAGCTGAACGAGGCGCTCACCGAAGGAACCTCGCTCGACGCCCCGATCTGCAGGCTCGTGCAGAAAAGCTCCTTGAAGTCGACCTTCAGATAGGGCTTGCCGTCGGTGCCCGACTTGACCGCCTCCAGCGTCCCCGTCTTGAAGTGCGTGCCTTTGGTCAGATTCTTAAACAGCAGCGGCGTCGATTTGTCGAAGTTCGTCATGATGCTGATATCGGACAGATTGGCTTTGCCCGCGCCCGATCCACCCGTGCCGGCGACTGAAGACACGTTGCTGGCGCCCCAGCTGAAGCTCAGCAGCTGAATCTGCTTCTTGTGATTTGCGTCGTCCGATTCGCCCTCGACACCATCGAGTTTCAGGAAATAATCAACTGCCATCGTTCTCTCCTCTCAATCGGCAACACACCCCTCGTGAGCTGCCGCAGTTGGGCTGGCGCCAGCCAGATGATCCTTCCGCTATTTCCTCGCCGACGCAGGCAGATCGGCCACCAGACGCAGCGACACAGACAACTCGTCAAGTTGGAAATGCGGCTTCAGGAATGCTACTGCGCGGTATGCGCCCGGCTTCCCGGGAATTTCCGAAACCTGGATTGCAGCTTCCCGCAGTGGATGGCTTGCCTTGGCCGCCTGCGATGCATTATCGGAGTCGACAACATAGTTGCTGATCCACTGGTTGAGAAACTTTTCGCATTCCTGCCGGCTCATGAAGCTGCCGATCTTGTCCCGCATCATCGCCTTCAGGTAATGCGCAAACCGGGACATCGCCAGGATGTACGGCAACTGCGCCGACAGCCGCGCATTCGCGTTGGCGGCGTCCTTGTCGTACAGCTTTGGCCTGTTCACGGTCTGCACGCTGAAGAAGGCCGCATAGTCCGTGTTTTTGCAGTGCACCAGCGGCACCAGCCCCTGATCGGCCAGTTCCTTTTCCCGGCGATCCGTAATGGCCACTTCGGTCGGGCACTTCAGCGCGACATCGCCTTCGTCGGTCCGGAAGGTGTGCGCGGGAAGCCCCTCCACCAGGCCGCCGCCCTCTACGCCCCGAATGGACGCGCACCAGCCGTGCCTCGCAAATGAATTCGTGAGCCGCGCCCCCAGCGCGTAGGCGGCGTTGCCCCACAGATACTTGGAGTGATCGCTGCCATCCACCGCTTCTTCGAAGTCGAAGGCCTCGATCTGCTTGGTATCTTTCCCGTAAGGCAGCCGCATCAGAATGTGCGGCAGCGTCAGCGCCACGTAACGCGAGTCGTCCGATTGGCGGAAGCTCTTCCACTTCGCGTATTCCGTGGAGTCGAAGATCTTTCCGATGTCCCTCGGCGCTCCCAGTTGCGTGTAGCTGCTCAGGTTCAGCAGTTCGGAATTCGCCGAGGAAAGGAACGGCGCATGGGCTGCCGACGCCACCTGGCCGATGCGCTCCAGCAGTTCCATGTCCTCCGGCCCGCGTCCGAATTCGAAATCGCCCACCAGCGCGGCAAACGGCGCGCCACCGAATACGCCGAACTCCTCTTCGTACACCTTCTTGAACAGAGCGCTCTGATCGAACTCCGGCGCCCTCTGCAGATCCTTCAGCAGCTCGCGCTTGGAGACGTTGAGCACTTTGATCTTCAGCATCTCGCTGGTTTCAGACTGGTCCAGCAGGTACCTGATGCCCCGCCATGTCCCCTCCAGCTTCTGAAATGACGGATAGTGCAGCACCTCGTTGAGCTGGAGAGAAATCAGCCGGTCGATCTCCGCGATGCGGGCCTGGATGGTGGCCTCCGCGTCGCGGGTCAGCGTCATGTGACCCTCGAGGACCTGCGACACGAACTCCTTCACCATGTCGCGCCCGCGCTCCAGCGATGCTGCGTCGCGCGTGAACCGTCCCTGCGCGACTATCTGATCCAGCAGTCCCTGTTCCTGCGCCTGTTCCAGGGCTTCCGCTGTCGCTGCCCCTGCCGCCGTCGCTTTTTCTGCGCTCATTCCCCACCTCCGCTCTTGCCAAGTTCAGCCCGAAGCTTCTCGCGCGATTCCGTATTCGACACCGCCTCGAACAACGCCTCGTCCAGCTTGTCGTTCCCCTGCAGGCTTCCGCGAAGATCCGACAGGCGCGTGCGCAGATCGAGCAGCTCCTTCAGCGGTCCCACCTGCTGCGCCACGTTCTCCGGTGAGAAATCGTCGAGGCTTTCGAACTTCAGATTCACGCTGATCTGCCCCGCATTGGGATCGTCGGTCAGCTTGTTGGCCACCGAATACGCCAGGTGCGGCTGCATCCCCTTCAGCACACTGTCGAAGTTGTCGGGGTTGATCTCGACAAATTTGCGATCCTTCAGGGCCGCCAGCGGCTGCTCCGGCTGCCCGGTCAGATCTCCAAGAACTCCCATCACGAATGGCAGTTCCTTGATTTCAATCGCGTCGCCAACCTCCACGTCGTAGGTGATGTGCACGCGAGGCGAACGAACGCGGTCGAGCTTGTGCTGCGTACTCTCTTTTGCCATTGTCTTTTCCTCGGAATCCTTCTGCGATAGAAAACAGCGCGCCGTGCTCCGCTGGCTTAAATCAAGGCTTAACAGGGACAATCGAACCTGACGCGTTGACTTCTATGACAATTCCGTTAAGGACACCAGACCTTCTGATTTTGGGGAAGTCATTGCGTCCATTTTCCTGAGCGTCCCGATTATTGGTTGAGTTTTTCTATCTGTCAAGAGCCAACGGCTCATCTGCACTCGCTTTGCCGGCTGGCAGCGGGAAACGGCCGCCCCGGCCAGAGCGCGGTATATACTCGGTTCGCAAACGGACGAGACGAAGGGGAACATTACCTCATGCCACAGTTACAGCCCGTCATTTGGTCCAAAGGCGTCCTCTTGTCTCCGCAGCACCTGCAGGCCCAGGACCGCTTCTTCGAGGACACCCTGCGTTTCCTCTCGAGCGCCCTCTCGTTCCGCAACTGGGGCTTTACCTCGCTGCAAATCGACGCCGCCGGTCTCAGCCAGGGACGACTCAGCCTCGTTCAGGCTTCGGGCATCTTTCCTGACGGCCTGATGCTCGACATGCCTGCCTGCGACCCGGCTCCCGACTCCCGCACTCTCGAGGACTGCTTCCCGCCCGGCAATGCCACCTGCGCCTTTTTCCTGGCCGTGCCCCAGGACCGTCCCGGAGGAATCAACGTCGCCCTGCAGCGCGGCGGAGTCAGCGCCCGTTTCTACTCCGAACTGCAGATGCTCCGCGACGAAAACAGCTCGGGTGTCGAAAAGCCGGTTTCGCTGGCCCGCAAAAATCTGCAGATCCTCGCCGAGAACGAGAATATCGAGGGCTCGGTGCTGCTGCCCCTCGCTCAGATTGAGCGCACCGAAGCCGGCGGCTACCGCCTCGATCCCAAATACGTGCCGCCGCTTCTCAACATCAAAGGAAACGATCTGCTCACCGGAATCCTGCGCGGCGAAATCGAAACCCTCGTCTCGCGCAGCAGCCAACTCGCAGGTTCCCGCCGCCAGCGCAACCAGTCGCTCGCCGATTTCAGCGCCTCAGACATCGCCAATTTCTGGCTGCTTTACACCATCAACTCGCATCTTCCTGTGCTGCGCCACCTGCTGGAGGCGACCCAGCTCCATCCTGAAACCCTCTTCCTGCATCTGCTCTCACTGGCCGGCTCGCTCACCACTTTTTCCTCGAAAATCGAGCCGCGCGACCTGCCCCGCTACGAGCATGAGCGCCTGGGCCCCTGTTTTCTGGCCCTCGACGCGACCATTGCGGAGCTGCTGGAGACCGTCGTCCCCAGCAATTTCGTGGCGCTGCCCCTCAAGCCCCTGCGCGACTCGATTTATGCCGCGGCCATCGACAAAGATCGCTACTTCGAGAACTCCCGCACCTACCTCGCCATCTCTGCCGACATGAACGAGGCCGATCTGATCGCGCGCATGCCGGCTCTCGCCAAAGCCTGTTCCGCAACGCACATCGAGCAGCTCATCCGCCAGGCGATGCCCGGCCTCAAACTCACCCACGTGCCCGTCCCGCCCAAGGCCATCCCGGTCAAGCTGCGCTACCAGTACTTCAGCGTCGAGCGCAGCGGCCCCGCATGGGAAGCGGTGGTCCGCGCGCGGAACTTCGCCGTCTACACGCCCGGCGAGATTCCCAACCCCGACATGGAGCTCATCTTCCTGTTCGCCAATCCCGACTGATCCAACGGCTTTGCCGCTTACAGAAAGCGCCTGGCAGAGGAAGCACACCAGGAACCGGGAAAAGTGACAGGGCACAGCATCGCGACACGAAGAAAACTCGTGTTCTTCCATACCGGCGCCGGAACTCGCGGCCGACAGGCATTCCCGATGGAACGCTTGCCTCCATTCGGAATCGGCCTATCATGGTCTGGCGCTTCCTTCGCCCACCCTGCGCATGGCCCGAAAAAGGAGGAGCTCGATGTCTACTTCACCGAACCAACCCATGCAGACTCAATCCGTCGTCGGCGGCGGTCGAATCTGCTTTCGAGGCGACACGCGCGAACCTAACCTCATGTTCAGTCATGGATTCTTTTCCCGCGACGATGCCTCCCCAATCATGTACCGTCCTGGCCAGGGAGCTGCCGGGGACATCGACCCACCCACCGCCGTGTGCGTGAGCCCGCGCTTCACGATGGCTCCGCTTTTCCCTATCGATCGGGACGTAACACGCCTGTGGGTTTACGCGGTCTACGTCCGGGAGCTGGCTAATACGCACGCAAAGCAGGTTGCCGATGGGCTGGAGGCAATCAAGAAGGAAGTAACACCTGGCGCCAAAGCTACCAAGGCGCCCAACGCTCTCTGGCCGTTGTACGCGCAGGAACTCGCCACCAAGATGATCGATGCGAAGGACGTCATTTGCGCCCTGATAGTGAGCCGAACCTGGATCATGCCGGGGGCCACAGAGGACGATTTCAACCCCTTGCAAGGCTGCGATTACACCCTGGATAAAACGAGCCTGACCTCGAATCCTCAGTGCGGCCTCGATGCAAGCATGAAAAATCTGGTCACGAAGTTCCTCAACGACGAGCCAGGGCAGGGCAGAACTCCGGAGATTTCGTCCGGATTTCACAAAAGCAGATCGAAGTAATTCAGGAACCGCTCGCAGCCGGCCGCCCGGTGTTTAAGGCCGCGGAACGGACCGAGGCCGCCCCGCTTCACGCCGCCCGAACTTCGCTATCCCTGTTCGAACAGCTCGGCGCGAATGCGCAAGTCATTTGTGGCGCAGCACGAAGAACAGAATCAGCACAATCGCCACCATCAGGAACAGGTTCAGCACCAGGATCAGCGGAAGGTACTTCTGCAGCGTGCTCTGCGGAGGCGCGGGAGCAGGCGGCGGTGCGGGCGCAGCCTGCGGAGGAAATCCAAATGCGGGCGCCGCAAAGGGAGCCGCGGCCGGCGCAGACCCCATGGCTGGAGGCGCAACCGATGGCATGGCCGGCGGTCTTGGCATCGCCGGAGGCGTCCATGCGGGTTGAGCCGCGGGCGCAGCGGCCGCCGGCGGAGCAGTTCCCGCGCCCGGACCCTGCAGATCACGAAGCGCCGAGCCGGAGATGACGCGCGTGAACTCGCCGGGCCCCGCGGCAGCCGGTTGTGGCGGCGCCATCTGCGGAAGCACCGGCGGTGCTGCCGCCGGAGCAGAGGGCGGAGCAGATGGAAACGCCACTGGCGGCGGAGCTGCGGATGCAGCCGGGGAGTACAGCGGCGGAGCCACGGGTTGCGCGGGCGATGGCGGCGCAGTCTCCTGATCCGACAGGGTGTGCAACAGCTGCGTAAACCCTCCAGGTTTGCCCACCTCCGGCTGTGGCGCAGCAAACGGAGCCGCGGGCGGCGCAGGAGGCGCAGGCTTCGCGGTCGATTCCTGATTCAGCGCCTGCAGTAATTGCGTGAAGCCGCCCTGCGCTGCAATGGGCGGAGGGGCCGGCGGCGGCACCGGACCTTCCGTGGGTTTCCATCCGCGTTCCGGCTCCGCTTTAAGCGATTTCAGCTGATCATCCTGCGAGCCGGCAGCCGCGCTCTGGCTCGAGAACATCCGCGTGAATGCGCCCGGCCCCTGCGGCGCTTCGGGCGCTGCTGGCGGCGCCGTCTCACGCACGGAACCTGCTCCCTGCGCGGCTTGAAACATGCGCGTAAATTCTCCCGGTCCGGACGCCGGCGCCGTCGCGGGCGGTCCTGCCTGTTGAGGTGGGGACCCCGCCGACGGCTGCGCGCTCATCGAGCTGAACATCCGCGTAAACGCGCCAGGCTCCGATGAGCCGGCCGGTGCGCTCGCCGCCGGCGCGGGCTGGCCGGAGACTCCCGCGGCCGGCTCGGCAGCTAGCTTCTTTTCCATGGGAACCTGACTAAAAACCCGCGAAACATGTTCCGTCGGGGGCGGAACTGGCGCTGCACTCGCCGGCGCGCTCTGTTCGGTGGTCGTTAACGCCTGCAACATGCGCGTGAAATCACCCGGACCCTGCGAGGCTCCCGGTTTCGCGCTCGCCCCAGGATCGGGCTGCGGCGCAGACATTGCCTGCGGCTCCTGCATGGGCTTTGGCGATGAAGGCGGAGGCGCATCGCTCTGCTTCATCAGAGACGCGAGCAGATCCTCCTCGGCGGCTGCCGGTTTCGCGGGCACCTGTCCGAAGATGCCGGTCGCGCTGGCTGGTTCGCCGCCCGGAGCCGCATCCGCACCGCGGAATTCCGGCTTTTCCATTGAATTTTTGGGCGCGTCCATGGCCGCCACCTT
>JASIAO010000341.1 GCA_030041955.1 Acidobacteriaceae bacterium | reverse complement strand
GATTGTCCTGTTTACAGTGGCGGGACCGCGCCGGACTTACACCGGCTTCCCTGTTATGCCCTCGCGGGCACCTGGAATGTCTGAGACGGACTATAGCACAATCGCCGTGATTTCAATATCGCGCAGCCAGAGAGATGCTTCAGGTGTCAGCCTCCTCTTCCACCTCGTGTTTTATCGTTAGTAAAGAACAGCCGGAGCATCGCACGGTCCACACATCACGGCTGAAGCGCAGATCGGTGACGGTCACGGGCGCGACGTCGAAGCGCCAGAAGTTCTGAGACGGGAGGCGCAGGGCGTACACAATCGCAGCCCGGATTACCGCTGGATGAGTCACGGCAATCGTGTGCCTGATACCAGGCTGCTCATCCATCCAACTTCCCACTCGGCCAATCAGAGCATCAATTGATTCGCCGCCATGCGGGGTTGCACCTGGATCAGTCAACCACGTAAGCATTCCATTCGGATCTTCCTGTTGCACTTCCTTCATCCTGCGGCCACGCCATTGCCCGTAGTCACAATCCCGCAATGTGTCAGCAACCCCCGCATGCAATCCCAAAATGCGGGATGTCTGTTGCGCCCGGCGTTCGGGCGCCGACCAAATTCGGTCAGCCCGAGGTGTGGTCCAGTTGAGATCTCTAATCCTCGCGGTTTCGCGCTCAAGGACAGGCTCGTCTAGAGGGAATACGGCATGCCGCTGCGCTTCCGTGGCAGCGTGTGCGATGAAAGTGAGTTGTGTGGTCAAGTGAATCGCTCTGCCCGGTCTGTCATGGGCCTTGACACCCATCATAGAGACACATAGCGTTAGGTTAGTCTTTGAAATGAAGCGAAGAAGCCGGTGAAATTCCGGCGCGGTCGCGCCACTGTGATTCCAGCCAGACCTTCCTTCATTCCTCAAGCGAACTTTAGCAGTGGGACGCACGATCCCAGGAGGTTCTTGAATGGCTCACTCCGTAGCCGGTACCCTCGATCACCAACCCGTTTCTATTCCCGTTATACCAGTCCGCGAAATCCTGCCCTGGGCGGTCTTCGGAGGGCTCCTGTTACTGTTGGCGCTTTACTTTGTGGGCGCCGAACAGGGAGCGATTTCGCTGATCCAGGGCCACGTCGTTCACGAATTCGTGCACGACGGCCGCCATCTTCTCGGCTTTCCCTGCCACTAGAAAAGAGGACCGATGACTCGCATCCTGCTGGTGCGCGGGATGCTTGCGGGACTCTTTGCCGGCCTGCTCGTCTTCGCCCTGGCCCGGTGGATTGGGGAACCGCAGGTAGATCGCGCCATCGCATTTGAAACCGCCATGGACCGGGCGAACGGCGAACCGCCGGAGCCTGTGATTGTCAGCCGCAGGATCCAGGCCAGTCTCGGACTGCTGACGGCCACCGTCGTGGACGGGACAGCGCTGGGTGGAATTTTCGCGCTTGTCTTCGCCTTCGCCTTCGGCCGGATGCCGGTGACCAGCCCGCGAACCCTCTCCGCTCTGCTGGCGGGGCTGGCTTTCGTCACCCTGGCCGTCGTTCCTGCGCTGAAATACCCCGCGAATCCGCCCTCCGTAGGCAGACCTGCAACCATCGGCATGCGCACCGCGGCGTATTTTCTGCTGATCGCCTTTTCTGTCCTGGCGATGGTGATTGCAACAGAAGTCGAACGATGGCTCCATGCGCGCTGGGGAGGCTGGAACGCATCGGCGGCTGCGGGTGCGGTCTTCGTTGTCGTCATGTTTCTGGCGTCGCGCCTTCTCCCCGACATTAACGAAGTCCCGGCGGGGTTTCCGGTGACCGTGTTGTGGAAGTTCCGCGTTGCTGCCATGGAGATGCAGGTGCTTCTTTGGAGTGTCCTCGGGCTTCTCTTCGGATGGCTTGCGGAGAAGAGTCTTCGCGCGCAGCGGCTGCATAGCTGATGAAACCATGGGTGAGGCTGTAACTATGAATCGGGTTCGCGGACCGCGTCATTCCGGCAGGCACGAGTTCGATCGCGCGGCAGTTCCGCGATGGCCGCACCGCTCTCTGCCGGCCCGGTCTGCTGCGATTCTGCTTCTCCTCATGGCTTGCGCCGTGGCGCTGCCCGCGCAAACCGCACCGCAGCGGATTGTCTCCACTTCGCCCAGCATTACCGAGACGCTGTTCGAGCTCGGCCTGGGAGACAAAGTGGTGGGCGTTTCGCAATTTTGCAATTACCCGCCCCAGGTCAGAAAGCTCCCCATCGTCGGGAGCTACATCCGGCCCGATCCCGAAGCGATCGCGCGCCTTTCCCCGGATCTCGTCATTCTGGAGCGGCAATCGAGTCAGTTGACCGATCGTCTGACCGCCCTGCATATCCCGTTCATCCAGGTTCCGCATGCAACGCTTCAGGATATCTATACCGAGATTCAGCTCATCGGCAAGGCAGCCGGCGTTCCGGATCGAGCCGCTGCGCTGGTGGCGCAGATCCAGGGTTCTCTCGCCGCCATTAGGGCGAAGGCCAGGGCCATGCCGTCGCCGCGCGTGCTGGTCATCGTCGATCGCCAGCAGGGCACGCTGAGCAATCTCACCGCGGTCGGTCCAGACAACTACGTCGATCAGATCCTCGAAATCGCCGGTGGAAACAACGTTCTGGCAAAACCCAGTCTGCCGGAATATCCGCGTATATCGCTGGAGACCGTGCTGCGGGAGAATCCCGACGTCATCATCGACCTCAGCGGGACGCAGGAAACCGAAGCAGCTCGCCGTGCCTCGCGCTCGGCGACGCTCGCCCTGTGGGGGCAATACCGCGCCCTCGCGGCAGTGCGCGCCGGACATGTCTACGCAGGCACCAGCGACTCGCTGGTTGTGCCCGGACCGCGTACTCCCCTTGCGACGCAACGGCTCTTCGATTTTGTGCACGGAATCGGAGACTCGGATTGAGTCGCCTGCTCGAAGTCGATGGCATCAGCTTCGCCTACGGAAGCCGCTCGGTTCTGGATTCGGTCAGCTTTCACGCCGGAGCCGGAGAGTTTCTCGCTCTGATCGGCATGAATGGCTCAGGGAAGAGCACTCTCCTGGACATCGTCTCCGGTTTTCGCAGGCCCGAGGCCGGTTCCGTGGTGATCGGCGGACGCAGACAGCTGGAGTGGAAGCGCCGCGAGATGGCGCAGCAGGTCAGCCATCTGCCCCAGTCCATTCACGCCGATCTTCCCTTCACCGCGGAGCAACTGGTCGGCATGGGACGATATCCGCACACCGACAGCTGGTTCGAATCGGAGGAGGACCACAGGCATATCCGCGCTGCCATGGAGCGCACCTCAAGCTGGCCGCACCGCCATCGTCCTTTCCAGTCGCTGAGCGGCGGTGAGCGACAGCGCGTGCTCGTCGCCGCCTGCCTGGCCCAAAACGCCGCCGTGCTGCTGCTGGACGAGCCCTCGACGTTTCTCGACATCGAGCAGCAGTTGCATTGTTTCAGCGTCCTGCGCGACGAGGCGTTGGCGGGCAAGCTTTGCATTGCGGCTACCCACGACCTGAACCTGGCGCTCACCTATTGCACGCGCCTGCTGGTGCTGGCCAACGGGGTCATTGCCTGGGACATTCGAACCGCGGAAGCGCACGAAAACAAAGAGTGGCTGGAACTGTTCTCCCGGCGTCTGGAACTCGGCACGACTCCCTCCGGCGCTCCCTGGGTCTGGTACCAATGAGCGCCGCGCCCCAGCTTTCGTTCACGGCTCGATACAGCCTGGTACTCTCGTTGGCTGTCTTTATCGCTGCAGCGTTGGTCCTGCCCTGGGTTGGAGCCGGTTCCATCAGTCTCACGCGGGTCCTGCGGCGTCAGGAGCCAGACTACGAGATCCTGCTGCAACTGCGGCTCTCTCGCACACTCCTCGCGCTCATCGCGGGTGGCGCCCTCTCGCTCGCGGGAACGCTCTTTCAGGCGATGTTGCGCGATGCTCTCGCCACGCCCTACACGCTCGGCATCTCCACCGGCGCTTCGCTGGGCGCCGTCGCGGTCATCGCCCTCGGGTGGGAGACCTTGCACGGTATCCCCATGACCTGGATCGGCGCGCTCATCGGCGCCTTTGCCGTGCTGGTCATCGTCATTGGCGGCGCCTTCCGGCAGCGTCAGATATCGGCATTCGGTCTGCTGCTCACGGGAATGGCCATCAACAGCATCTGCGCCGCTTTCATTCTCATCCTTAGCGGTTTTGCCGGCATCTCGCGGTCGTTCTCCATCGCGCGATGGCTGATCGGCAGCATCGACGCCACCAGCTACACGTCGCTCGCCGTTCTGGCCACCGTGGTGACGCTCGTCTCCGCCGTGATCCTCTCGCAGGCACGGAACTGGAATCTCCTGGCGGTCGGAGAGCGGTGGGCCGCTTCGCGCGGAGTTCATGTGGGGTCGATGCTTGCCCAGGGCTACATCCTCGGCTCGATCCTCATGGCCGGATCCATTGCGCTCACCGGCCCCATCGGTTTCGTCGAATTAATTGTGCCTCACGTGGTTCGCTCCCGCGTCAGCTCGGACCATCGCATTCTGCTGCCCTGCGCCTTTCTTCTGGGGGGAACGCTGCTCGCGCTCTGCGACACCATTGGACGCATCGTCATCCCGCCGGCCGAGCTTCCCGCCGGCGCTGTGCTGGCTCTGATCGGAGGGCCCTATCTGGTCTGGATCATCCGCCAGAGAGCGCCCGCGGAGGAGATATGACCTCATATCGTCAGCGTGTGATTCGCGCCGATGGCCGCGCCTTCAACATCGTGCAACACCGCGCTCATCTCACCTACTGCGTTACCGGCTGCTGCTGCGGCATCACCGAGCGCGGGTACGCCGCCGTGCCCGTGGATGTTTATAAGGAAGAGTGGCTGCGGCGGAAAATTCGCCAGGACGTCCATCTCACCAAAGGCGGCTGCCTCGGTCCTTGCGCGATGGCCAACGTCGCCAGCCTGGTCTTCGACGGCCGGAGCATCTGGTTCCATTCCGTCAACAGCGAATGGCAGGTGCGCCAGATTTTCGACTACATCGACACGATGTTGAGGGCCGACCGGTTTGTAGAACCGCCTGCTGAGCTCAGCGAGTATGTTTTCAACTACTACGACTGGGACGTCCGCACCCCCAGCCCTCCCGACGGGTTGACCAATCTCGATGCTGTCGAGCCGAACGGCGCGATCATGCTCCTCTCGCATGCGGACACCGACCTCCTCACGCTGATAAAGACCACCGCATCTCTTCCCGGGGGCCTGCGCGTGAGCGGCTACTCGCTCAACGCAGTGCGCAACGAAGACCAGATGAATGTCCTCGTCGCGGGAGAGATGAGCAAGGCCAAAGTTATCGTGGTCCGCTGCCACGGACCGCTCAGTTGCATCCCCGGATTCGATCGGCTAAAAGCCGCTTGCAGGGCGCGCGGGCAATCGCTGGTGCTGGTCAGCGGCACGGGCGAAATTACTTCGGAATTCGCCGAGACCATCAACACGCCGGCCGACGTCATGCAAACCGCTGCGGGCTACCTTGATCTCGGCGGCGTGACGAATTTTGGTGAGCTCTTCCGTTTTCTCTCCGACCGCCTGATGCTCACCGGCTACGGCTACGCCGCGCCCGCTCCGATGCCGGAGCGCGGCATCTATCTGCCCGATGCGGATCAGCCGGCCTGGGAAGACTGGCAGCGCCAGGCCGACCCAACGAAGCCCACAGTAGCCGTCCTCTTTTATCGCGCGCATCGCATCAGCGGCAACACCGGCTTCATCGACACGCTCGCCCAGGCGCTCGAAAACAAGGGCGTCAACGCTCTCTGCGTCTTCACCTCCAGCCTGAAAACCCTGGAAAACGGCAGGCCGGCCGTATTTCGCCTGATCGAAGGCAAGGCCGAGGTCCTGATCTCCACGCTTTCCTTTGCCCTTGCAGAAGTGAATGCCGGCTCCGTGACCATGCAGGGCCAAGAAGTCGGTTCGCTCGATCACCTGGGCATCCCGGTTGTGCAGGCGATCGCCAGTGGAATGCCCCGTGGAGCGTGGGAAGGGTCGCGGCGCGGCCTCAACGCGCTTGATACCGCAGTGAACGTCGCCATTCCGGAATTCGACGGACGCATCATTACCGTGCCGCTGTCCTTCAAGGAGCGCAACGCAGGCGTTGACAACCTCTATGTAGGTCACGAAGAGCGAGCGCAGCGCATCGCCGGGATCGCCGTGCACCTTGCGGCGTTGCGGCGACTCCCCAACCGCGAGAAGCGCATTGCATTCGTGCTCACCAACTCCGCGGCCAAAGCTTCGCAGATCGGCGGCGCCGTCGGTCTCGACACCGCGGCCAGCCTTCTGACGACGCTGCGCGCTATGCGCACGAGGCGCTATAACATCTCCGCTTTACCGGAAACATCCGACGAGCTTATGCGGAACCTCATCTCCCGTGGAACCTACGATGACCGCTACCCGCTCGACCCAGCGCAGGCAAAGCGCTTCTCTCGTTCCACCTATCGCACGATCTTTACGACCTTTCCTGAACGTCCCGCGCGCAGAATGCGGGATTTCTGGGGCGAGCCACAAGAACATGGTCCGAGCATCCTGCCGGCAAAGAAGACCGACAAGAAGCTGTTGCCGACCATCGGCGGGAAAGTCGTCTCCATCGAACAGGAAGAGCCCTGGGGCGATCACTGCGACTACCTCTTCGCTGCGATGGATTATGGTAGTGCACTGATCGCGCTCCAGCCACCGCGCGGCTACGGCATCGATCCCAACGCCATCTATCACACCCCCGACCTGCCTCCGACGCATCATTACGCTGCGTTCTACCGCTGGCTCTCCACACCGCAGTCCGAGGGCGGCTGGGGCGCTGATGCCATCGTTCACATGGGCAAGCATGGAACCCTCGAATGGCTCCCAGGTAAAGGCATCGGCCTCTCCGGGGAGTGCTACCCGGACCTGCTGCTCGGCGATATGCCGCTGATTTATCCGTTCATCCTCAACGACCCCGGCGAAGGCAGCCAATCGAAGCGCCGGACGCACGCCGTCATCGTCGATCATCTGACGCCACCCATGACCGCGGCTCAGACCTATGGCGCCCTTGCGGAATTAAACCAACTGGTAAACGAATACTATTCCGTCGAGAAACTCGATCCGGTCAAGCTGCCTTACCTGCAGCAGCAAATTTGGGATCTCATCCAGCGCACCAATCTCAAAGCCGATCTGGACATGAAGGCCATGCTGACTCGCGAGCGCGGCGACCATACGCACGAGTGGGACGACGCGCTTACGCCCGAAGGGATCCCGACGACGCTGGCTTCGATGACCGGGAATGAAGTCGCGCATCTGATCGAAGATCTCGACGGCTACCTATGTGAACTGGGCATGGCGCAGATTCGCGACGGGCTGCATTCGCTCGGCCAAATGCCGCCCCTTCCGGACATGCTGCGTTCGCTCACGCGCTTGGGCAACGCGGGTGTCCCCAGCCTGCAGGCGAGCCTTGCAGCCGCCTTCAGATTGGATCTCGCCGTTCTGCTCGATAAGCCCGGAGAACGCCTCAGCGGCAATCGCCAGCTTCTCGGCGTCACCTGCTATACGCATGCCGATGTCCTCGAAACTCTCGATCGTGCTTCGCTTGACTTGTTTGCAATGCTCGAGACGTTCGGTTTTCAGCGCTCGAAGATCGACGACGTTCAGCGCGCTGTTTTGGGCCTGGCGACGGAGGAGATCACGGCGGTCCTCAACTT
>JASIAO010000340.1 GCA_030041955.1 Acidobacteriaceae bacterium | reverse complement strand
GGGAACAACCGTGTGCGTGTGGTGAATACCAGCGGCATCATCAACACCTTCGCGGGCAATGGGCTGGTAGGGTACTCGAATCCGCTGGGCGATGGCGGCCCAGCCACGTCTGCGGCTGTCACCTTGCCTGCCGGAGTCGCGGTTGACGCCAGCGGAAACGTTTATATGACCGACCTTGTTGGCCGCGTCCGCAAAGTAAACTCAAGCGGCATCATTTCAACCTACGCCGGAGGAGGGAGCAGCCTGGCCAACGGCATCCCTGCAACGCAGGCGCAATTGTCGATCCGCCAAAGCAATCCTGGCTTGCTGGCGGATGCTTCAGGCAATGTTTACGTTTGCGACGGAAACCTCGTGCAGGTAATCAATTCTAGCCAAATGATCAATGCCTACGCCGGCAGCGGAGCTAACAATTCCTTCGGCGATGGAGGCCCCGCAACCTCGGCCGGACTCGATACGCCGGAGGGAGTAGCAGCCGATGTGAACGGCAATGTCTACATCGCGGAAACGGGCGCAAATAAAATCCGAAAAGTGAATGCGAATGGGATCATTACAACGTTTGCCGGCACCGGAGTGGCAGGTTACAGCGGAGACGGCGGTCCTGCAACGGCTGCAACTCTCAATTCTCCTTTAGGGATGGCAACCGATGCCGCGGGCAATGTCTATGTTGCCGACTACGGCAACCAGGTGGTGCGCAAGATCACCCCTGCGGGCGTCATCAGCACCTACGCCGGGACTCCCGGGCAGAACGGCTATGCGGGAGATGGAGGCCCGGCTACGAAGGCTCTGCTCGCTTATCCTTGGGATGTCGCCGTGGCACAGAACGGCACTGTCTACATTGCGGATTACAACAACTCGTGCATTCGCGCCGTTTCGCCGCAGGGAATTATCAGCACCGTCGCCGGCAACGGGACCAGCGGATTTTCCGGAGATGGCGGGCCTGCGACCGCCGCTGAACTGAACTTCCCGCACGGCGTCAGTGTAGACGCGAACGGCAACTTGTATATCGCGGATACAACCAATTTCAGAATACGCAGGGTGGATAGTTCCGGAATCATTACCACGATTGCTGGCACAGAGCCTCCGCAGCAGTATCTCGGCCAGGTAGAAACGAATGCACTTACGGACTTGGTCGAGAGCCCAGAAACCGTGTTGGCCGATGCTTCAGGGAATGTCTACTTCAACGACGATGCGGCACTGGCGCGGCTGGGCACAAACGGACTTCTGAACGAGTGGGTGGCCGGGTACGGGTACGCCGGTGACGGCGGACCAGCGGCTCTGGGCCAGTTAGAGCGCCCTTATGCCCTGGCATTCGATTCCCATTCGAATCTCTACATTGCCGATACACAAAACGACCGTATCCGTATCATTGTGCCCGGCGACGCGGGCCCAGCCTTCAGTGTCTCTGCATCACAATTGACTCTGTCCGCCGATAGCGGCGGCAGCCCGCCGACCCAGACATTAACGATTAACAACAGCGGCGGCGGATTCATGAGCTGGACCGCCTCGTCAAATGAATCCTGGCTGACACTCAGCGAGAGCAGCGGCATTTTGCCGGGTGCGGCGAACATCACAGTGACGGCTGCCCCCAACGGCCTGACAGATGGAAGCTACACGGGCACGATTACTTTGTCCTCGCCCAGCACCGCGAGCCCCACAACGGTTGCCGTTGAGTTGGACATCGTACAACCGCTGGCCATTAGCACCTCCAGCCTGCCGGCGGGGACGGTGGGAACGGCCTACTCCCAAACGCTGACCGAAACCGGCGGCGTCACTCCCTACACCTGGAGCGTCAGCTCCGGCAACTTGCCCGCTGGCCTGACATTGAATTCCAGCACCGGATCTATCACCGGTACCCCTACGACGCAGGGGACTTCAAACTTCGCCATCGAAGTGGCAGATTCGGAAACGACACCGGTGACCGCTACTGCGAGCCTGAGCATCATCATTAACCCTCAGCCAACGCCCGGATTCACTTTGTCGGCGAGTCCTGCGTCGCTGAGCATCGCCGCCGGTCAGTCGGGCTCGACCACCATCACGCTGACACCGACAGGCGGGTATAGCGGGACGCTGAACCTGAGCTGCTCGGGCCTGCCCGCCTATGCCACCTGCACATTCAGTCCATCGTCGCTCGCGGCCGATGGATCCGATACCGCCGGCACGTCCAGCCTGACCATCGCGACCGACGTCGCCTCGGCAGCTCTGCGGCCCGGAGACATGCCCGGCCATCCCCGCAGCTCGCTCGTGTATGCGGCCGCTTCCTTCGCCGGCCTGCTCTTCCTCTGCGGTTTCCGTCGGCGCAAGGCAGCCGCGCAGCGGTTCGGCGGCGCGCTGTTTCTGGTCCTGCTGCTGGCGCTCTCAGGATCGGCTCTGCTGATGAGCGGCTGCGGGGGCGGCGGCACCACCACGACCACCAAGACGTCCGTGACTCCTGCGGGGACCTCGACCGTGGTTGTCTCCGCAGGAGCCACGGGAGGAACCGCGCAAACCCTCAACCTCACCCTCACCATCACGCAGTAAACAACGGAGGTCCGCCTGAATGCGAGCAGCAAATGTCGCCCGCCACTCGGATTCGGGCGGAGGGGTATATCCAGGTGCAGCCATGGAAATCGACCAACATTCTGGAGAGATTCTCTGGAGACTTTATGAGCGCGTCATCTGACATGCCTGACCGAGCCAATACATGGTCTTAGCGCAACTGGCGACAAGTTGCCCTTTTGGCCCTGATCCGGCTGGCCGCTCCCGCAGCTTTCGGCCAGTAGGTCGCCCCGGTCCGGAGGCAGATACTGAGTCTCAGAGCAACCTTCCAGTCAGCGTTGTCCGCTACAGTGTTACTGAATATTGGCCGATGATGCGTCCCGAGTCTGGAGTGTGATGCGCCCACGTCTGGAGACGGACCTGTGAAGGTATCGGTCGTCAGGAACATAGGCGCAACAGTTTGGACAGCGGCACTTCGGCCAGTTTTCGGGGCCCTCGGGTGAAAGTCAGCAGCATTTCTGGTGATACTTTTGGGGATACTTTTTCCCCGAATTCGATGCGCTCGGGTGCG
>JASIAO010000339.1 GCA_030041955.1 Acidobacteriaceae bacterium | reverse complement strand
CGCTGGGTGTGAAGGTGGCGATTTCGGAGCTGGACGTGGACGTGCTGCCGCCGGCCACGAAGCAGCAAACGGCGGAGGTCTCGGTGAAGATCGCGCAAAATCCGACGCTGAACCCCTGGCCGAATGGATTGCCGGACGCGATCCAACAGCAACTGGCGCAGCGCTATGCGGAGTTGTTTCGCGTGTTCCTGAAGCATCGCGGGGAGATCAGCCGCGTGACCTTCTGGGGCGTGACCGACGGCGATTCGTGGAAGAACAACTGGCCGGTTCCGGGGCGGACGGATTATCCATTGCTGTTCGATCGCCAGGGAAAGCCCAAGCCTGCGTTCGATGCGGTGTTGCGCGTGGCCGGCGAAGCTGCGCACCAGTAGGGTGACCGCATGAAGTTTTCCGGGCCTGAAGGCCGGATGTTTCACGGTCAGCCATTCCACGGCCTGAAGGCCGTGGCTTCTACCGCAAGCTACGCGACGGGCCGCGAATCATCCGGTCAGAGTACCAGCGGCTCAGCGGCGAGTGCCCCGGAGAGCGTCCGCCGCGATTTCGGCGAACACGCGATGAAGCCGACTCATGCTGTGTGCGCGGCAATCCTCCGCAGTTCCGGCAGCACATCGCCAAGTGCCGCGGCCGGCGCATCCGCCTTGCCCAAGGCAAAGTACACCCGCCGGTAGAGCGCAAAGAGCTGGTTGTAGATCGCGTGCGCCTCGGGCTGAGGCGTGCAGGTGCGGAACGGCAGGCAAACTGCGGCCTGGGCCTGCTCAACAGAACCAAACGCGCCCGCGGCGAGCAGCGCGAAGATTCCTGAGCCAAGACTGGTGGGGATGCCGTCGGGCACCAGCACCGGCTTGCCGAGAACATCGGCGTAAATCTGATTGAGCGTGGCGTTGTTCTGCGGGATGCCGCCGCCGTTGATGACGCGCGTGACCGGTACGCCAAACTCTTCCATGCGCTCGAGAATGATGCGCGTGTGGAATGCCGTGCCCTCGATGGCCGCGTGCAGTTCATCCTGCGCGTTGTGGATCAGGTTCCAGCCCAGCGTCACGCCGCCCAGCTCCGGATTGACCAGCACGGTGCGATCGCCATTGTCCCACGAGAGGCGCAGCAGGCCGGTTTGCCCGGCGCGATAGTTTTCGAGGCCATTTGACAGTTCGGCAACCTTCGTTCCGGCGCGGCGCGCGATGGCGTCGAAGATGTCGCCCGTCGCGGACAATCCCGCCTCGACGCCGGTGTAGGCCGGGTGCACGCTGCCGGGAACCACGCCGCAGACGCCGGGGACGAGGTTGGCCTGTTTTTGCATGGCGATGATGCACGTCGACGTTCCGACGACGTTGACCACATCGCCCTCGCGGCAGCCAGCACCCAGCGCGTCCCAGTGCGCGTCAAACGCGCCCACGGGAATGGGAATGCCCGCGCGCAGGCCGAGTTCCTTCGCCCACTCGGGCGACAAATGCCCGGCGAGCGCCTCGCTGGTAAGAGTTTCGCCGGACAGCTTATCGCGAACCCCATCGAAAAGAGGATCGAGCTTCGAAAGAAAATCCTGCGGCGGCAACCCGCCCCAGCGCGGATTCCACATCCACTTGTGTCCCATGGCGCAGGCGCTGCGCTTTGCCGCGTGCGGTTCGGTAACCCCGCACAGCGTGGCCGCGACCATGTCGCAATGTTCGAAGGCCGAGGCAAACTGCGCGCGCTTTTCCGGGTTGTGGCGCAGCCAGTGGAGCAACTTGGCGAATCCCCACTCGTGCGAGTACACGCCGCCGCACCAGCGGATAGCTTCGAGGCCTTCACGGTGCGCAAGCTCGGTGATCTCACGCGCTTCGTCCTTCGCGCGGTGATCGCACCACAGGTAGTACTCGCTCAGCGGCTGCATCTGCGCGTCCACCGGGACGACGCTCGAGCCGGTGGTGTCGAGGGCGATGGCTTCCACCTGCTCGCCGCGAATGCCGGCCTCGCGGATCGCGGCTTGGGTGGCCTCTGCCAGCGCTCGCATCTGATCCGTATGCGATTGCGTTGCGTAGTCCGGATCGTCGCGCCTGCGGTGCAGCGGATACTGCGCCACCGCCGTGCCCAGGCGCCCGCGCTCGCTGTCGAGCAGCGTGACGCGCACGTTCAGCGTTCCAAAATCGACTCCCGCCACAATGGCCATGGTCTTGTCCTCAGCTCAGTCGTTCCTGCTATTGCTCGTTCACAATCATCAGATCCCACGGTCGCAGCGTGATGCTTTGCCCGTCAGCCACGCTGTGCCCGGTCAGCAAATCGGCTCCCGCGCGCCCGCTGTACGCGAACGTGACCGGGTCGCCGGAATAGTTGAAGTAATAATCGATGTGCTCGCCCAGCCGGTTCGTTCCGTGCACGGCGTGAATCGCGGTGGGCAGTTGCTGATCGGGGCCGGCCAGGCCGATGTCGCGCAGTTGATCCAACAGTACGGCCTGCTGGAGCGGCTCCGAGAGATAAGTGCCCTCATAGAGCAGCGTGCCTGCGCCGAAATGATTCTCGGTGATGGCGGGCCAGCGCCCGAAGAACGGATGATCGTAATACGCGATGGCCCTGGCGTGCTCGGGCATCAGGAACTCCGCCCAGTACATCGCCTGATTTTCGGCGCCAACGTGATACGGATCGCCCCTGAGCGCCAGCGGGTGCTCGAGGTTGGAAAATTCCTGGTAGCTGAAGCCGCACGCCTCGCGCAGCGGCCCTGGCGCGCGCACCCAGCGCACGGCGGAGTTCTCGCTGGCGAAGCCGCTCTTGAAGGTCATCACAACGTGGCCGCCGTTCTTCACGTAATCGGAGATGCGCTGGAGCAGCGCGTCGTCGGAAATGTACAGCGCCGGCACGATGAGCAATTTGTACTGCGAAAAATCCTTCGTCTCCGGGAAGACGAAGTCCGTGCCCACATTCAGGCGATAGAGCGCGTCGTGAAACTGCCGCACCAGGGTCGCGTAATCCGCGACAGGGCTACCGCCCGACCACTGTGGTCCGCTCTCGGCGAACGGCATAAAGCTGATGGCATTCAGCGAATCACGGCTCCAGAGAATCGCGACCTGATTGTGCTGCTCGAGGCCGACCAGATGCGACTGAATCTTTTTGAGCTCGTTGCCGGTGCGCGAAACCTCGGCGTAAGCGCGGTTGGGCTCGAAATCGTGCGAGAGCACACCCTTCCAGTACGTCTCCTGGTTCGCGGGAATCGAGGCCCAGTGCCAGTACTCGATCATGTCCGCGCCATTGGAGAGGTGCGTGTAGACGTCTTCGCGGAGCTGGCCGTCGTACGGCGGATACTGGTACGCCGAAGTCCAGTCGGTGGTCTGCGCGTTCGTCTCCGTCACCAGGAAATTGCCGTGCTTCAGCGAGCGCGTGAAGTCTTCCTGAAAGGATTGCTGCGAGCCGTCGAAATGATCCTGGGTGCCGTGGTAGACGTTGACCGCGGGAATGTCGAGCACGGCAGCGACGGCGTTCTCATTCACGTCGGAGCGCATCACACCGCCGAAATCCGTGGTAACGAACTGGCCCGGACCGCGATATTCGCGGACCAGCCCGGCCTGCCACGCCAGGAAATCCGTCACCCGCATCTGCTGCCAGCGCGACCACTCCAGCTTGTAGCCGGTGCTTTGCGCGTCGTCGCGCGTGGGCATGTCCTCCCAGCTGTCGATGTCCTCGCCCCAGTAATTGAGGAACCACGCTTTGTTGAGGTTCTCCGGCGTGCCGAATTTCTGCTTCAGGTGATTGACGAAGCCAACGAAAACATCGCGGTTCGACGCGCCGTAGGACGCGGTCTCGTTGTCGATTTGCCAGCCGATGACGTCGGGATTGTCCCTGTAATGCGCAACAAGATTGCGAATGAGCCTCTCGCAGTAGTAACGGTAGGTCGGATTCTCGATGTCCATGTTCTGGCGCATGCCGTAGAAGGTCTTCCCGCCGCCCAGCGGCCGCACCAGGATCTCCGGATGCTCGTGGTAAAGCCACGTCGGAATGGAGTAGGTCGGGGTGCCCATGATGACCTTGATGCCGGCCTTCGACATAGCATCGACGACGCGATCCATCCACGCGTATTCAAAATGGCCGTCCTCGGGCTCCCACAGGCTCCACGTTGACTCGCCCATGCGGACGACGTTCAGCCCGGCGGCCTTCATCATCGCCACGTCCTGGTCCAGCCGCTCGTAGGGCTCGTACTCGTGGTAATAGGCTGCGCCGTAGAGCACCTCGGGAATGTCGGGCATCTGCGGGGCCGCGGCGGACGCACCTGGCTCGGGCGGATTCTTCGCCTGCCGATCCGGCGTCTGCGCCAGCAGGTTGGCATTTGGCCCAAGCAGCAGCGCGGCTACGCACAGCACGCCTGCGACGGATCTCAGCCAGTGGTTCTCGCTCATCTTGCTGCTCCTGTGGTGCCCGCCGCGTTGGGCGCGTGCTCGTCCACCAGCGCCGCGATGAGGCTCTGCGCGTACCAGCGCGCGAAATAATCGTCGGGGTGCAGCGGATCGTTCAGGCAGTCCTTCGGCGATTTGGCCGCGTAGACCGCGCCGCTGATATTCGTCATATCCACCAGCTGCACGCCGGGCCCCGTCATGGCGCGCAGCCGTGCGTCGTACTGGCTTACGAGGTCCCAGTAGCCTGCGTTGGTGGTGTAGGCGGGATCGAAGCGCAGCGTGGAGACCAGCAGGAATTCCGCGTTGGGATTTGTGGCCCTGACGGTCTGCATCACGGCCGCGATGTTGGCTGCAAAATCGTTCGCCGAAATCCGCCAGAAATCGTTTTGTCCGAAGGCGATAATCACGAGATCGGGGTGGAGGTTCGCGACCATCCTCGCAGCCATGTTCCGCGCCCAGTCCGACGCTGCTCCGCTCTGGGAGGAGTTGTACAGAGTGATTGACGGGTCCGCAGTGTCGCTGCGCAGTTGCTGCGCGAAGAGGTCGATCCACGGCTCCTGATACGGCGGAATCTGCCGCATGTGGCTGGAGCCGATGCCGTAGGTGATGCTGTCGCCGAAGGCAACGATGGTCAACGGCGCGCGGTCGCGCAGTTTCCCGATCGTGTTCGGCAGTCCGTCACCCACGTAAGGTTGCACCGGGCCCGGCCACTGGTCGCTGTGCTCGTAGTTCACCAGCACCTGCTCGCCGCCGATGATATTCCACGCCAGGTCGCCGTGTTTCAGGTCGGCATCGCGCACCACAATCATGCGCGAGTTCGGCGTCGCCGTGAGCGTCCGCCCTTCAACCGTGTAGTCTCGGCCTTCCTGATAGGTCACACTGCCGTCATAATTCGTCACCGAAAGCACGCGAGCAGGCCGGAACATCAGTGTGCCCGTGGCGGGACGGCCGCTGAAGGACTCCATCAGCACCGCTTCGCCGGTTACCGTGTTGCCCTGCCAGAAAGGCTTCATCAGCTCGGCAACATTTTGCGTGCTGTGCAGCGCGGGATTGTCGTCGCCGTAGACGGCAAGCTCCGCGCGACTGACCGTCACTGTGCCGGGCGTTGCGTCCTTCGAAATCACGATCTCGACGCTGGCGGTGAGCGGATGCGGCCGAAAGTAATCGCTTAGCTCATCGGGGTTCCTGCTGTCCGGCTGGATATCCTCACCGGACTTCAGGCTCATCAGCTCGTTGCCATTCCTGTCGAAGAGGCGCACCGTCAGTTTCCCCACGCCCGCCGAATCGGAGTGGATCGTCGCCGAAACCTGCATGTGGTTGTTGGCGGCGATTGCAACCCGCTGCGAAATCGAACCCGCTCCAGGACCGAGAACAACCTCGCGCACCCCGCTCGCGCCGGTCTGCAGATGAACATCCCCGGAAACCTGCCACCCATCAAGGCCCTGCGCGAATGCCGGATTTACGGTAACGACTTTGGGCGGGGCATCGGCCCAGGCGTGGGTCAAAGCCATCATGCAAAGCAGCAGGGAGCCGGCGAACCGCGGCAACTTCATCGCTCCTCCACGGCGAGATGCAAAAGCCTCGCGCCGGATCAGTATACGTTTACCACCGGTTTGGGGCGCACTCGAACCCGCTCGCCCCATTCTCTTATTGCTTTTTCTCGCTTCTGCCCACATTGATTGCCGTCGCGGATTCCTCCTGCCCAGCCGACGGCGCGTAGCTGGTCGACTGCCGCACGGTCAGGCTGGTGGAAACCGCGAGCACCGCGCGCGGGGGCTCCTGGTCCGGCGTCTCCACGTGGCAACAGAGCGCTTCCACCGCGGCTTTGGCCAGGCTGCTGCGCGCCATGCGCACCGTGGTCAGCGGCGGATAGACAAACTCCGCCAGATGGATATCGTCGAATCCGATCACGGACATTTTCTCCGGCACCGGAATGCCCGAGCGCGCCAGCACGCGCAGAGCGCCGATCGCGGTCATATCATTCGAGCACATCACCGCCGTCGGGATCTCAGGCAGCTGCAACATGCGCTCCATCGCGGCCACGCCGCCTTCCAGGGTGTGATCGCCCTCGATCACCCACTCCTGCGGCGGATCGCATCCGATCTCCCGAACCGACTCGAGGAAAGCCGCTTTTCTCATCTCCGCCGAGCGCTGCACCAGCGGTCCGCTGATGAAACCGATGCGCCGGTGCCCCAGCACCGCCAGGTGCTGAACGCCTTCGCGAATCCCCTGCCGGTAATTCACCCTGATAGCGCTCATGAGAGCGCGCTGCGGCGCGGCATCCACAAACACCATGGGAATCTGCCGCTGCGCCAGTTCCTCCAGCAGCGGGCCCTCGATGCCGAAGGTCATGATGGCCACGCCTTCCACTTTCCGCTCGATCATCCGCCGGATGCAATCCTTCATCCGCTCCGGATCGTAGTTGGTCGACCCGATCAGAATTTCGTAGCCGCGCTGCGTGGCCACTTCTTCAAATCCCTGGACCAGCTCCGGGAAAAACGGATTCGTGATTTCCGACACCAGCAGCCCCAGCAGCCGGCTGCGCCCGGAGACGAGCGCCCGCGCGTGCGTGTTGGGGAAATAATTCAGCTCCCGCACCGCCTTCCACACCCGCCGCGCCAGTTCCTTGTCCACTGTGGAGACGCCGTTGATGGTGCGCGACACCGTCGCAATGGAAACCCGCGCGTGCCGCGCAACGTCGTGAATATCCAGACGCTTTACCAGACTGTGTTTTCTCGTGCGCTTGCCAGCCATTGCTCTGCCTCTCCGCTGCCCTTCTGAGGGGGACGCGGTTCGATCGCTCACGCGCTGCTCGACACCAACTGCCAGTGTATTCCAGCGAGAAGCAGCGTCGGGGGTGCGTGTAAACGATTTCCACGCCTCCGCTACCTTGTACGCGTCCGCGCCCCGCCTGTCAACCGCAGATTGAATCCCGCTGGTATTTCATGCCGCCGGCCGGCCTGACGGCTAACACCACGGGCCTTCTTCGCCGCTGTTCTGGTCATTCCCCGTTCAGCGGCGGCATGGGCATGCGCACGACCTGCGGGAAATAGATGTTCAGTTCCTGCGTCAGCTTCGGAACCGCGAAGGTATTGCAAACATAGGTGAACACCAGGTCGCCGCGCTCGAACTCCGGATGCTCCTTGGCCGCGTAGCAGAAGGAGTCTTTGTCGTAGCCGGGATGGCCGGGCTGCATCTCCGGCACCTGATAGATCACCTGGCCCTCGGTCCACGGCCCGGTGAGCGAAGGCGCGCTGCGCAGCAGGATTTTGCTCGAAAAACCCTGGGGCGAGAACATCACCGCGAGCCACTTCTTCAACTCAGGGTGGTAGCGGATGGAGAGCTCCGAGCTGCCGCGCTCCATCACGTGCTCAGCGGTCGCCGGATCGAAACCTTTTTCCCACGCGCCGCTGGCGGCCAGGTATTCAAGATGCGCCTTCGGGTCGTCCAGGCCGTCCAGCGGAATGCGCGTCGCCAGCAGCGGCCGAGTGCCTGACTCCTGCTGGGCGAAAATGTAGGCGTTCGGCCCCCACACCACGGCGCTCGCTGAGGGATACGCATGGACCCCGTCGGGCACGAGCGGGAAATAGTCGATTTTCCAGTTCTGCGGATCGGCGCTGGTATAGCGCACGCGCGCCAGATCGGCGCCGCAGGTGGCGAAGCCCATCGCCGACGAAGCCGCCGGCGCATTGCGGACGCACAGCAGCGTCACCCACAGATCGCGCCCGTTCACAAAACCGTCCAGCGCCCAGTACCAGGTGTGCGGATGCTGCGCCGTGAAGAAATCGCGCGGCTGCCCCGTGGCGTCGCGGCGGATCACATAAGTCAGATGGAAATGTCCGTGCGCATCGCAGGTGGAAATGCCGATGCTGTTGCGCACCATCTTCGGTGTCTTATCGATGACCACGCGGCCGGGGCCCCAGAGCGTGTCGCCGAAGATCCACACGTCGCGCATGCCGGGCAGCGGGATGGAGTACGCGGCGTCAGCGCCTTCCCATCCATAAGGCTGGCCGCTTTGGAGGGAGAATTTGGGGGTGCAGAGTGTTTGGGACGCGAAAGCCGGCGCGGATGCGGCCAGGGCCAGGAGACACGCAAACGCGGGCAGCAGCCAGCGGCGGCTTCGGCGCGGAGAACCTGGAAACATGCCCTTCACCTCGGATCAGGATATGCGCGGAAGTCTTCCGCCGGGCGCGGGATGTGCGGCCACGGCGGCAGAGAAAAATCCCTGCCGCCGCCGACGGTGAGTTAGAAAATGAAGCGGAGCGACAACTGCGTTTGGCGCGCCGTGCCGTTGCCGATCTGGTTGGTGTCGGCGCCGGCGATGGTCGCGCTCGAGGTTCCGAAGCCCGTCCAATAGCCGTTCACCAGCTGCCGCGCATCAGGAGTGCAGACTGCGGAGGTCGCGGTCGGGTAGCTAACGGAGCTGCAGATGCCGGTGTTGATGTTGGCGAAGTTCGGATGGTTGAGGATGTTGAAAATGTCCGCGCGGAACTGCATCTTCAGCTTTTCCGTGAGGCCGAAGTTCTTCATCCCCGACATATCCCACTGGAAGAACGCCGGACCGCGCAGAGAATTGCGGCCTACGTTGCCGATGGTGGAAGGATCGCCCCACACGCCGTCAAATCCGGGCTCCAGCGTAAACGCGTCGATGTTGTAGCTGGAGCCAGGCCAGCTGGCACCCGACACCTTCAGCGGCGCGCTCGAGACGCTATCTGGCCGCATGTAGTTACCGAAGAAGCCGTTGGTCACTTCCACGTTTTGTCCCAGGCCGGAGCGGGTTTGCACGATGCTCGAAGCCTGCCATCCGCCCAGGGTTTCCTGCATCAGGCGGGTGGAGCCGCGCAGTTCGGGGAAGTTGTAGACAGCGCTGGCGGTCAGGTTCTGCCGCGTATCCCAGTCGCCGTTGCCGCGATCCAGGGCAACGTCAAACGGATCGGAGAATCCCGCGAAGACGTTCACCTCGTCGTCGATCTCATGCGACCAGGCATAGTTGGCCTCCATCTGCAGTTGCCGCACATCGCGCCGCAACTGCACCTGCAGGGCGTTGTAGTTTGAGAACAGGATGCCCGGCGTGTAGTTCTCGTTCTGGTACGGCGATATCGCAGCCAGCCGCCGGTTCACATTGGTATTCGGGTTGGAGGGGTTGAGGTTGACGCCCTGGAACGCCACGCCGGCCTGCGTGTGTTGCACTTTGTTGCCGGTGTAATTGACGGTCAGCACTGTGCCCTGGGCCAGTTGCTGCTCCACTCCGAAGAGCCAGTTGGTCGAGTACGGATCTTTGGGATTCGTGGGGAAGATGAACACGTTCTGATTGCTGGGCAACAGCGGCGGGTTGGGCGTTGGATACGAGATCGAGGAAACGGAGCCGCCGAACAGCGTGAGGTTGAACAGCGTATCCGTAATGGTTGCGTTCTGCGGCATGTTGTCAGCCAGCGTGTTGGGCGAAGGCTGCAGCGGCATATAGAACAGGCCACCGTAGCCGTGCACCACGGTCTTCCCCTGCCCGGTTACATCCCATGCAAAACCAAGGCGCGGCGCGAAGTCCGTCCGCGGCGCGCTGTAGGCGCTGGCGCCGGCGGGACCGAAGGTCTGTGTCGCATAGTCGAACTGCCGCTGATCGCCATGCCCCACATTCCAGGTGGTGTTGTAGTCGTAACGCAGGCCGGCGTTGAAGGTCAGCGTATGGGTCGCGCGCCAGTCGTCTTCTCCGTAGAAGGCCCAGTTGGTGCTGTCGTTGCCGATCGCGCCCGGCGTCCCTTCCTTCTCCAGCGCAAACGGGAAGTTGGTTTCGAGGCTCGAGAAGCTGTAGTAGTCGTAGCTTTCGATCGGATGGAGCCACGTGTTCAGGCGGTTGATGCGGATCTGCGTGCCGAAGTGCAGCGTGTGCCTGCCGACCGTCTTGGTAACGTTGTCGAAGATTTCCGGCAGCGTATTGGCATTCTCCTGGTTGAAGCTCTGCGCCCCCGGCAGCGCGCCAAGATTGACGAAGAATCCCGCAATCGCAAAGTAAGGCTGCTGCGTGTTCGAGGCCGTGTTCGAGTCGAAACGGTCCACGGAAGCGCTGAACTCGTTCAACAGCGTCGGATTAAAGGTGTGCGTCCAGTCCAGCTTGGCCAGTTGCGTCCGCAGCGCCTGGGGCGAAACCTGGCCCTGCGCGTTGCCGTATGTGTCGGTGGTCAGCGAATCGTTGATGTTGTAGCGGAACATCAGCCGATCCTTGTCGCTGATGTTGTAGTCCAGACGCACCGAGCCAGTGTCTTCGCGCGTAATGTCGGGAAACCTCTGCGGCGTGAAGACCAGATCGTAGGTCCCGTTGTCCGGATAATTGGTGTCGTAGTCGCACGTCGCCGTCGTCGAGCCGAGGCCGCAGCCGGAGGGCAGCGGCGCCATCATCGCCAGAATCGGCGCCATCGAGGAGACGAACTGGGAGCGGACGTAAGCGCTCGGCACCTCATAATCCGGCTGGATGTTTGTCAGGTGCGTGCGGTCGCCCTCGTAGTTCGCGAAGAAGAACAGCTTATTCCGGTAGATGGGCCCGCCCAGGTTGCCGCCGAACTGGTTCAGCTTCAGTGGCTGATTCGGCCCATTGTTGAAGTAGTCTTTCGCGTCCAGCGCGTCGTTGCGGAAGTAGTCGTAGAGCGTCCCGTGGAACTGATTCGTGCCGCTTTTTGTGATGATGTTCATCTGCGGTCCCAGCGAAAAGCCGTTCTGCGCGCTGTAGCCGCTGTTGGCAAAGTCGATTTCCTGCACGCTGTCCACGCTGGCCCGCGTGATGCGCGCGCCCTCCTGGCCTTCCGTGTCCAGGAAGCCGTTGATGTCGCCGCGGCTGGAGGCCTGGCCGTCGACGGTGATGTTCAGGCCGGTGAAAATGTTATCCAGCCCATTCACGCTGCCCTGGAAGTAGCCGGTCGAGTCTACCGACCCCGGCGAAATCTCGAGGAAATCGCTGACGTCGCGCCCGTTCACCGGCAGATTGGCCACCTGCTGGGAGCTGAGTGTCGTGCCGGCCGTGCTCGTGGTGGTGTCCACGCTGGTCGGCGTGCCGGTCACTTCCACCGTTTGCGTCCCGGAGGCCACCTGCAGCGTCAGGTTCACGCGCACCGCCGCGCCCACATTCAGCACAAAGGAGCTGGTCGTCGCCTTCGCGAAGCCCGCTGCCTCCGCCGTGACCACGTAATGGCCGAACGGCATCGCCGATGCCACAAAGTTACCCGCGCCATCGGTGTGCAACTTCGTCTGAATCCCGGTGCCCTCGTTGGTAATGGTGATCGCGGCATTCGGAACCACGGCGCCCGAAGAATCGGTCACCGCTCCGGCAATCGTGCCGGTGTCGAACTGCGCCCACGCGCGTCCGCCCAGCATCAGGCAAAGCGTAGCCACCAGCGCCAGCCCCATTCCTTTGGCCAGGCGAGCCGCGCGATGAATTCGTTGTGTGTCGATCATTTCCTGCCTCCTGGAGTTGCTCCACATCCTGTTTCTGACATCGCCTGCGGGGATACAGGCCGCTTTCACTGGAGCCGCTATTGGCCCCTCCGTTACCTTCCTGCAAAACCTGCTACGCACGCGAGGCACCCTTGCCTCCGTGACGCCGGGCTTCACCGGCTCGCGTTATTGAACGCTTTTTGCGCGTCCCGGTTTCGGGCTTTACAGCAATCGGCTCCGCCGGCTCCTCTGCCGGCGCTCCGGTCCGTTCGCTGGTGCGCAGATCCCTGCGCAACAGCGCTTCGGCATACTTCAGGTCCCCGGCGATGGCCCGCCGCGCCCCCACCGCATCGCCGCCGGCGATCAGCCGGTAAATCCGTTCGTGGTGCGCGCAGTGCTTTTCCAGGCTCTCCACCAGGGGCAGGACGCGATGCCGCCCTTCGGCGAGCGCGCCGTACATCATGCGCATGGTGGTCTCGATCGCCGCGTTGTTCGAGGCCCGCGTGATTGCGTCGTGAAACTCCATTTCCGCGCGGACGAAGAGCTCGGGATCGTGCATGGCCGCGCGCATGCCGGCCAGCGCCGCCCGCATCCGCTCCTGATCTTCGCGCGTGGCGCGCCGCGCCGCCAGCGCCGCCGCCGCGGGCTCCAGAATCTGCCGCAGCTCGTACAGCTCCAGGTACTTGATTTCCTGCAACAGCAGCATCCACTGGAAGTGGCGGCTCACCATGCTGCTCAGCGAGGGCCGCAGGTAGGTGCCGTCGCCCGGGCGGGCCTTGAGCAGCCCCAGGAACATCATCCCCTTCAGGGCCTCGCGCAGCGACGCGCGGCTCACGTTCAGCATCTCGGCCAATCGTGGCTCGGACGGCAAGCGGCTGCCCCGCCCCAGCTGTCCGCTGCGCACCAGCGATTCCAGCCGGCCCGCGACCATCTCCATTACGGTTTCGCGCCGCATTCCGGATGCCGCCGGCAGGGCTGTCCCGTTTTTCGCGAGTTTGTCAGACATATCGATCGAATCGGTCAGACAATATTCCCCGACGCAGACAGTTGTCAACTGACTTTTGCGCAGACGGCTGGGTCCCTGATTCCGTTATTCCTATGGGATTACTTAGTTGTGCACGCCAACATGAGGCCATCGCCGATGGTTGACGGTCCCACATCGCAGGGTATATACACGGAGGGAATCTGTCTGACATTTCGCGTCGTATATGACTGACGTCATAAACCCCGATCGGCCGCTGCTCTCCGCAAAAGCGTTCTCGACTTTTTGCGAAGGCCTCGATCATCCGGAGGGCCTTGCATTCGACAACGAGCAGCAACTGTGGGCCGGCGGCGAGCTGGGACAGATCTACCGCATCGATCCGCAGGGCAAGGTCGAAGAGGTCGCGCGGCTCGGCGGTTTCTGCCTGGGCCTCACCTTTTCTGCGCGTCAGGAGCTTTGGGTCTGCAACTCCGGCCTGCGCCAGCTTATGCGCGTCGATCGGAGCGGCCGCGTCCTCGGCGTGGTTGATCGGGTCAACGGAGTGCCGCTGGTTACGCCCAACTTTTCCGTCTTCGACCATGAGGGCAACCTCTACTTCAGCGATTCCGGCACATGGGACGGCGGGAACGGCTGCGTCTACCGCCTTCGCGCCAGCGGCGCGCTCGAACATTTTGCCGGACCATTCGCCTTTGCCAACGGCCTCGCCCTCAGCGCCGACGACCGCTTCCTCTTTGTGGCCGAGAGCCAGAGCGATTCCGTCCGCCGCATTCCCATCCACGCCGATGGCCGCGCCGGCGAGCCGGAAGTCTACGTGACCGGCATGGCGCGCATCCCGGACGGCCTGGCACTCGACGCCGCCGGCAATCTCTACGTCACCTGCTACGCCAGCGACAGCATCTATCGCGTCTCGCCGGAACGCAAAATCGAGCTGCTCGCCTTCGATCCCGAAGGCACGCGCATTGCGCGCCCCACCAATCTCGCCTTTGGCGGCCCGGACTTCGACGAGATCTTCGTCGCCAATCTCGGCCGCTGGCACATCGGCCGCGCGCACCCTGGCGTGCCCGGCCAGAAGCTGGTCAATCTATGATGTCAACGACTCCAGGAAGCGGAACCAAATGAAGATCACCGACGTCCGCTGGACCCCGGTCTTTATTCCCATTGAAGCGCCTCTGCGCTATGCCTACGGCTCCCATCCCGGCTTTTCGCGCCTCGTCATCGAGCTGCACACCGACGAAGGCCTCATCGGCCTGGGCGAGTGCTACAGCGGCGCCAGCCGCGAAGGCCAGTTGCGCGAGATGCGCGCCCTGCTGATCGGCGAAGATCCCTTTCAGCTCGAGCGCATCCGCTGGAAGCTCTCCTCGCCGAGCGCGCAGAAGCTCTTCGGCAACGTGCTTGGGTACGCGGGGCTCGAATTCGCCTGCCTGGATCTGCAGGGCAAGGCCATCGGCCGTCCGGTCTGCGATTTGCTCGGCGGCCGCGTGCGCGACGTCATTCCCTTTGCGGGATATCTCTTCTACCGCTACCCCAACGAGCACGGCACAGGCGAAGTCAGCAACGGCGAGCAGATGGTGAGCTACGCCCGGGCACTGGTCGAGCGCTACGGCTTCAGCACGCTCAAGTTCAAGAACGGCGTGATGCCGCCGGATGAGGAAGTGGAAACCTTCATCGCGCTGCGCAAAGCCTTTCCGCGCGCCCGGCTGCGCATCGATCCCAACGCCGCGTGGAGCGTGACCACTGCGGTGCGTATCGCGCGCAAGCTCTCCGAGCACGATGTGGAGTACTACGAGGATCCGGTCTGGGGCATGCGCGCCATGGAGCGCGTCAACTCCAAGACGCCGTGGATCACTCTTGCTTCCAACATGAGCGTCTTCGCCTTCGAGGATCTCGCGCCCGCCGCGCGCATGAACGTGCTCGATGTGGTTCTGCTCGATCCGCACTGGTACGGGGGCATCGCCCGCGCGCACATCGCAGCCGGCGTCTGCGAGGCGCTGGGACTCGACGTAGGCCTGCACAGCGGCGCGGAATTCGGGATCTCGCAGGCCGCCGCGCTGCATCTGCTGGCCTCAATCCCCAACATCAGCGCCGCCGCAGACTCGCACTATCACCACCTCACCGACGACATCATCGCCGGCGGCAAGCTGCAATACACCAAAGACGGCGGCATGGCAGTGCCCACCGGACCAGGACTGGGCGTGGAGCTGGACCGCGACAAGCTGGCGAAGTATCACGATTTGGCAAAGCATCAGGAGATGGGCTCGTGGATCGAAGACCCGCGGCGTCCGGGCGTTGTCGCCGTGCAGCCCAAATGGTGAGCCAGGGTGAACCCGTGCCGGTCACGTTTGTTGCGTGATGGAGGAATCTCATGAGCATTCGTTTTGATGGGAAAGCCGCGATCGTCACCGGCGGCGCCTCGGGTATCGGCGCGACGACCGCGGAGCTCTTCTGCGAACTCGGCGCGCGCGTTGCGGTTCTCGATCGCGACGCCGAGAAGGGCTACAAGACCGTCGCCAGCCTCACCGCTGCCGGCCATGCGGCGTCGTTCCACGCGTGCGACGTCGGAGATCTGACCAGCGTGCAGTCCGCTGTTGATCAAGCAGCACGCGAACACGGCGCGATCCACACGCTCGCGCACTGTGCCGGGATTCAACGTTACGGGACGGTGCTTACTACCGAACTCGACACCTGGCATGAGACGCTGCGCGTCCACGTGGATGGCTGCATGTTCTCGATGCGCGCCGTGCTGCCGTATCTGATCGCCGCGCGTGGCGGCTCCATCGTGGTGGTGGGCTCCGTCCAAAGCGTGATGGCCGTCGCCGCTTCCGCCGCGTACGTCACCGCCAAACATGCGCTGCTCGGCCTCGTGCGCTCCGCGGCGCTCGACTTCGCCCGCAGCCAGGTGCGCGTGAACTGCGTGATGCCCGGCGCGATCGACACGCCCATGCTGCGCTTTGCGGCGAGCCTCGCGCCCAATCCCGAAACCGTCCTCGAAGCCTGCCGCCGCGCGCATCCGCTGGGCCGCATCGGTCAACCCATCGATGTGGCCCGCGCCATCGCCTTCCTGGCCAGCGACTGGGCATCATTTGTTACCGGAACCGCGCTGGCCGTGGACGGCGGCATGCTCGTGCCGCTGGGCGGCGCAGATTTCCAGGACAGCGGCACCGGGTCGGTGGGCCAGTGATCCGGCTCGCTATCGGTTGCGCGCCCCCATCCGGAGGTCCTGCCTGAGCATGAGCGTCCAACCCGAGCGCTGGAACCGCCGCGACGCGCTGCGCCTCAGCAACGGCGTCATCGAAGCGCTGGTGCTCACCGGCGGCGGGCACATCGCCGAGCTGCGCCTCGCGCGCCCCTCCGCCGTCAACTGCCTCTGGACCGCGCCCTGGCCGAACGCCGATCCCGGCGACCCACGCTTGCCCGCGCTCATCGCGGCCTACGGGGCCGATCCCGCCGGGGCTTTCCTCGCGGGATTCACCGGCCACGCGATCTGTCTCGACCTATTCGGCATGCCCGATGGGGATGAGGCGGCGCGCGGGGTCGCTCTGCACGGCGAAGCCGCCACGCGCTGGTGGGATTTCAAGCCGGCTCCCAGCGGTTGCGCAGGCCGAGTGGAGATGCCCGTCGCCGAGCTCAGCTTCGAGCGCGCGATTTCTCTGGCCGAGGGCGCTCCTCTGATATGTGTCACCGAGACGGTGACAAATCATGGGACCGCAGACCGCGATATCCACTGGGTGCAGCATCTTTCCCTGGGTCCGCCGCTGCTGGCAACGGGAAGCAGCCGCATTTTCGCTTCTCTCGACCGCGCGAAGACCTGGCCGCTGGGTTATGAAGGCCGCGAGTTGCTGCGCGATAACGCCGAGTTCACCTGGCCACACGCGCCTTCCGTCACCGGAGAATCCGTCGACCTGCGCATCCCCTTCCAGCGTCTGCGCACCGGCTTCGTTGCCGCCGCGCGCGTCGACCCCAGCGAAGAAATCGGCTGGATCGTAGCCGCCAATCCGGAGCTGGGTGTTGCGCTCTTCTGCTGTTTTCGTCGCGAGGATTTCCCCTGGGTCGCCATCTGGGAAGAGAATCGCGCCCGCCGCGGCTCTCCGTGGAACAAGACCACGCAGGTGCGCGGCATGGAATTCGGCACCACCCCCATGCCCATCGGACGCGAGGCGATCCGCAGGCTCGGCCCGCTCTTCGACACACCCGTCTCGCGCACGATCCACACCCGCGCTTCCCTCCAGGCGCGCTATGCCATCGGCATCGCTGAGATCCCGCGCAACACCGGCGACCTCACCCGCGTCGAAATCGCGGACAGCGCCGTCTCCCTTATCGGCTCGTCCGCCTCCGTCAAGGTCCCCGCGCCTGGCCTCCGCGGTTTTCTGCTGAAAGGAGCACAGGCATGAACAGCGCTCTCTCCGGCCTTACCCTCCTGATCGCCGCCGGCGTCATGAACGCCAGCTTCACCCTGCCGATGAAGTTCACGCGCCGCTGGGCGTGGGAGAACACCTGGCTGGCGTGGACCGTCTTCGCGCTGCTCGTGCTGCCGCCCATCGTCGCCTGCACGACGATTCCGCATCTCGGCCAGGCGTACAGCGCCACACCCGCGGCCATCCTCGGCGCGGTCGCCGGCTTTGGTTTCGGATGGGGCATTGCTCAGGTCTTCTTCGGCCTCGCCGTCGACGCCATCGGCATCGCGCTCACCTTTTCGCTGGTGCTCGGCACCTCGGCCGCCGTCGGCACCCTGGTACCGCTGCTGCGTCTGCATCCCGGGCGCCTGAACACTCCCGCCGGTCACGGCGTCCTCGCCGGAGTCGCGCTGGTCATCGCCGGCGTCACGCTCTGCGCCATCGCCGGCCGCAAACGCGAAAAGATCCTGCGCGTCGACACCGCTCCGCGAAAAAGCGCCACCGTCGGCCTGGTGCTCGCCATCCTCTGTGGATTCGGCGCCTCCTTCATTAATTTCGGCCTGGCCTTCGGAGCGCCGCTGATCCAGTCCGCGCGCCTGCTTGGCGCCAACGCGCTCAGCGCGCAAAATGCGGTGTGGATGCCGCTGATGCTCGCCGGCTCCATTCCCAACCTGCTCTACTGCATCTTTCTGCTGCGCCGCAATCGCACTGCGGGCCAATTCCCCTCCGGCGGCGCGGGCCACTGGATGCTCGCTTTCGCCATGGCCGTACTCTGGTTCGGCAGCACGCTGCTTTATGGGCTCGCCGCGGCTCGCCTCGGCGCATGGGGACCCATCCTGGGCTGGCCGCTCTTCATGTCGCTCATCGTCATCACCGCGAGCCTGCTCGGCGTATTTACCGGAGAATGGAAGAACAGCGGCCGCGCACCCCTCGCCATTCAGTGGAGCGGGGTCGCGCTGCTGGTGCTTGCCGTCTTTTTGCTCGCGGCCACCAGCCGCTATTTTTCCTGATCCGCGTTTTTCGGATCGGCTACGGAGAATTCGCATGCTTGCCTTATCGCTCGACATGGGAGGAACGCACATCGGATGCGCCGTCGTCCGGGACCGCGCGATCCTCGCTTCCTCCTCGCTGGCCTCGGAAGGCGCGGGCAGCCTTGCATCCCTGCTGCCGACAATCGAGCAGGAGTTGCGCCGCCTGCTGGCCGAATCGCACGCGAGCGCATCGGAGTGCGAGGGCCTCGCCATGGGGCTTCCCTCGGTCGTCGATGTTCGCACCGGCCAGATCCATTCGAACTTCAAGAAATATGAAGACGCAACGCAACTCGACCTTGCCGGGTGGTGCCGCACAACCTTTGGCGTCCCGCTGCGCATGGAAAATGACGCACGCATGGCGCTGCTTGGCGAGCAATACGCCGGCGCGGCACAGGGCTTCGGCAACGTGGTGATGATCACGCTGGGCACCGGCATCGGCGGCGCAGCCATGATCCTCGGACGCCTGCTGCGCGGCGCACACGCGCAGGCTGCCTGCCTCGGCGGCCATCTGCCCATCAACTTCCAGGGCCGGCCCTGCATTTGCGGCGGCATCGGCTGCGCTGAGGCCGAAGCCGGCGGCTGGTCGATCCCCGGCATCGTGCGCGAGTGGCCCGGATTTGCCGAGAGCGCTTTGGCCCGCCTGCCCCATATCAACTTCTACAGTCTCTTTACCGCGGCTGCCGACGGCGATCGCGTCGCCATCGAAGTTCGCCAGCGCTGCCTGGAAGTCTGGGCCGCCGACGCGGTCGCGCTGGTTAACGCCTACGATCCCGAAATCGTCGTGATGGGCGGCGGAGTCATGAACAGCGCCAGCGTCATCATTCCCTTTGTGCAGGATCACGTCACGAAACACGCGTGGGGCGCGTGGGGAAAGCCGCAGGTGCGCGCCGCCGCGCTCGGCAACCGCGCCGCGCTGCTCGGCGCCGTCCCACTGCTTGAGGAGGTTCTGTAGTGTCTCGCCGCTCCAACTACGATAAGTTTCCCGTCGTCCCTTCCGGTTCCGCCGAGGAGTGCAGCGCCGGCTGGGATTCGATCGCCGATCGCCTGCGTCCGGCCCGCAACGACAACGGTGCGCTTTGCGTCGAGTGTTACCCCGGCGTGCAGGTTGCGACCCTGCGCGATGAGCTCCAGGCGCGTTTCCCGGCGGCAAAAGTATTCTCCTCAGAGTGGTGTCTCAAGTCTCCGCAGCAGCTGCATGGACTGCTCGATCCCATTCTCGGCGACGATCGCGTCTTCGCCCGCATGAACGGCCTGCGCCTCGAGGACTACTTCGATCCCGCGCGCCTCGACGCTGTGCGCCGCGACATCGAACTCGCCGCGAACGCTGGCCCTGTGATTGTTGTCGGCACCGGCGCTTCGTTCGTCGCGCCCGAGCGCGCCTCGCTCGTCTACGCCGATATGGCGCGCTGGGAAATCCAGCTCCGCTATCGCCGCGGAGAGATCGGCAACCTCGGCCTCAACAATCTCACCGATGACTTCGCCACAAAATACAAGTGCGGCTTCTTTATCGAGTGGCGCGCTGCCGATCGCCTGAAGAAGTCCCTGCTCTCGAAGATCGATTTCCTACTCGACACCAATCAGCCGCGCGAGCCAAAGCTGATCTCCGGCGACAACTTCCGTCGCGCCCTCGCCGCTGCCGCACAACGTCCTTTTCGCGTAGTGCCCTACTTCGATCCCGGCCCGTGGGGCGGTCACTGGATGGAAGAAGTCTGCGACCTGCCTCGCGACGTGCCCAACCACGCGTGGTGCTTCGACTGCGTGCCGGAAGAAAACAGCCTGCTGCTGGGCTTCGGCGAGCATCGCGTCGAGATTCCCGCTATCGACCTCGTCTTTTCCCAGCCGCGCGCGCTGCTCGGCGACGCCGTTCACGGCCGCTTCGGGACCGAATTCCCCATCCGTTTCGATTTCCTCGACACCATGGGCGGGGGCAATCTTTCGCTCCAGGTCCATCCCCTGACCGAATACATCCAGGACAAATTCGGGATGAACTACACGCAGGACGAGAGCTACTACCTGCTGGACGCGGGCCCCGACGCCACGGTTTATCTCGGCCTCAAAGACACCATCTCGCCGTCCGCGATGATCGACGACCTCCGCCGCGCGCAGGAGGGCGGGTTTGATTTTCCCGCCGAGGAATACGTCAACCGCTGGCCGGCGGCCAAACACGATCATTTTCTAATCCCCGCCGGCACCATCCACTGCTCCGGCGCCGAGAGCATGGTCCTCGAGATCAGCGCCACGCCGTACATCTTCACCTTCAAGTTGTGGGACTGGGGCCGTCTAGGCCTTGACGGCCGCCCGCGCCCCATCCACATCGATCACGGCGCGGCCAACATCCAATGGGATCGCACCACCGAGTGGGTGCGCCGCGAGCTTATCAACCATTTCGAACCTGTCGCCGAAGGCGAGGGCTGGCGCGAGGAGCGCACCGGGCTTCACGAGCGGGAATTTATCGAAACGCGCCGCCACTGGTTCACCGCTGCGGTTCCGCATGACACCATGGGCGGCGTGAATGTCCTCAACCTCGTCGAAGGCGGTGAGGCCATCGTCGAAAGCCCTACCGGCGCATTCATGCCGTTCATCGTTCACTACGCCGAGACCTTCATCGTGCCCGCCGCCGCGGGTGCTTACACCATCCGCCCCCACGGAGCCTCCGAGGGCCGGCAGTGCGCCACCATCAAGGCATTCGTTCGCACAGGAGTCGAATCCCATGCCTGCTGATGACGCTGCAATGCTGGCTATGCTCGCGCCTGAGTATTGCGCATACATCCAGCGCCTGCGCGCCGAGGGCGGCCCCGCGCTCGCCGATATGTCTCCGGACGAAGCCCGCGAGTATATGCGCTCCGTGCAGAGCGCCGACGTCCCAGCGTATCCCGTCGCTGTCGAACGACACGTTGCGAATGGCGTGCCTGTGCTCATCCTGCGCCCGTCCGGAGCAAACGGACCCCTCCCCGTCATCCTTTATCTGCATGGCGGCGGTTGGGTCCTGGGCGATGCCGACACGCATGCGCGCATGATCCGCGAGATTGTCGTGCAGGCCCAGGCCGCGCTGGTCTTTGTCGACTACGCGCGCGCCCCCGAAGCTCCATTTCCACGTCCGCTCGAAGATTGTTACCAGGCCCTCACGTGGGTTGCCGAACACGGCCATACCGCCGGCCTCGATCCGGCGCGCATCGCGGTCGCGGGAGACAGCGCCGGAGGCAATCTCGCCGCGGCTCTCGGTTTACTCTGCGCACGCCGCGGCGGACCGCAGCTTCGCTTCCAGGCGCTCCTCTATCCCGTCACCGACTGCGACTTCACCACCACGAGCTACCGCAACTTCGCCGAGGGGCTCAACCTCGATCTCGCCGCCATGCAATGGTTTTGGGATCACTATGTGCCCGATCACACAGTGCGCGCCGATCCACTCGCTTCGCCCTTACGCGCACCCGCAGCGGAACTCAGGCATTTGCCGCCCGCACTCGTCATCACCGCCGAGTGCGATGTCCTCCGCGATGAGGGCGAAGCCTTCGCCCAGAAGCTCGCTCAGGCCGGCGTTCCCGTTGCTTCCGTCCGCTACAACGGCGTGTTGCACGCTTTCATGATGGTGGACGAGCTCGCCCAGACCGCAGAGGCACGCTCCGCCATGGCGCTGCTCACTGCGCATCTGAGAGAAGCCCTGCACGTCGCGCCCTGAACGCGGCAATGCCCGGAGCATGGCTCCAGGCGCTGTCCCTGTCTTTCCATTCTGCGAACCTCAGTCGAGCGGCCAATCAATTTATCGATCAGCCGCCCTGCTCAGGCTCTGCCGCTCAGAAGACGATCCGTCCCCCGAGCTGGATCTGCCGCGGCTCGCTGTTCGATGTAGTGGACGTGATGTATCCGAAGTTGCTGGAGGTAGCGCTGGAGACGTTCGGCGCTGAGAAGATCGGGTGGTTCAGCGTATTGAACGTCTCAAAGCGCAGCTGCAGGTACGCCGTCTCCGTGAAGTGGAAGTTCTTCAGGATGGACGCGTCGAGGTTGTTGTAACCGTCCTGCCGCACCCAGGAGAGCGTCTGCGGCAGCGTACGGTAGTGGTCGAAATACTGCCCGTTGATGAAGGTGCTGCCGTCGCAGGCCCCCGAAGACGGACAACTGGTTGAAGTTCCGGTCACGAACAGATTGGTGCTCAAAGCCGGATTTCCCGTCGCTCCGCCGGACGGCACCGGCGACGTATCCCGCGGTTTGTTGGAAATCTGCCGCAGATTCGTGCTCGGCTGGAGCGGAATGTCCGCGCTGAACTCAATCGGCGCGCCCGTCTGGAACTGGTAGATCCCGTTCAGCACCCAGCCTCCCACGATTTCGTTCCACAACCGGCTGCCTCCCATCGCGAACATCGTTCCCTGGCCGAACGGCAGGTTGTAGGTGCCGCCCACCGTGAAGTGGTGCACGTGATCGAAGGGCGAGATGCGCCGCGCAGGCATCGAGTCCTCGTCGTTCAGGAAGGTGTCAGCCTCGATCAGCTTCGAGAAGCCGTAGTTGGCGGAGAGCGTCAGTCCGTGAGACGCCCGCTGCTCGAAGTGCAGAATGCCGCTTTCGAACCACGACTGCCCGCGCGTCTGGTTCTGGATGTATACGTCGCTCGTTCCGTACTGCGGATAGGGCACGATGAAACTGGAGAACGCCTCGGTGGACGAGGTATTCGTCCCGGTGCTGTTCTTCACTCCATTCACGCTGGGCAGCGTCCCCTTAAACGGATTGGGCTCCTTGGTGCCGTAGGCGTTCTTCATGTCCACGTTTTCGTACGGATTTGTCGAAAGATAGGGCAGCTCGACGGCGTTCAGGTTCTGCTGCTCGATGGGCAGGTGAACCGCGTGGTTACCCTCGTAGATCACTTCCAGCATCGAGCTGTTGCTCAGCGACCGCTGCACGTCCATATCCCAGCGCTGCGAATACGGATCGTGCTGCGAGGGCGCCAGGAAGCTGATCGACTGGCCTACGAAGGTGCTGGCTCCCTGCGACGAGCCGGCCGGCGGCAGGAATCCGGTCGGGAACGGATTGCTCAGCGTGGTCGCCGGGCTCTGGTAATCATTGGTTGTCGCCACGTAGCTGGTCGACGCGCTGAAGCCTTCCTGGTTGGAAAGAGCGCTCGAGGAGTACGTCCCCGCGGCGTTCAGATTGGTCAGCGTCTCCGGCTGCACAAAGACGCCGAAGCCTCCGCGCACCACCGTCTTGTTGTCCAGTCCGTACGAGAAGCCAAAGCGCGGGCTGAAGAAGCCGCTGTTCGTCGCGTAAACCGCGCCGTTGGCCTTGTTCGGGAAAGTCAGGCCCCCGGCCGTGTTGATGCTGGAGACCGTCCATTTCTCGCCGCCCGAGGACACTGTTGCGCCGGAGAAACTCGGCGCGCTCGTGTAGTTGATCGGCGCCGTGGGATCGAACCCGTTTACCGTGCGTCCCAGCCGCTCCTCGAACGGCGTATCGATATCGAATCGCAGTCCCAGGTTCAGCGTCAGCCGGTTGTTCACCCGCCAGTCGTCCTGCACGAAGGTTCCGATGTAGTACTGGTGATAATCGCCGCGCGCCTCCAGATCGTACTCTCCCGAGGTCGGAAGGCCGAACATGAACGACGCCAGATCTCCACCGAAGATGTTCGACTGAGCAGAACCGCTCGTACCGGAGTTGACCCAGCTCGAGCTGAACGTGAAGCTGCCCGACGAGTCGTCGTAATTCTGGATGCTGATGCGGTACTGCCGCCCGTCGAAGCCGATCTTGAGCGTGTGCTGGCCGATCACCTTCACCATGTCGGTAAACACCTGGTAACTGGTCGTCGGGTCCAGCGCCGAGCCCGTGTCGCCCAGGCACTGATAGCTGGTGAAGCTGCCGCAGCTGCCGCCGGTGTTGAAGTTGATGTACGGAAGCTGCAGATGCTCGCTGGAACTGTTCATGTAGCTCGGGAAGCCCATCTCCGAAGGGTTATAGGCCTGCGCCGGCGTCCCGTGCACCTCGTTGAAGTTCACCCAGTTGAAGCGCGTGTCGAAGAAGGTCGTGGGATTCAGCGTGAACACGTTGTCCAGCGTGGCGCCCAGGTTCTCGCGCAGCAGCGTCGTTCCCGTGATGCCGTTGCCGAAGTAGTTGTTCTTGATCTGGAAGCGGTAGTTGTGCCGGTAGTCGAAGAACACGTGATCGCGGCTGCTCGCGTTGTAGTCCAGCCGCCCGAACTCGTTGTTGTAGCTGTCGGTGCTCGGCGCGTTGCTGATGTAGTTGTCGGCGCCGTCGGCACCTACGCCGCTGGTGGCATTGGGTGCGGGAAACAGCTTGAGATAGCTCGTAGCGATCGGATTGAACGCTACGCCGGTGCTGGTCAATTGGTTATCCAGGATCGCGGTGCGCTGGACGGCTCCGCTGGAACTGGTCGCCGTGAACGGGTTGTAGAGCTGGTACGGGTCAGGATAGGGCGAACTCTCCTTGGCCGAGGGATCCGCGTTGCAGATTGCTGCCGCCGTCATCGGGTTGTTGTTGAACCCCGTCGGACAGCCGGCCGCCAGGGTCTGCGAGAAGTCCCCGGTCTTCTCTGCTGCGGTGGGAACTGTGTCCGTCGTCGTGGTCGGGCTCTCGTCTTTCAGGCCCTCCCACGCGAAGAAGAAGAACAGCTTGTCCCGGCCGTTGTAGACCTTCGGAATCCAGATCGGTCCGCCCACCGTGAGACCGTACTGGTTGTAATGAAATCCCGGCACCGGCACATGGTTCCGGTTGTTGAAGTAAGTGTTCGCGTCGAACGTCGAAACCTGCCCGAACTCGTAGAGCGTCCCGTGCAGTCGGTTGGTCCCGCTCTTCGTCACCTGGTTGATGACGCCGCCGATCGTGTGTCCAAAGCTGGCGTCGGTGTCGAACGGCCGGATGGAAACCTGGGAAACCGAATCCTCGGTCGGCGCATACGCCAGCGCGCCCAGCAGCGTCAGATCCGGAGCGCCGTCCAGCAGCACTTCGCTCACCTGATTGGGCGTGCCCCCGATCGACCACTCGTTTCCCGCGTTGTTGTCGAAGGGATGAATCAGCTCCGGCGCGGCTGTCGTGATCACGCCCGGCGCCAGTTCGGTCAGCGTTGTCGGCGTGCGCCCGTTGATCGGCAAGTCCTCCACCGAGTGAGTGGTGATCACCGATCCTACCGAAGCATTCGCCAGATCCAGCAGCGGGGCGGAGCCCGACACCGTCACCGTTTGGCTCACTTCTCCGGGGTGCAGCGTCACATTCACAATCGGGTGCCCCTGCGTCTCCAGCACCACGCCGCTGTGCACCTCGGTTTTAAACCCGGTTGCGGTCACGGTCAGCGTGTATGTGCCCGGCAGCAAAAATGGAACAGCGAACTGGCCGCTGGCGTCAGTGGTCGCGCGGCTCACCGTGCCCGTGCTCACTTCCCGCGCCGTCACGTCGGCATTGGGCACCACCGCCCCGGAGGTATCGGCGACCGCTCCGGAGATGGTTCCGCGAAATTCCTGCGCCCGTGCGCTGTGCGGCAGCGCGATCAGGACGGCGAGGCACACAGCCGCCCAGGCCGCCACGCGCAGGCCTGCGCGGTCTCGCCGCGCTACCTGCTCAAGAGCCTGACACTGGACCGGATGGTTATGCTTTGCCCGTAGTGGTCTAACCACTTGCCTCCAACAAATCTTTGCAATCTTCATATCTTCTGAGTTCCTTTTAGGTGGAATCCCGGGGTTATCCTGTTTGCGTCATGAATTGTCAACACTCGGGATATACACTGTCAAGCGACCGTGTTCGCTACATGAAAAGTTTGCCTTACGGGCTAATGCGCCCGCCGATGCAGATCTCGCTTCGGGAGCGTCCTGAGATGCTTGCGGTCCGACCACCTGAAACGGCTGCATACAGCGCGGCCAGTCCGAGACCAGGCTGCTCAGAGGGAAGACAAAACGTTTGCGCTCGCCTGGCCGCCGGGATCAGCTTTCTGATTCTGGCGTCGGCGCCTTTGCGCGGCCAGGATACGCGCAAGGTCGTCGAGCCGCATATTCCGCCGTCCTGCGCGATCCTCGATGCCCAGCTTTCAGCCGTGCACGGACACCTCTCCGCGTCCGACGAGCAAAAGCCGGACACCGCCCGCATCCAGTCCGCCCTCGACTCCTGCGCCGCCGGTCGCGCCGTCGAATTGCGCGCCTCCTCGAGCGCGAATGCCTTCCTCACCGGGCCCATCCAGCTTCGCCCGGGCGTGACCCTCCTCGTCAATGCGGGCGCCACGCTTTTTGCCTCACGCGATCCTCGCCTGTACGACGTCGCTCCGAACAGTTGCGGCGTCGTGGACAACCACGGTCACGGCTGCAAGCCCCTCATCCTCGCCGACCACGCACCGGGCAGTGCCATCATGGGCGACGGCACGATCGACGGACGCGGCGGTGAAAACCTTCTCGGCCAGAACCAGTCCTGGTGGGACCTCGCCCACATCGCAAAGATCACCAATGGCGCGCAGAACTGCTTCCGCCTCGTCATCGCACGGCGCTCGGACAACTTCACGCTCTACCGCATCACCCTGCGCAACTCGCCCAACTTCCACGTCTCCGTGGAGCAGACCGACGGCTTTACGGCGTGGGGAGTCAGGATCGATACGCCGCGCACCGCCCGCAACACCGACGGCATCGATCCCTCGTCATCGAGCAACGTTTCGATCCTCTACTCCTGGATCAGTGATGGCGACGACAATGTCGCCATCAAGGCCGGAAGCGCCGGCTCCTCAACCCACATCACGGTCGCGCACGACCATTTCTACTTGGGACACGGCATGTCTATCGGCAGCGAAACCAACGGCGGCGTCAGCGCGGTGCGCGTCGACGACCTCACCGTCGATGGCGCCGACAATGGCATTCGCATCAAGTCCGACCGCAGCCGCGGCGGTCTCGTGCACGATGTGTCGTATGACGATGTGTGCATGCGCGACGTGAAGAATCCAATCCTGCTCACGCCCGCGTACTCCGCGGCCGCAGGCGATCTGCTACCCGAATATCAGGGCATCACGCTGCGCAACGTCCACATCCTCACACCTGGCCGCATCACCATCGACGGGCTGGATGCGGAACATATGCTGGGAATGAGACTGGACAACGTCTTCGGCGACGGCCTGCAGCCGTCCGACATGCACGCTGCCTTCGCCAACATCACCGTCGGACCGGACTCCGGCAACCTGATCCCCTCCGGCGAGGATGTTCATGTCACCCGCGCGCCAGGCAGCCATCCGGGCACGCCGTTCAACTGCACTGGACGATTCGCTTCTTTCCCGTCGGACGCGGCCGGAGCGAAACCCTGACCGCCGGTGGTATGCTCATCTTCCGTGGATCAAGTGGTCCGACCACTTCACTTCAACCAGGACCCTTCCCTCAGGAATTTCTGCCATGCGTTTGAACATCGTGATACCTCGCCCGTGGCTTTGTGCGCTGCCTCTGCTCGCCGTCGCGCTCAGCGCGTCCGCCACCACGCGCACCTGTGACACGCGTCAATACGGCGCGAAAGCCGACGGCACGACGAATGACGCGCATGCGATCCAGGCCGCCATTGATGCCTGCGAGCAAAAGGGCGGCGGCACCGTGCGCCTCGCGGGTGGAACATTCCTCTCCGGTCCCATCGTCCTCAAAAGCCACATTACCCTCGACGTCGAATCCGGCGCCACGCTCCTCGGTTCTTCGCGTCACGATGACTATCCGCTGATGACCGTGTTCCGCGCCCCGGGTCGCCAGTCCCTCATCAGCGCCGCGAACGCCGAAGACCTTACGATCACCGGCGGCGGCGTCATCGACGGCAACGGCGAGAGCTGGTGGGCCGAAGCGCGCAGTGAGAAGGACCACGGAGTTGCAGGCGCAGGCGTCTTCCGTCCCCGCCTCATCGTCTTCGACCACTGCCGTCACGTTCTCATCGATCACGTCACCATCCAGAACTCACCGTCGTGGCAGGTCGTCCCGTATTACTCCGAAGACGTGACCATCCGCGACAGCAAGATCCTCGCGCCGCCGCATTCACCGAACACCGACGGCATCGATCCCTTCTCGTCGAGCCACGTCACCATCGAGCGCATGCTCATCGACGACGGCGATGACAACGTCGCTATCAAGTCCGGCCTGCCCAACTCGCCGGGGCCCGACTCGCCCAGCACCGACATCACCGTGACCGACTGCACGTTTCTCCACGGACACGGCATGTCCATCGGCAGCGAAATCTCCGGCGGAGTCGAAAACGTCCATGTGGATCGCGTTCGCTTCCAGGGAACCATGAACGGTGTCCGCGTCAAATCGAATCGCGACCGCGGCGCGGACATCGGCAACCTCTGGTTCAGCAACCTCACCATGGGAGACGTCGGCACGCCGTTGCTGATCACCGAATACTATCCGCATATCCCGGAGCACGACTCGGCGCAGCCGGTCACGCGCCTCACTCCGCACTTCCACGACATTCACATCTCCAACGTCACCGCGACCGGCGCAAAGGACACGGGCATCATCGCTGGTCTCCCTGAAAGTCCAATCGCTTCGCTCTTTCTGGACCACGTACACCTGCAGGGCGAGCGCGGCCTCCGCATCAGCAACGCCACGGTCACCGCGGATGACCTGTCCGTAGTGCCCGCCACGCCGCCGCCGGTCACCCTGCTCGATGGCGGAAAGCTCATTCAGCACTGACCCGGCACAGATCAGGCCGTCTTCGCGTGCTGTTGTTTCAGGTTTGCCAGCATCGCGTCGATCTGCTCCTCGCGTTCGAGCACGGCAAAGCGGTCTTCCACAGAGTCATCCTCCGTCAATTCGCGTGTGGCGGCGTTGCGGGCTTCAGCGCCGGCGATGCGCGTTTTCATGCGCTGCAGGCTGGCGGTGTGCTCGGATTTGCCCATGGCAGCGCCGGCCTGCTGGGCGCGGCCAACCACGCGGGCACGGCGGGCCTCCGCGATCATGAGTTCGCAGCGGCTGCGCGTTTCCTGGAGTTTTTGGTCGAGATTTCGCAGCGCATTGCGAAGAGTTTCCACTTCGGCCTTCTGATCTTCGAGCTGCTGCGTGAAGCCCTCGGCCATGGATCTGGCGCCGATCGCGCGGGCCAGCGCAGCCCGGGCCAGCGAGTCGTCAGCCTTGCGCACGGCCAGCTCCGCTTTCCGGTGCCATTCAGTTTCGGAGTCGAGGTGTTCTTTGCGCCGTTTTTCGAGCAGGTGCTCGTCGGCGAGCGCGATGGCGACCTGAGTTTTGACCTGCATGAGCTGGTTCTCCATGTCGAGGACGAGCTGTTTGAGAAGTTTTTCCGGATCTTCGGCCTTTTCGATCAGGTCGTTCAGGTTGGCGCGAAGCAATGTTCCAACGCGTTCGAGGAGTGCCATAATCTTTCCTCCCTTCAGAGATGCGGGCGGAGAACGACGATGCTCTCCGCCCGGTTGAATCAGTGCCCTTCCACGAGAGGCGGGATGACTGCCGGACCATGGCCGTTGCCGTCGCCGCGCGGACGCATGGCAGTGATGTTGGCCATGAGCTGGTGCATGTCCATGCCGGAGAGCGCTTCGAAGAGCGCCGGGACCTGGGCGGCGATCTTCGCCATGTCGCCGGTGAGCTTGTTGGCGCCGGCCGCATCGCCGCCGGTGGAGATGATGGTGACCTTGTCGACCTTGGCCAGTGGTTCCGACGTGGCGCGGATGACATCGGGCATGTTGGCGATG
>JASIAO010000338.1 GCA_030041955.1 Acidobacteriaceae bacterium | reverse complement strand
ACTACCGCCATCACATCCTCGACGCTCGACGCGCCGCTCACAATGTAGTGCCGGATCGCCTCCGGGCTGCACCCTGCCTTGATCTCGGCAATCGCGCGGAAGGTCTCGATCACATCCCGCGTTTCTGCGCTCAGCGCCTCCGGTGTCTTTGTGCCCTGCTGCGCGCACCACGCCGACGCCTCTTCGAGCGCCTTGCGGTGCACACGCGCGTGCTGCCGGATATCCAATGTGTGCAGGTGCAGTCCGAAGGTCCGCACCATCAGCAGCAGGGGATCAATCAGCGTCTCTGCCAGCCGCAGCCCGCGGTTCGCAGCCAGGCTGCGCCGCACCACCCGCAGATCCTCCAGGAAATCCTGCGCCGAGCAATACCCCGGCATCCCCGCCAGCGCCGACTCCACCATCTCCGGATCGTCGCTCGTCCGGCCCACGGTCTTCAGCAGCCGCGCCCTCACGCAGATCAGATACCGCCGGTACGTCTCGAACTCGAAGCGCGCGCCGAAAATCGCATCGTCGCTCAGGTGCAGCTCACCCTCGAAGTCCCTGAGCCGCGCCCGCAGCTCATCGCTTACCGGCAACTGCTGCGCCGAGGTGGTCAGCAAATCGATCGTCTGCTGCAGCCGCGCATCGTAGTGCTCCAGCAGCCGCGCGCGCGCCGCGGTAATCGCAGCCCTGGTCACCTCCGGCGTCACAAACGGATTCCCGTCCCGGTCTCCGCCGATCCACGACCCGAAGCGCAGCAGCAGCGGCAGCTCCGGCAGCTCCAGCTCCACGCCGTACTCGCTCTTCAGCGCCGCGCGCACTTCCTCATACAGTCCCGGCAGCGTCTCAAAGATCGACACGTCGTAGTAGTCGAGTCCCATCCGGATCTCGTCCGTCACCTCCGGCCGCCGGCTGCGCACCTCATCGGTCTGCCACAGCGAGGTGATCTCCGCCGTCAGCGCCTCTTCGAGCGCCGCCAGCTCCTCTTCGGGAACCGGAATCCGGTCCAGCTGCTCGAGAAACTCGCCCATCCTCCGCCGCTTCATCAACACCGTGCGCCGAGCAATCTCCGTGGGGTGCGCCGTGAATACGGGGACCACCAGAATCCGCCCCAGCCACTTCAGCGCCTGCTCCGCGGAGATCCCTGCCTCGCGCATCGCACGCAGCGTCCCACGCAGCTCGCCTCGCTGCGCTTCGCGCCGGTCTGCCTCGCCGCTGATCTGCAGCGAAAGCCGCCGCCGCTTGCGATGATTCGTCTCCGCCAGATTGATCAGCTCGAAGTAGAACGCAAAGGCACGGCTCAGCCGGTACGCATCGTCCACCGGCAGCGAGTTCACCGCCAGCACCGCCATTTGCATCAGGTTTTCGGCTTCGCGCGCCTGTCCCTGCGCCTGCGCCTCCCGCCGCCGGATCGCCGACTGCCGCAGCTCCTCCACCTTGCCATAAAGCCGGTCGCCAGCCTGCTCGCGCAGCACACGTCCCAGCAACAATCCCAGCGAGCGCACATCGCGCCGCAGCGGAGCCTCTTTCAGCTCCCCGCTGCGCGCCTCCAGCTCGGCTAGGCGCGCGCTCCAGTTCTCCGGTTTCCACAACGGCGGCATGTTCCGATTAAAGCATTTTCAGAGATGCTGTATCCCGAAGCCACGACGCCAATGTCGGCGCGACCAACAGGGAGCGACGATCCTGCAACATGCTCGGAAAGGCGACACCAAATCTGAAAATGCCGTAACCCAGAGTGCTCGCGCCTGGGCACAACGCGCCCGCATCGTTCGATCGCCGCGTGATAGCATGGCGGGCAATCTCCGCATACTATCCCTATCCCTCGCGAGGAATTCCATGCGCGTCGCCGCCGCTCTCCTGCTTCTCGCATCCGTGGGTCTTGTCCCCGCGCAGACTGCCGTGCCAACGCCCGCTCCCTTCGACATCGTCATCACCCACGGCCACATCATCGATGGCACCGGCTCGCCGTGGTACTCCGGCGACATCGGCATCCGCCAGGGCCGCATCGCCGCCATCGGCGTCCTCGATCGCGCCCCGCGCCGCCAGACCATCGACGCCCACGGCATGGTCGTCGCCCCCGGCTTCATCGACATGCTCGGCCAGTCAGACCTCAGCATCCTCGTCGATCCCCGCCTGCCCTCGAAAATCTATCAAGGAATCACCACCGAAATCACCGGCGAAGGCGAGTCGGTCGCGCCTCTCAACGCCCGCATCGTCGCCGCCGACCACGAACAGTACGAACACTACAAGATCACCCCCGACTGGACTACCTTCCGCCAGTACTTCGCCCGTCTCCAGCGCCAGGGCATGGGCATCAATCTCGCCAGCTACGTCGGCGCCGCCACCGTCCGCCGCATGGTGCTCGGCGACGGCGACGTGCAGCCCACCCCCACGCAGCTTGCGCAAATGCAGGCCCTCGTCCGCCAGGCCATGCAGGACGGCGCCGTCGGGGTCTCCACCGCGCTCCAGTACGCCCCCGCTCCCTACGCGAAGACCGATGAGCTCATCGCCCTCGCTAGCGTCGCCGCGCAATACGGCGGCATCTACGCCACCCACATGCGCAGCGAAGGCGACACCGAGCCGCAGGCTATCGACGAAGCGGTCCGAATCGGCCGTGAAGCCCACATCCCGGTCGAAATCTGGCACCTCAAGGTCGCCGGTAAGCGCAATTGGGGCAAGATGCCGCAGGTGGTCGCGCAAATCGACGCCGCCCGCGCCTCCGGCGTCGACGTCAGCGCCAACACCTACGCCTACACCGCGTGGTTCAACACCTTTTCCGCCTTCATTCCTCCCTGGGCGCACGATGGAGGCGACGCCGCGCTGATCCAGCGCCTCAAAGATCCCGCCACGCGTGCCCGCATCCGCGCCGACATGCTCAATCCCAACGGCGACTGGGACAACGAGTGGCAGGAGATTCCCGGCCCCGACGCCGTCGAGATCGCCGTCGTCCAGAATCCCGCCCTCCGTCAGTACCAGGGCAAGCGACTCTCCGAGATCGCCGCCGAGTGGCACGAAGACCCCATCGAC
>JASIAO010000337.1 GCA_030041955.1 Acidobacteriaceae bacterium | reverse complement strand
GTGTTCTCGATGGAGCGCAGCGGTTTGCCGGTTACCGGGTCTTTCACCACGCGGACGACGCGCGCCACCACGAGCTTATCGCCCACCTTGACGCCCGCGTTGCTGCCTACGTTGATGATGATGTCCGGGGTGGAGGCATCCGCCACCAGGCCGGAAACCACAACCGGAGCCACGGTGACGGTGGGAAGTTTGCCGCTGTCGGCAACCAGTCCCTGGGCCAGTTGCGTCACGGCCGCGCTGGTCGCCTCACCGATGATGGTCTCAGAGAAATTGCTGCTGTTCATGCCGGCTTCGCCGGCGCCGTAGCCGCCGGAACCCGCGCCCCCGGCGAGCAGGTTCGTGCCGGAGCGCTTGGATTGGCCGGTGCCGGTGGCGGAGCCGAGGATCTCTCCGGTGTTGGTGTCGATGAGGCGGGCAGTGATGGCGACGACGGCTTTGGCGCTGTGGGTGCCCAGGTGGCCGAGCACGCCTCCGCCCCAGTTGCCGCCGACGCCGCCGAGGCTGTGGCTCTGGTCGTCGCGGCCGAACTGCGTGATGTCGCCAACGATGACCGCATCGACGCCGAGCACGTGGCCGATCTTCGCGGCGGTAGCGGGATCGGCGCGATTGCTGTTAGAAAAATTTTGCTCATTGAGAATCTTGTCGATCTGGTTGCGCTCGATCACGCGGTAGGTGCCGTCGTTGACGAGGCGATCGATGAGCATATCGGAGATGCCCTTGCCGATGTCGACATTGGTGCCGAAGACCGCCTGCGAGGTGGTCATCACCGTTGCGTAGTTGAAGTCGAGCACCGCGACGCGGTGGCGGGTGGGCGGAGGCGTTTGTTGCGCGGGCAGAACGCAGGGGATGGAGAAGAAGAGGATCAGGGAAAGCACAAGTCTGCGCATGTGGGTTTTCTCCTATCGGCCTAAGAAGCTTTCCAGTGTTGCCAGCTCCTTGTCGGCGCTATCCATGTATTGGCTGGCGGAGGCCAGGTCATTTTGGTTCATTGCCTGGTTCGCCGCGCTCATGTCGTGATCCAGCCGGTTCATCGCAGCAAGGATGTCGCCGCGCAGGTCGAATCCCTGCGCCTGCTGCTGCCGGCGGATGCTCTGCACGCCGGTTTTAGCCGCATCGGCGCGCGCGTCGAGGTCTGCAAAGCGGTTGCGCGACTGCCGAATCTCCTCCTGCGTGGGTCCAGGCGGCGGAGCCGGGGCTGTTGTGTCTGCGGCCGGTTGCGCTGGAGGCGTGACTGGAGTTGCGCCGGCCGCGGAATGCCGGGCAGGCTGCGGTTGCGCGCGCGGCTGCGGATTCTGTTCTGCCGCCGACGCCGGCGGCGCTGCAGGCACGGGGGAGGGTTGGCCCGCCGTGCCGGCGGCAGCCGGCGCCGGGCTGGCCACACCGGACACCGGCTGTGTTGGGGAATTCGGCGACATCGGAGAATCTGTGGCCGCGGCCGGCTGCGTGTGCTGGCCTGCATGGGTCACAAAGGCGTGCGGCAGCGCGATGGCCGCGGCAATGAGTGCGAGCAGAGCCATGGCGGCTCCCACTCCAATCCAGACACCGCGGTGACTTTCCGGCGGGTGAGGGCGCGCGGGAGCGGCTGCAACCGGCGCAATACCGGCCTTCGGCATTTGCGCCGGGATGGAAGTCTGCTGCAGTCCGCGAAGCGCACTGCGAAAGTCGTCCGCGGACTGGAATCGGTCCGCGGGCGCCTTGGCAATGGCGCGCAGCACGATGTCGTTGAGAGCCGGAGGCAGACTGGGGTTGATTTGAATCGGCGGCACCGGCGCTTCGTTGAGATGGGCGTTGAGCACGGTGAAGGAGGTGTCCGCCTGAAATGGCTTGCGCCCCGCCAGCATTTCGTAGAGGGTGATGCCGAAGGAGTAGATATCGGAGCGGGCGTCGACGGTGCCGCCGCGGACCTGTTCCGGCGACATGTAATACACCGAGCCCATGGTGGTTCCGGGCCGAGTGAGCTGCAGGTCGGTGGTCGACTTGGCGATGCCGAAATCCATGAGCTTGGCCAGGCCGTGCGCGGTAATCATGATGTTCGCCGGCTTGATGTCACGGTGAGTAACGCCGCGGCTGTGCGCGTAGCTGAGCGCGCCCAGGACCTGGCTGGAGTACTCCAGGATCTGATCGGGCGGGATGGGGCCCTGGCGGGCGAGGTTGTCGAGGGTCGCTCCTTCGACAAACTCCATCACCATCACGATCTGGTTTTCGAACTGAAAGGCGGTGCGGAGCTGGGCGATATTCGGGTGTTCGAGGCCGGCGAGGATGCGGATCTCCGCCATGAATCGCGCGGCCAGTTCCGGTTCGGCCGCGTAGTCGGGCAGCAGAACCTTCATGGCCTCGACCCGATCGGAGATGATATTGCGGACCCGGTAAACGCAGCCCATTCCACCTGACCCGAGCAGGGCCAGAACTTCGTAGTCGCCTATACGCCGGCCGATTTCCAAAGCCATAGGGCGCCTCACGGCGATAAGGATTTTCCGGGAGCGGAACTACTGAGCAGGGGGCGCAGAGAGTTTACTCCATTTCCGAAACGATCGACGATAACTTTTCTGTTCCGGCGGGCGCGCCTGGAGATTGGGCACAGTATGGGGGGATCCTGGGGCCGGCTCCGATGACGGGGCGGATTGGGCTGATTGCGTCTAACCGACTCCTGGAAGGTGTTTTCGGAGTTCGCTGCCTGGGAGGGTGCAATCGGCGACATTGCCGGCGATGCGGGAACTGCGCGTGGGGGATGTTCAGACGCCGGTGGTGCGACTTTGCCAGCAGGGTGACCGCATGAGGTTTTCCGGGCCTGAAGGCCGTGGCTTCTACCGCAAGCTACGCGACGGGCAGCGAATCATCCGGTCAGAGTACTAGTCGATAAAGTAGCCGATGTCGGTGAGGACACTCTCACTCAGTTCCACACCCATGAGCCGCGCGGCGAGCCGGGCGCGCAGCTCGGTTGCGAAAACGTCAAGCACATAGCCGGGCAGGTCGGTCTGCAGGCGAAGCAAGCGCAGCAGCGCCGCGCTGTCCGTTGGGAACTCGTAGTCTCCGGGCAGGCCGCACGCGGGGCGGATGGTTAAGGTGATGGGGATGGTTCCGGGCCCGAACGCGTTGGGGCGGGACGGCCGGGTACTGAGGTTGACTTTCATGACGGAGATGCTGACTCCGATCGATGCAACACTCAATGGCACCGATGGGGAATGAGGGGCGACTAAGGGGGGAGGGGCGGGTCGCACAACGGTTTGAGCGGGCGGCGATCCGGCCACAACGCGCGTTATCAAGCCGGAGCGTACACGCGGCTGGCGTTTCAGCTTCGCCGAGAAGCCACTCTTCGTCCTTTGATTTTCGACCGGTGTTCGCTCTCCTCAAGAAGAATGATTGATTCGCTGACCTGATTCTGGAAATAGCGGCGCATCAGGTCGAGGATTTGGAAGATCAGAGGGTCGCGAACGGAATAGAAGACCTGACTGCCTGATTTGCGAGCCAGCACGATCTGCCGGGCACGCATGACGGCCAGATGCTGCGACAAATTCGACTGCTCAACCTCCAGGCGTCTCACGATATCGCTGACTGTGAGTTCACCTTCCCGCAACTCATCCAGAATTGCAATGCGGGTAGGATTGGCCAGGGCCTGAAAAATCTCGGTTTTGAATTGACGAAGAGAGTCCGGCATCTGTCGTATTATGCCACTACGGAAATGAGCGAATACTAATATGCTAATCTGATTTGGCCGTTCGTCGGTCCCCTTATTCCCCAAAAAGCTGCAGATTTGCCGGAAAGAGGAAAGAGTTGAATCCGCCACAGCGCGCTGACGCTGAGAACAGCAAAGTTGAACTCCGGCCGAGGGTTCTCATCGCCGATGACGAAGAAACCATCGCCGAGACGCTCAGGCTGATACTGATACAGCACGGTTTCGAAGCCATTGCTGTATACGGCGGCGATCCAGCCGTGCAGAGGGCACAAGATTGGCAGCCCGATCTGTTCCTCTCCGACGTCATGATGCCTGATATGAACGGCATTGAGGCGGCGATCCGGATCACTTCAGCGGTTCCCGGTTGCAAGGTCATCCTCATATCCGGGAAAGCGGTAACCGAAAACCTGCTGAGTGACGCCCGGCGGCGTGGCTATGATTTCGAACTGATCTTCAAACCTGTTCACCCCACTGAACTTCTCCAGATCCTGCGCATGGCGCTGGACCCCAGGTGTTCATAGACGATTCAGGAGGGCCAGCCAGGGCGTGGACTGCGTTGTTGCCGAATCAACGGCAAACCGGAGTTCCGCGCGCGGCAGCCTCCGGCAGTCCTCCGGCCGGTCCTTATGTCAGCGAGTGAGCGGGCTTGTCGATTCTCTTTGACTCGTGGCCGTATGCGGCCCAGCCCAGGCAAATAACCCACCCGACAATCGTCCATCCCAGAAGCAGGTTCACAATGGTGATCGATGTCGCATGCTGACTGTTCCTGTAGCCGGCGAGCAAGGCCGGAAGCAGGTACAGCAACGTTCCAATCACCAGGAGGACGAAATAGAGAGGAGCTAAGATATCGACACCGTGCCTGGCCAGTTCGAGAGCTGGAACAAGCACCGCAAGCAGGAACGCTCCGCCGAGCACCAAAATTTCAGCCAGACGCTTCATACCCCACCTCCCGAAGTACGGCTCCATTCTAGGAGCCTCACGTTCGGGAGAAGCGGGAAAGTGAGCGGTTTTCAGCAACGCAAACATCAATTCAGGATCGGGAAGGCCTTCGTTCCCGGCGCAGGAGGTGTGCGAGGGATCGGGTCGAATCCCGGGTACCCGGCATATTAACCGGAACGACTGGGGGGAGGTCCTATTGCTTTGGCTGGAACCCAGCTTTTCCCTTAGCCCTCAAAAGGCGTGCACGTCCTCCGCATCGAGGATCGGAGCGTCCCTCGCCGCAAGCATACGCTGGCGCTCGTGAGTCTCTTCAATACTCACCCCCATCCGGATTCGCAGATGGGTAAACAGCTTTAACAGGTCCGCGCACCAGACGCTCGGATTGTCGAAGCCGCGAGCGGCGGAATAGCGATGGGGAAGATAACCGCCGCGGCAGGTCTCACCTTCTACGCAATCGCGGCAGGTTTGCGAGATCGGCATGCCCTCGAAGATCGCCTGGGAATGCATGGTCTCGGTATGCAGCAGATCGGAGAAGCTCGAATTGCGTACGTTCAGCCTGATTCTGGAAAGTCCGTCGCGACAAGCGCGCAGATTGTCCAGCCCCTCCATCTCCCCATCCGGTTCGATGAAGACATAACACGGCGGATAATTACCAACCGCCTCACTGTGACTCCTGCCGCCCATGATCACGCGCGCAAGATCCTTCAGATCGTTTATCTGCACCTCCATGGTGCTCTCGAACCACCAATGGTCGAAGATCGGAATCAGGAAATCGGCACAGGGCGTGGGGCCATAGCGCTGCCGGATGGGGGCGATCGTATCGTGGGTGAAGTGCGGCATCAGATAGGTAATCTGGGTGCAACCGAGGTCCAGGAAATGACGGTGCACCGTGAGAGGATCGGCGCCAAGGGGGATCACACAACCGATGCCATAGGGCACTGCCCCTTCCTGCAGAAGTCTCAGTCCGCGCTCCACCCGCTCATACGAGCCCTGTTCGCGATGATCGACCCTCACCGCATCGTGAATCTCCCTCGGACCGTCCATACTGAGCCCGACCGCCACGTGATGGGTTTGGAATAACTCTATCCACTCCGAATCCAGCAGCGTTCCGTTCGTCTGGATGACGAGACCTAACTGCACCATTTCTCCAAGGACAGCGCGTGCTCTTCCGCACCAGGCGTCAAACCTATCGTGACCGATAAGACATGGTTCTCCCCCATGGAAAGCTATGCGGAATCGATCCTGGCGGGTAGCGCAGCATTGCTGGCGAATGCGTTCGAGTGCCGCTTCAAACACCTCATCCGACATAAGCGGCGGCCGTATTTTCCAGGTAGAGTCGGCCATGTTGAAGACGTAGCAATAAGAGCAATTCAGATTGCAGCGCGATGCCACCTTCAAAACAGCGTGACTCACGTACCTGGTTTCCCTGGACTGTCGGACCTCACTCATGCAAGTTCTCCGCATGGCCAGCGGTCGAAGTCAAAAGACACACAGTTACCGCGACCTCTCAAAGAAGAGGTAGATTTCTGACGCGCAACATCGGTAAGAAAAGAGCAGGAGCTCTTTTGGCCTACACTTTGTCGAAAGTGATGTCTATGTGAGTGATCTCGATGTGAAAGGGTGGGCGAATGTTCAATTCACTTTCTATCGAGCTTTTAAGGGCGGCCTGTACTTTTGTCTGCAACTCGGGTGTCAAGGGCTTGTTGTTAACTGTGCCGGCAATCGCAACTTTCGGTGCTGCCATGTCAGTGCTCCTTGTACCAGGGGATTGAAAAGGTGCAGGGAGGCTAGTACCTCTTAGCGACGATGTCAAGTAAAAAGCGAGCGAGATTACTGAATTCATATTCAGTTTCATGAATTCCACGTAACTGCCACCACAGCAGCAAGGCGAGTCATCAATGCTGCTACTCCGATCGCGTTGCTGGTCAGCTAACCGGAAGCTTGATTCGGTGTTTGCGGCCGCTCAACTCGAAAGGCACAAGAAGAGATTCCTAACCGAGGTCACGTTGAACATGGAGCGATGCGGATGGCACCCGCCGGGTCCGGATCATTTCGCCTAGCTGATTTCGAAGATGTTTTCGGATTTGGCAGCCTGAACGAGGGCGCGGTCGGCGAGATGGCTGGCGATGGCGTAGAACTGCGCGGCGTGAGGAGATTCGGGACCGGCGAGAGCGATGGGCATGCCGGTGTCGCCGGCCTGGCGGATCTCGGGGACCAGCTCGACGGAGCCGAGGAACGGGATGTTGAACTGCTTCGCGGTGCGCTCGGCGCCGCCGCGGGAGAAGATGTCGATCTCGTGATGGCAGTGCGGGCAGGTGAAGTGCGACATGTTCTCGACGATGCCGAGGACTTCGACGTTGACCTGGTGAAACATTTCGAGGGCCTTGCGCGCGTCCTGCAGCGAGACGTCGGAGGGGGTGGAGACGACGACGGCTCCGGTGAGCGGGACGGTCTGCACGAGGGAGATGACGACGTCGCCGGTGCCGGGGGGGAGATCGATGAGGAGGATGTCGAGCTCGCCCCACTCGACCTGCTGGAGGAACTGGCGGATGATCTGGTGGAGCATGGGGCCGCGCATGACGAGCGGCTTGTCGCCGGGCGAGAGGAAGCCGATGGAGATGACTTTGACGCCGTGGGCGAGGTTGGGCTCGATCTGATTGTTGGCGAGCACGCGCGGCTGGCGCGAGGCGCCCAGCATGAGCGGGACGTTGGGGCCGTAGATGTCGGCGTCGATGAGGCCGGTGCGATGGCCGAGCTGCGCGAGCGCGACGGCGAGATTGACGGCGAGCGTGGTTTTGCCGACGCCGCCCTTTCCTGATCCGATGGCAACGATGGATTTGACGCCGGGGAGAGCGGCGGGCGGCGGGGGGGTGGACATAAAACCAGCGTACAGCGTGCAGCGTACAGCGTACAGGGGCAGAGGTCAGTGAACGGTGAGGATATCAGTAAACAGTGATCAGCGATCAGGAAGAGCCAGCGAGTCAGGGGGTTGGCGGGTTAGCAAGTTAGCGGGTCAGCGAGAACACGTCTACGCCTTGACTGGGGCAGTGGGGTCGAATTTGGGGATGCGGCGGCGGCGTGCTTCGGACTCGCGGATTTCGCGGCGGCGGCCGGCGTCTTCGAAACGGCGCTTTTCTTCTTCGGTTTCCGTGGTGAGCGGCGGGACGGGCACGCGGCGGCCCTGGGAATCGATGGCGACGAAGGTGAGGTACGCGGAGGCGACGTGATGATGCACGCCGGCCAGCGTGTTCTCGACCCAGACTTTGACGCCGACTTCCATGGAGGTGCGGAAGGCGCGGTTGAGCGAAGACTTGAGGATGAGCAGGTCGCCGACATGCACCGGCGCGATGAAGTCGATGTGCTCCATGGAGGCGGTGACGACGTAGCTGCGCGCGTGGCGGATGGCGGCCATGGCGCCGACGAGGTCGATGAAGTTCATGAGGCGGCCGCCGAGCAGGTTGCCCAGAGTGTTGGTGTCGTTGGGCAGGATCAGCTCGGTCATCTCCGACTGCGACTGGGCCAC
>JASIAO010000336.1 GCA_030041955.1 Acidobacteriaceae bacterium | reverse complement strand
GATGGCACCGTGGGCGTCGGCGATGAAATCGGCAGAGGAGGTCCAGGACTGGCCGGCTCCGTCGGTGAGATCGGCGGCGAGGGTGACGGCGGCGGCGGGCTCAAGGCCGGTGACGCGGATGGAAGGGACCTGATCGAGGAGAACGGTGTCCGGGGTGATTTCGATTTTCTGAGCAAAGGCAGCGGGCAGCGCGGCGGCGAGCAGAAGGGCAGGCAGAATCGAGCGGGGGTTCAACGAGCGGCTCCTGAAGTCAACAACATTATGCCAGGAGGGAGTTCGTTTTTCACCACAGAGGGGACACGGAGAACACAGAAGAGTCGTTGATTCCGACTGATGTGATTTTCCAGCGAGGCGATATAATCTTACTTAGTCTTACCGGAGGTGGCCATGGCAACGACGCGGGTTTCATCGAAAGGGCAGGTGGTACTGCCGCTGGAAGTGCGAACGCGAAAGAAGTGGGGGCCGGGGACGACGCTGATTGTGGAGGAGACGCGGGACGGGGTGCTGCTGCGGAGGGAGAAGCATTTTCCGCCCACGACTTTTGAGGAAGTGGAGGGAATCCTGCAGTACAAGGGCAAACCGAAGACGATCGAGGAGATGGATGAGGCCATTGCCAAAGGAGTGAGGGAACGTCATGCTCGCGGTCGATACTAATGTCGTGGTCCGTTATCTGGCGCGCGACGACAGCACGCAGACCGCGCACGCTACACGGTTGCTGCGTACCGAAGTCATCCTGCTGCTGAAGACCGTCCTTCTCGAAACAGAATGGGTGCTGCGTGCCGCGTATGGGTTCGACCGTAAGGCGACTATGGCCGCTTTGCGCGGCCTAGCGGGACTGCCAACTGTGCGCGTGGAAGATGCGCCGGCAGTCGCGCAGGCGCTGGAGTGGTTTGCCGCGGGGATGGATTTTGCGGATGCGCTGCGCGTGGCGAGCTCGGGCGAGGCGGCGAAATTTATGACGTTCGACAGGAAGCTGGCAGGCCGCGCCGCGCGTGCGGGCGTGACGCCGAAAATTGCGCTGCTGTAGCGCGGGGTGTCGGATGGTTGCTGCGGCGTGGTATGCTCCGGGACAGAGACGATGCGCTGCGCTGCCGCCAATGCGAAGGGATTCAGCCGGAAAAGCTGGAATGGCTCGTTTGTGCGCGCGATGGCACCGCGGCGGTTTTTGCGCATTCTGCCCACCAGGACGCGACCTAGTTTGTTCGGGAGCGACTAAGCCGGCGGCGCCGACTCGCCTCACTGCGAGGAGCGGCGAGCGGACTGAAGAGTCTGCCAGCACCGAGCCAGGAGTCACTCTCCGAATTTCCCTCAGGGGCTCAAGCCCGGTTTCAATTGCTGGCCTTCCGGCACGACTGAAGTCGTGCCCTGATACAACACCAGGCCCGATCAGGTTTGAAGAACTTTGCGGCACGTCCGGCACTCCGGCGAAGTTCGTTCGGCGGGGCCCGGCGGAAACGAAGCCCGACAGGAGGCTGCACTATTGCCAGCCTCGCGACCGATCACCCAACGTTCGCCACTGCGAAGGAGAAGACGATGACCGCGACCCAGGAAATGACAACCCAGTACGGACCGAAGCTGATCACGGCGCTGCCGGGGCCGAAGGCCAGGAAGCTGGTGGACGCCGACGACCGGCTAATTTCGCCCAGCTACACGCGGTCGTATCCGCTGGTGGCAAAGCGCGGGCGCGGCGCGCGCGTGGAAGACGTGGACGGCAACGAGTTTCTGGATTTTGCCGCGGGCATTGCGGTGGTGTCGACGGGGCATTGTCATCCGGAGGTGGTGGCGGCGATTCAGAAACAGGCCGGCGAGCTGATCCACATGTCGGGCACGGATTTTTATTACGAGAGCCTGGTGACGCTGTCGGAGCGCCTCTCGAAGATTGCGCCGATGCCGGGGCCGCACCGCTTCTACTACGGGAACTCGGGCGCGGAGGCGATTGAGTGCGCGCTGAAGCTGGCGCGGTATCACACCGGGCGGCAGAACGTGATTGCATTTTTGGGGGCGTTCCACGGGCGCACGATGGGAGCATTGTCGCTGACCGCGTCGAAGCCGCAGCAGCGGAGGCGGTTTGCGCCGCTGGTGCCGGGAGTGACGCACATCCGGTATCCGAATGTGTATCGCGGGTGCGAGGGAGGGCCGCAGGAGGCCGAGGCATTCGCGCTGGGCTGCGCGCGGTACATCGAGGACCGGCTCTTCAAGACGGTGCTGCCGCCGGAGGAAGTGGCGGCGATCTTTGTGGAGCCGATTCAGGGGGAGGGCGGATACGTGGTGGCTCCGACGAACTTTATGCAGGAGCTGCGGCGGATCTGCGACAAGTACGGGATCCTGCTGGTGGCCGATGAGGTGCAGTCGGGCGCGGGGCGCACCGGCAAGTGGTGGGCGATCGAGCACACGGGCGTGGAGCCCGATATGGTGTGCATGGCGAAGGGCATCGCGAGCGGCATGCCGCTGGGCGTGTGCATGACGAAGGCGGAGATCATGGACTGGAAGCCTGGCTCACATGCGTCTACGTTCGGCGGGAACCCGGTGTGCCTGGCGGCGGCGCTGGCCACGCTGGACGTGCTGGAGCGCGAGGGGATGGCCAATGCGGCGAAGCAGGGCGCGTGGATGATGGAGCGGCTGAACCAGTGGCCAGCGAAGCACAAGACAGTGGGCGAGGTGCGCGGGCGCGGGCTGATGATCGGCATCGAGATCGTGAAGAGCCAGAAGACGCGCGAAGCCGCTCCGGCACTGCGGGACCGGATTGTGGAACTGGCCTTCGAGCGCGGGCTGCTGATTCTGGGCTGCGGGGAAAACTCGATCCGGCTGGCGCCCCCGCTGATCGTCAAGCGAGAAGAGGCGGAGGTGGCGCTGGAAATTCTGGAGGAGTGCGTGCGGGTGGCGGAGGGAGAGGCTTAGGGCCCGTGCTCGAACTGCATGAAGATTTCCGGGCCTAAAGGCCCTGATTGTCTGAGGCTTTGAAGCCCCGGCTTAAAAGCCGGGGCTTCTACCGCCGTCCCGCCGCGCGGGACCGCTGCGCGCGCGAGGAACCACATCAGCTGGTCAGAGTACCAGGGGCCAGGGATCAGGGCATCTTCGCTTCAGCTGTTGTCATTGGAATTCCGTGTGGCGCGGCCGTTTTTTGAGGCACGATCGGCACTCAATGAGGAGGCTCCTGTTGATACGTCTCGTCCAATGTTCGGCACAAGTCTGCGCGCTCTCCCTTCTCGCGCTCGTTTCCTCGTCGTTCCGGGCCGCCGGACAGGCGCAGGTCACCGTTTTCGTTCCCGGCGAGATAGCCAGTGCTGTTCCGTACAATATGTCGCCAGCCTTCTCCCCTGACGGCAAACGGGTCTACTTCGCCGAGGCCGACAACAAGACGAGTGTCATCGTCGTTTCCCGGTGGACCGGCGGCCAATGGTCCGATCCGCAGACCGCACCGTTTTCCGGGCACGATCGCGATCTCGAACCGGCCTTTGCGCCGAGCGGAAAGTTCCTTGTCTTTGCTTCGAATCGTGCCACGACGCCGTCCGGGGCCCGGCTCGATGGGCACTACAACGACAAGGTTTTTCCTGCCGCCGGAGGTCACCTCTGGAAAGTCACCCGGAAGGGCCACACCTGGGAAAAACCGCAGCTCCTGCCCGGTTCCATCAACGCCAACGACGCGGTTTTCAGCCCGGCTGTGACCGCGGACGGCAGTCTTTACTTCATGCGCGCCGACGACGGCGGAGGCGTCTTTCACATCTATCGATCCCAGTTCCGCAATGGCCGCTACGAAGCGCCGGTCCGCGCATCCTTCTCCAACACCACCTATGGCGACTACGATCCCGCCGTCGCTCCCGATGAGTCGTTCCTGATTTTTTCCTCGCCTCGTCCGCCTGCGACCCACGCGACCGACCTCTTCATCGTCTTTCACACCGCAAGCGGCTGGAGCGATCCGGTCGATCTTCGCTCCGTCCTCTCCAGCGATGTGCACGGCGTCGAAGCGCGACTCTCCCCCGACCTGAAAACCCTCTACTTGACCGGTGCTCGACCCGCCTCCAGCGGCGGCGACCCGAATTCCCGGGTCATCCTGAAAGTGAGCATCGCCCAGTTGCTGGCCAGCCACGGTGTTTCCTGATCCCCGGCGGCTATGCCGGCGCCGGCGAAGGGCGGTGCGAGGTGGTTCTAAACCGTATCCCGTAAGCCGTAAGCCCTAGCGGTTGCGGTTGGTCTGGCGCCGGGCCTGGCGACGGAAAAGCATACCCACGACGAGGAAGAGCACGGAGACGGCGGCGTTAGCCAGGCCGCGGCCCAGCGCGCCATGGCGCATGCTGAGCGCGGCGTCGAGGAACCAGACCGCCGCGCCGAGAAACCAGATCCAATTGAAGTTGCGGCCCACGATTCTTTGGGATGCGGAGCCCATGGCCGAAGCTACTCCGTAGCTCTATGGTAGCGCCGGTACCGTGAAAATGAACTTTCTCCGGCTGCGGCGTATCGGGCGTATTCTGTTGCGCATATGCAAGCCACAGGCCCTGTACCTCATGACATGGTGACGACCGCCTTCGAACTGGATAACTTCCGGATCGTGCGGACGCTGGGAATCGCCCGCGGCATTATCGTCCGCTCGCGATCGCTGCTCGGCAACATCGGCGCCGGGTTGCAGACGCTGGTGGGCGGCAACATTTCTCTATATACGAAGCTGTGCGAACGCAGCCGCGAGGATGCATTCCGGCTGATGCTGGAGCACGCGGGGGAGATGGGCGCCAATGCGGTGATCGGGGCGCGCTACGACGCCACGGAGGTTATGGGCGGCGTGACGGAAGTGCTGGCGTACGGCACGGCGGTGGTGGTGGAGCCGGTGCGGTAGGCGGGCGGTGGGATTTCGACCTGCTGATGCAGCTGGTTTCGCCTGGCAAGGTGGTTTTCTACCGCGCAGGATCGCGAGAATCCCGGGATCCCGCAGGCGTTTGGCGGCTTTCCACGATCAAATAGAGCCCTCCCCCAAGCAGAGTTGCAGCAATCAGGAGCATGACGACCAGTTCTCCCGTATTACTGGCGCGTGCCATTCGTGAAGAGGGTGCGAGTGTCGTATATCCGCTGTAGAGGCCAGCAAGTACCAGAACGACGCCGAGCCCGATACGGTTTCGCCTGGGAGACGGACTGGGAGTGATGGTCATGAATGGCTATGGGGATACATTAGGCCAAACGTGCGATGGCGGCCCTCAGGGGTTCAAGCCCATCTTTCATTTGCGCCGGTTGCGGCATGGCTGAAGCCATGCCCTGATACAAAACCAGAAAACCTCTCTGAACACACAACAGGAAGGCTTTCGGGGCGAAATCCAGGGACAGAAGGTCTCATGCGCCTGGCGGTGCACAGCTCTGGCCTCGCTGTGCTATTCTCCGAGTTTCCGCGGGTGCGTCCGCCAGGGCGCGCCTGAAACAGGGACCGAACATGCCGGAAGCCGACCGAATTCCTGGTCGACCGGCACGCAAGCGCTGCGCGCCGGAACACATTCCGCCTCCCGACCGACGCCCCAGACGACGCCTCGGCGAGATTTCTGTGCCGAGCACTGGTCTCATATATAGGTTTTCGGCTTCGGCCGAGAACATGAGCCCCGCTTCGGCGGCGGGTCTCACACATGCCCTCAAAAGGAAGCCCGCAGTTATGAGACCAGTGCCCGCTGTCACGGTGGGCTTCCCTGCCCTTGATTTCTACTTGCTGGTTTCGCGCGCACGACTCACAGCCTCCCACCCTGTCCGCAATGAAGCCGCGGACCGGGGTGGGGCACCCATATCCCATCGAACAAGGAGCTGTTTATGAAGAGCTATCCAGGAAGCGAGATTCGCAATGTGGCTGTAGTGGGGCATGCGCACAGCGGGAAGACGACGCTGGTTTCCGCTCTGCTGCATGCCGCGAAAATGACCCCGACACTGGGCCGCGTGGAAGACGGAAGCGCGGTGACCGCCTATGACG
>JASIAO010000335.1 GCA_030041955.1 Acidobacteriaceae bacterium | reverse complement strand
TACCGCGTGACCTACAATTTCCGACATGTGGAGCTTGCTGCGGGATGTGCGATTTGGGCTGCGAAGGCTGCGCCGCGATGTGGGTCTCGCGGTGGTGGCGGTTCTGACTCTGGGACTGGCGATCGGCGCGAACACGGCGATCTTTTCCGTAACGAGCGCGGTGCTGCTGCGGCCGTTTCCTTATGCACGGCCGCAGCAACTGGTGAGCATAACGCAGCAGGATGCTGCGCAGCCGACCAATGGCACGCTGCAGCGGTATGAACTGCTGCGCGACGGCGCGAAAACGCTGACCGCAGCCGCATGGACGACGGACAATCTGAACCTGACCGGAGCGGGCGAGCCGGTGCAACTGCCGGTGGCGCGGGTGACGCCAAACTTTTTCTCGCTGCTGGGCGTGCGGCCGGAGCTGGGGCGGACGTTCGTTGCGGCGGACGGGCAGCCGGAGAGCAAGCCGGTGGTCCTGCTGAGCCACGCGCTGTGGCGCTCACGGTTCGGGAGCAATCCGAAGGTGGTGGGCCGAGCGATCGACCTGGACGGGGTGTCGAATATCGTGGTTGGGGTGTTGCCGGCGGGGGTCGGCTTCCCGTTTGTGGGGCGCGCGGAGGTCTGGACACCGCGGTATTTCGAGCTGACGCTGATGCCGACGGCACGGCTACGGCTGGGTGTCGGGTATCTGAGCTACATCGGGCGGCTCGCGCCCGGCGCGAGTCTGGCTGAGGCGAACGCCGAGCTGGCGGTGCTGAATGAGCGCTACCTCAGGGAAAATCCCGGTGTGGCGGACAGCGCCCCGACTACGACCATGAGGGCAGCTCCGTTGCGGGATCTGGTGGTGGCGGGCGTGCGGGAGAAGATCTGGATCCTGATGGGGGCGGTGGGGCTGCTGCTGCTGATCGGGTGCGCGAATGTGGCCAGCCTGCTCTTGTCGCGCGCGCTCGCGCGCGGGCGGGAGATGGCGGTGCGGTCGGCGCTGGGCGCAGGCAGAGCGGCGCTGTTCCGCCAGTTGCTGACGGAGAGCCTGCTGCTGGCTGCGGCATCAGGCGGGTTGGGAGTGTTGCTGGCATGGACCGCGGACCGGACGCTGGAGGCGCTGGCGACCGGGACGCTGCCACAAGGTTTACCGGTCACGCTGGACGCACGGGTGCTGCTGTTTGCAGTCGGCGTCTCGGCGCTGACAGGGATTCTGAGTGGGCTTTTTCCGGCGCTACAGGTCGCGCGCACGAATCTCAATGCGACGCTGCGCGATGAAGGACGTGGCATCTCCGGCAGCAGAAGCCGGGCACGTCTGCGCAGCAGCCTGGTGGTGGGACAGGTGGCTCTGTCGCTGCTGCTGCTGGTCGGAGCGGGGCTGCTGGTGCGCAGCTTTGCGCGCCTGCTGCACACCGACTCGGGCTTCGAAGCACGCAGCGTACTGACGATGGGAGTTTCGCTGCCGACGGAGAAGTACGCGAAACCGCAGCAGCAGATCGATTTCTTCAGAGAGGTGCTGCGGCGCGTCGAGGCGCTGCCGGGCGTGCGCAGCGCTGCTGTCTCCGCCGCGCTGCCGCTGGAAACGAAGCGCATCACGCCGATGCTGCCGGAGGGCCAGCCTGCGGTTCCTCTGGCGCAGCGGCCGTTTCTGGATGTGGAGGCGGTGAGCCCGGGGTGGTTCCACACGCTCGAGGTGCCGCTGCTGGCGGGGCGGGAGTTCACGGACGCCGACGACGCAGAGGGCCCGAAGGTGACGATCGTGAATGAGGCGTTTGCGCGGCGCTTCTGGCCCGGGGAGAATCCTCTGGGCAAGACGGTGACAATCGGGCGCTGGACGCAGCCGGCACAGGTGGTGGGAGTCGCGGGGGATGTTCACAACAGCGGGGTGGCGGCTGCGCCGCAGCCGCAAATCTACCTCCCGTTTGCGCAACTGCCGTGGGGCGACATGAATCTGCTGGTGCGTACCGCGGTGGCGCCGCTGAGCCTGGCGCAGGCGGTCGAGGCGCAGGTAGCGGCCGTCGATCCGGACCAGCCGGTGACCGACGTGCGGACCCTGGACGATCTGATGGACACGGATCGAGCACAGCCGCGGCTGACCATGCTGCTGCTGGCGGCGTTTTCAGCGACGGCCCTGTTGCTCGCGGCGATTGGTCTGGCGGCGATGGTCGCCTGGACCACGGTGCAGCGACGGCAGGAACTGGCAATTCGGCTGGCGCTCGGCGCCGAGGGGAAGGATTTCGTGCGGCTGGTGGTCCGGGGGGGTCTGACGCTGGCCGGAATCGGCATTGTCGTGGGCCTGGCCGCCGGTCTGGCGCTGGCGCGGCTGATGAGCAGCGCACTCTACCAGACCAGCGCGCATGACCTGCAGACCTTTATTGTGGCGCCGCTTGTGCTTCTGGGCGTGGCCTGCGCGGCCAGCCTGATTCCGGCACGAAAGGCGCTGCGCGTCGATCCCATTGAAAGCCTGCGGGGGTGAGAACGAGCACACAACACCGCCAGCAGAAGTAAAAGGGCTTCGCATGAAAGCGAAGCCCTCGTGATCGCGCAGAAGGATTGAGGCTAGTTGCTGTTGGAGTCGTCGTCGCGGCGATGGAGGGTCGGCTGATCCGAGCCATTGTTGTCGGTGCTGGCGCGGCGCAGGGTGGGCCGGTTGGTGTGGTTGTCCATCAGACGGCGCTTGTTCTCGATGCGGGCCAGACGGGCCTTGACATCGTTGAACTCCGAGGTGGTGACGAGATACTCATCCTTCGGCGGCAGGATGGTTGCGATTTCGCGCTCGGTGGCGATGATGCGGTCGGGAGTCTGGGGATGGTCCTCAAAGACGCGGGCGACGGCGCCGGGCTTCTGCTTCTCGAGGTTCTCGACTTTCTCAAAGAAGCTGATGAAGGCCTCGGGATCGTAGCCGGCGCGGTACATGTACTGGACGCCGAGGTAGTCGGCCTGGGCCTCGAACTCGCGGGAGAATTCAAGGAAGGTGACGGGGATCATGAGCTGGGCGGCTTCGTAGATGCCGTAACCGGTCCAGCTATAGCCGGTCATCATGATGAGCGGGACCATGCCGATTTGGGCATAGTTGGCGCGGGTCATCTCGCGCGCGGCGTGGTGGGCGCAGACGTGAGCGGTCTCGTGGGCCATGACGCCGGCGAGCTCGGCTTCCTCATCGGCGGCCAGCACGAGTCCGGAGTTGACGAAGAAGAAGCCGCCGGGGAGAGCGAAGGCGTTGATGACGTCAGAGTCGATGACCTTGATGGTAAAGGGGACTTTGCAATCGGAGTTCTTGACAATGTTCTGACCGATGCGGTTGACATATTCGGTCACGACGGGATCGGTGATGAAGCGGGTGCTCTGAGAAATCTCCTTCGCGTACTGCGCGCCCATCCGGATTTCGGAGTCGGTGGAGTACCAGTTGCCCATGCCGCGGCAGCCGATGCAACGGGTGCCGACCGCATTGACGTCCTCAATGCTGCCCGCCTTGACGCCGGGCATCTCGCCGTTGGGAAGGGGCTGCTCCTGCTTGAAGGGGTTCACATTGGGATCGAAGGTGGGGTTGGGACTCGAGTCAGCCTGAGCGGCCGCGGGCGGGACGGGGATCTGGGTACCGCACACGTCGCCGCCTGCGCTCGGGGCGCGATGCAGCACGGGGCCATCGCAATCCTGGACGGAACGGCTGGAATCGGAGGTCTGCTGCGCGGCAGGGGTGGCCGAACCGGCAGGGGTGGTCGTCGACGCAGGGGCGGAGCTGGTCTGAGCCATAAGACAGGCGCCGGAAAACGCCAGACCGGCAAGCACAAGGAGGCGGATGGGAAGTTTGCGGGTGGGCATGGGACCCTCCTTTGAGGGCAGCGAAACCCTGCTCATGTTAGACGTAGTATGCGCCTAAGGTGTCGCGGCTGTCTCAGGGGAAATTTCAGCGTGCAGCGTACAGGGTGCAGCGCACAGCTTAGTTTACCTGCTGGAGGCGGTCGATGAGGCGGCGGGCGAGGCTTTCGCCGGACTCGGACCAGAGCAGGCGGGTTGAGATGCCGCCGGATTTCGAGATTCCCTGGGTGAAATCGACGAGGCGCTGGACGTTTTGGCGGACGCGGGCGACGGCGTCCTGATCGAGCTCCATGTCCTCGTAAAGAAAGGGCGTATCGAGGCCGAAGTCGACGCGGATGTGCCCGTTGGTCTCGTACGCGCCCTCGTCGAACTGAGGGCCAAAGGCGACGACGCGGACGGTGCGCGGCTCCTGACGCCACATGGTGTCGAAGCCGCCGGATTGTTCGGGAATCCAGAGGTCCCAGACCAGTTCGAACTCCCAGGCGTAGTCATCATGGGGGGTTTCCATGGCGGCGGAGACGACAGCGCGGGGAGTGGTTTCTTCGTCGTCGGCCTCGCTGCGGTAGACACGCTGCCAGATGGGGGATTCGTTCCAGGAGATGGGATAGACGGTGGCCGCGGCGACCCGGGACGATCCGCCGGCGGCGGCGAACTGCTCCATCACCTTCTCGAGGGCGGCGGGGAGCGCGTCGACGCGGAAGTTGGGGTACCAGAGGCTGAGGTAGAGCTGGTCCACGCTCAAGCGTACAGCGTGCAGCGTACAGCGTACAGGGGACAAGGTGCAGAGGGCAGGGTGCAGCGTAAACCGTGGAGTGTACCGGGTGCGGCGCAAAGCCGGCAGAAAGCCGGGTACCCACGTAATTCCAGAGGGAGGCTCTTACGTACCGAAGGCGTTGCAGCTATGCTCCAATCGCGATGGGGACTGTCTATTTTATTTAGTAAGAGGGCTGGCGATGGGGACACATTCTTTTCGAGACCTCGTAGTTTGGCAGCGGTCCATGGATCTGGCAAAGGCCATTTACAGGCTGACGCAGCAGTTCCCTCGCGAGGAAATCTATGGGTTCACGAGCCAATTGCGACCAGCGGGGGTCTCTGTGGCGAGCAATATTGCCGAAGGCTATGGTCGCGGGACGAAAGGTGAGTACCGGAATTTCCTGAGTATTGCTCGCGGATCGGCCATCGAGATCCAAACCCAGCTCGAGATCGCGGACGAACTCGGCTTGGGAGACAAACCGGTCCTGGAGCGGACAAAGGAACTTGCTGAAGAAACCAGCAGGCTCCTCTGGTCTACCGCACATAAGCTCTGACCCCGGAGAAATTAGACTGCACGCTGTGCGCTGTACGCCGCACGCTGTCATTCGATCCGTTCGTGGCGGTAGCCGGCCTCGGTGAGCGCTTCGCCGATTTCGCGGATGTGATGGGCGCCCCGGGTTTCGAGAGTGAAGTCGATGACCGTGTCGCCGAGGTTGACGCCGTAGTAGGCGCGGTCGTGGGACGTCTGGACGATGTTGGCGCGGAGGTCGGCTATGATCTTCGTGAGCTGGTGCAGGGCGCCGGGGCGATCGGTGAGATGAACGCGGACGCGAGTGCGACGGCCGTCGCGGACCAGGCCGCGTTCGATGATGCGGGAGAGCAGCGTGACGTCGATGTTGCCGCCGCAGACGAGGACCGCCGTGCGACGTCCATCGAGTGAGGTCTTCCTGTGGAGCAACGCGGCAAGCGCTGCGGCTCCTGCCCCTTCGGCGAGCGTTTTTTCACGCTCAAGGAGGACGAGGATGGCGCTGGCAATCTCCTCTTCGTCGACCGTGAGCAGTTCGTCGACATAGCGGGCGACGAGGGGGACGGTCTTTTCACCGGCGCGGCGTACCGCGATACCGTCGGCGATGGTGGCCTCGGCGGGGATGGTCACGGGATGACCGGCTTCCTGGGCGCGCAGCATGGAGGGCAGGCGCTCGGTCTGAACGCCGATGACGCGGATCCCGGGATGCCGCTCCTTGAGCGCGCAGGCAACGCCGGAGATGAGGCCGCCGCCGCCGATGGGGACAACGACGGCTTCGAGGTCGGGGATCTGCTCCAGGAGTTCGAGGCCGATAGTTCCCTGCCCCGCGATGACTTCATCATCGTCGAACGGATGGAGGAAGGTGAGGCCGTCGGCTTCGCTCTGGCGGATGGCTTCGGCGCAGGCTTCGTCGTAGTTGGCGCCGTGGAGGACGACGTCGGCGCCGTAGCCGGAGGTGGCGGCGACTTTGACGAGCGGGGTCATGAGAGGCATGACGATGCGGGCGCGGAGTCCGCGGCGGCCGGCGTGGTACGCGACGGCCTGGGCGTGATTGCCGGCGCTGGCGGCGATGACGCCGCGGCCACGCTCTGCCGGAGTGAGGGTGAGGATCTTGTTGAGAGCGCCGCGCTCCTTGAAGGCTCCGGTGCGCTGCAGGTTGTCGAGCTTGAGGAAGACCTGCTGGCCGGTCATCTCAGAGAGACCGGCGGAATGACGTGCGGGCGACAGGTATATGTCGGCGTGGATGCGCTGGCGGGCGGCTTCAACGGACTGCAATGAGACGCTCAAAGAGGTTTCTCCTTACGGGCAAAAAGAAAAGCCATCGGCGCGGGGCGCGATGGCTGTCAGTTTTGGGTTGAACCGCTGCTTAGCCGCCCGCCTCCATTGAAATGGAGCAGGTAATTCGCGCGATGGCGATACGAAGAGCGGCGCAAATGGAGAGCGGTTCAATCACGGGCGTAACCCTGAGGATGTTTAGAGGAAATCAGATAGCGCAGGGAATGTCAATAAAAGACAAAGTACCGGG
>JASIAO010000334.1 GCA_030041955.1 Acidobacteriaceae bacterium | reverse complement strand
CGCGGCGACGGCGGAGACGAACCGCAGCCCGTTTGATCTGCCAGAGGGGGAATCGGAGATTATCGCCGGATACTTTATTGAATATTCCGGCTTCAAGTTTGCGCTGTTCTTCCTGGCGGAATATCTGGAGATGTTCGCGGTGAGCGGGCTGGGGATCACGCTGTTCCTGGGCGGATGGTCGTCGCCGGTGAGTTTTCTCGCATGGATACCTTCGTGGATGTGGTTTTTCGGGAAGCTGCTGGCGCTGATTGTGGTGTTCATCTGGATTCGCGGAACGCTGCCGCGGCTGCGCATGGATCAGCTGATGAATTTCGCGTGGAAGTTTATGCTGCCGATGGCGCTGGTGGTGATGTTTTCGGCAGGCGTGTGGAGATTTTTGCCGGCGTACGTGGAGGGGTCGTTTGCGCTGGGCCTTGTGATACGCTGGCTGGTTTGTGCTGCGGTGGTGCTGCTGCCGTATGTCGCGCTGGCACGCGTGCTGGAGCAGGGGAGAAAGATTGAGAAGCGGACGTATCGTTTCGCGGAGTGAGAGTGGCAAAACCGGTGATTGTAGTCACAGCCGCCGTTTGCGCGACTGTGAAATTGTAGGAAGGTCCGGCGGCAATCGCGCTGGGCAGACGAAACGGCTCGGGGTGACCAACAATCGCACCCGAAACTTGCACGAATGAGGACGACCCTGCCCTTCATCATCCTCGCGATCCTGACCCTGGCCGGAGGCGTGGCTGCGATGACGCTGCGCCGGCTGGTGCATTGCGCGCTGGCGCTCACGGTGGCGTTTGCCGGGCTGGCGGCGCTGTATCTGAATCTTGGGGCGGAGTTCGCGGGGCTGGCGCAGCTGCTGGTGTACGTCGGCGCTGTCGCTATCCTGATTGTCTTTGCCATTCTGCTGACACGCGGGGATGAAGATCAGGCGAGACATCCGTTTTCGCCCGCCGGTTTGGCGGGAGTGGTGATTGCGCTGGCGGTCTTTGGTGTGTTGGCGTGGGCTGTGGAGACGAGTACGGTTGCGCACCCTGGTACGGTGGGAGCGGCACCGTCGGCAACGATGAAAAGCATTGGCTTCGCGCTGATGCAGCGATACGTGCTGCCGCTCGAGGTGATCGCGCTGATGCTGACGGCGGCAATGATCGGGGCGGTGCTCCTGGCTTTGCGCGAGAAGCGCGTCAACCTGGATGAGCCGGATGCTCAGGGGTCGCGCACGGCATGAATCCTCTGGCTGGTTGCCTGCTGGTATCGGCTCTGCTTTTTTCGGTGGGACTTGCCGGCGCGCTCACGCGGCGCAGCGCGATCCTGGTGCTGGCCGGGATCGAGCTGATGTTGAACGCGGCCAACCTGAACTTTATCGGATTTTGGCGGTTTGGACCCCATCCTGAGGCGCTGACCGGGTTGATGTTCGTGATCTTCGCGATTGCGGTCGCAGCGGCGGAAGCGGCCGTGGGATTGGCGCTGATTCTGGCGATTTATCGCCACGCGCGCACGTCGGATGTGAGCGAGATCCAGGAGATGAAGGGATGACCGGGAATCCTGCCTGGATTGTTCGCTGGCTGTGGCTGATCCCGGCGCTGCCGATGCTCGCGGCGGGCGTGAGCGCGCTGCTCAAGAGAGAGCAGCGACGGCTTTCAGCGACGCTGGCGATTGGGTCGATGTCGGTGTCGCTGGCGCTGTCGCTGATTGCGTTCGCGCAGATGTTGGGCGATCCGGCTCGCCAGGTCGTGAATTTCCCGTGGATGCAGTTTGGGACGAAGTGGGTGATGCTGGGATGGCTGCTGGATCCGCTGGCGGCGGTGATGCTGGTGATGGTCAGCTTCGTAGGGCTGCTGATCTTCATCTACAGCCTGGGCTACATGGCCCACGACGACAATTTCACACGCTTCTTCTGCTTCATGTCGCTCTTTGCCGGGGCGATGCTGGGGGTAGTGATCGCCAACAGCCTCCTGCTGCTGTTCATGTGCTGGGAAGTGGTGGGGCTGACGTCGTATCTGCTGATCGGATTCTGGTTTCACCGGCCGGCCCCGGCAGCTGCGGCGAAAAAAGCATTCGTCACCACGCGAGTGGGCGACCTGGGACTGCTGCTGGGGATGGTGTGGCTGTACGCGCAGTCGGGGACGCTGCTGTTTTACGACCACGGCGCAGGCTGCCTGGAGCAGGGCGCGCTGGCGGGACTTGCGGGACACCTGACGGTCGCCGGGATGACCGTGGCAACGGCGATCTCCCTGCTGATCTTCTGCGGCGCGATGGGCAAATCCGGGCAGGTGCCGCTGCACGTGTGGCTCCCGGACGCGATGGAAGGCCCCACGCCGGTGAGCGCGCTGATCCACGCAGCGACAATGGTAGCGGCGGGCGTGTATTTGGTGGCGCGGGTTTATCCGCTGATGAGCGCGCAGGCGCTGGCCGTAGTGGCGTGGGTGGGCGCGATCACCGCGCTCTTCGCGGCGTGCATTGCAGTCGCGCAAAACGACATCAAGCGAATCCTGGCGTACTCCACGGTGTCTCAGCTTGGCTACATGATGCTGGGGCTGGGTGTGGGCGGCGTGGCGGTGGGAATGTTCCACCTGATTACGCACGCGTTCTTCAAGGCGCTGCTGTTCCTGGGCGCAGGCTCGGTGATCCACGGCTGCACCGAGGAGCAGGACATCCGCAACATGGGCGGGCTGCGGCGGTTCATGCCGATTACGTTTCTGACGTACGCGGCGGCCATGCTGGCGCTGTGCGGGTTTCCGTTGTTCGCGGGGTTCTGGAGCAAGGACGAGATTCTGCACGCAGCGCATGGCTGGGGCGTCTCAATGGGGCCGTTTTATCTGGGCGCTTTGGGCGCGCTGCTCACTGCGTTCTATATGACGCGACAGGTGTATTACGTCTTCTTTGGACCGCGGCGCGCTCCGGAGGCGACGGTGTCTGCCGCCACGGTAGCTGCTTATGCAGTCAGCGCCGAGGAGATCGAGCCGGTGGTTTCGGCGGGGCGGCCCGGCGAGGTGTGCGAGCCGGCGCATCCGCATGAGAGCCCTGGGGTGATGACGGGGCCGCTGATCGTGCTGGCGGTGTTTGCGGTCTTCCTGGGATTTGTGGGGACGCCGACGTGGCCGTGGTTCCAGTCGTTCCTGTCGGGACAGGCGCTGAGCTTCGATATGACGCGGTTCTCAGAGCCGGGATTGCTGCCGCTGATGGCCGCGTCGTCGCTGCTGGTTTTCGCGGGGCTGATTCTGGGCTGGTGGTTCTACGGGCGGAAGCCCATTGTGCGCGCGAGCGATCCAGATGCGCTGGAGCGCGTGATGCCGGGGCCGTTTCACGCGCTCGCGAGCCGGCTCTACGTGGATGAGCTCTACGGCGTCACGGTGATTGCCCTTACGCGGTTCGCCTCGGCGCTCTCGGCGTTTCTGGATCGGTGGATCTGGGGCGGCGCGGTGCGTCTGGTGGAGTGGCTGGCGCTGGGACTGAGCTGGTTCGACTTTGGCGTGGATAAGGTCGTGGTGAACGGCGGCTTCGATCTGGGCTGCAGGGAGCTTTCGCTCGGAGGACATCTGTTTTCTCGGCTGCAAAACGGTCGCGTACAGAATTATCTG
>JASIAO010000333.1 GCA_030041955.1 Acidobacteriaceae bacterium | reverse complement strand
TGGAAGTACTCCGATGTGGTGCTGGCGGAGCGCAATCTGGAACTGATGATTGCAGCTTCGCTGGATGCGCTGGCGCGGCCGAATGCGCTGATTCCGGGCGCGCACATGTCGGGGGTGATGCGGCCGGAGTGGGAGACGGCATTCGAGGAGCTGTCGGAGATTTCGTTCCGGCTCTACCGCGAACGGATCCTCTCCGATGCGGAATTGCTCGAATATTTCGAGTTGGCAACGCCGGTGAGCGAGCTGGAGCATGCGCGAATCGGATCGCGTCCAGCGCGGCGGAAAGGCCAGATGAGCTTCGCGAATCTGCGGGCGATTCCGTGGGTATTCGGGTGGACGCAGAGCCGGCTGCTGGTTCCGGCGTGGTTCGGCGTGGGCACCGCGCTCGAGGCGTACGCAAAACGGCCGGGCGGGACGCAGCTCCTGGAAGAGATGATGGCGGAGTTTCCGCTGTTCATCGACGTGGTGCGCAATGTGGAGATGGCGCTGGCCAAGGCGGACCTCGGGATTGCCTCGCTGTATGCCTCGCTGGTGCCGGATGCTGGACTGCGCGAGCGCGTCTTCGGGATGCTCGAGGCAGAATTCGAGCGGACGCGCGCGGCCGTGCTGGCGATAACGCGGCAGAAGGAGCTGCTGGAGGCGAATCGGGTGCTGGCGCGGTCGATTCTGCTGCGAAATCCGTATGTGGACCCGATGAGCCTGATCCAGGTGGATCTGCTGCGGCGGAAGCGTGCGGGCGAGGATACGGATGAGGTGAATCGCGCAATTGCGGGAACGATCAGCGGGATCGCGGCGGGATTGAGGAATACGGGGTGAGGAGCGCCCCCGGTGCGAGATTGCGGCGCCGTGCGGCTTCCCGAAATGACACCTGAACCGACCGCGTTCCGATTGCGGAATCGGCCTGAGAGAATTCTTAGTCTGGCTGCTCAAGTTCGGGCGGGTCCGCGTACGCTCGGCTCATGGAGAAGGACGCGATGCAGCCAGGGACGAACTCCGCTGAAGATCTTCACAGCATTTTGAACCGCTTCCAGACGTGGTCGGGAAAGCACGCGGGCCCGGAAAGCGGCAACGGGCATAAGCCAAGCGAGGGCGTGCGCGAGATTCCGTATGAAGAGGCGCTGCGCATGGTGCGAAGTCACCGCGCGGCGCGCGGGCCTCGACCTGCGGTCGCTGTGGCTGCGAAGCCGCCGGAGGCTCAGAAAGGCGCGCTTATCCCGGACGCAGCGACAGGCGCGGCGCTTCCCTGCCCTGCCGCTGTAGCGGGCGACACTCCTGCACCTGCGGCAGGCGAAAACGCTGTGGCCAGTGCCGTCGCGATGACAACAAATGCGACAACGCCGGGGAAGACCGGAGAAAAGCAGGTACAAAAGCGGGCAGTCATGCGCATGGCAGCGGCAAAAAGTGCAAAGCCGATGGCGAATTCTCCGAGACAGGCAGCGGGCAAGAGTCCGGAAAAAGCAAAGAGTCCCAGAATTGGCTCAAGACAGCAGAGCAGAGTCGGCGTTGCGGCGAAGAATGCTCGCGCGGGCAAGAGTCTGGAATTTAGTGAGGTGCTGGCGGAGAGCATGCAGAAGAGGCCGGCGACGGTCAGGAGCCGGAGCACCAAAGAGCCGGAACGGGCGCAGCGGATCTCCGTGCGGCTATCGCAGACGGAGGAGCGCCGACTGCAGGAGTGCGCTCAGCGCGCAGGGATGACAGTCTCGGCGTATCTGCGGGAGCGCGTGCTCGCGGGAACCATTGCAGACAGCGAGGCGAGCGATACCAAACGTTCCACGGTCACGCCACTGAACAGCGCGGCAACGCTTGCGGCAGCGCAGCAGTCCAGGAGCAACTCGGTGCTGGGCGAGTGGATCGCGCTGCTGCGGAACCGGTTCCTGTCGTCGCCGGTGCGGTTTGCGGAAAGGGCGTGAGAACAGGGTTTAGCGTATAGGGTTTAGCGTTTAGCGGACGTCACGTACAGCGAGAGATGCCTCCGCAAATGGTATCGCGGGACTTATCTACTTCGCGGCTGGGGCGCTGGGTTGCTGCTGTGCAGGCTGCTGCTGAACCTGCGTGGCCTTGTCGTTTTCGAAGGTGACCTGCCACTGCTTCGGCCCTGCGTCGTAGTCGACGGTGCGGTTGCCGTAGTTCGACGAGTCGGATTGCTCAACCACACCGACGGCCATCTGGGTCTGTAGCTCGTTCATGCCCACGATGGGCTGGTGCTGGTCGATCGCTTGCCAAATGTTGGCCGGCCAGAAGTGATACATCTGGTGCGGATCGTCGTAATAGAAGAGCGTATCGCAGTAGTAGGTCGAGTCGCTGCCCTGGATGAAGCCGATGGGGGTAGCGTACTGCTTGTCGCTGCCCGACATGGTGAAGACGGCGAAAACCTGCTTGTCGCCATGGGTGATGCGATCGGCCAGACTGGCGGGCGCCTTCTGCGTGACGATGTCGGTGACGTCGAGGCGCTGCACGCTGGGGAGAACACCGGCGCTGTGCCCGAGGTCGATGCGATGGCCGGAGTAGGGGAAATAGCTGAGCTCGTATCCGGCATGGATCCAGACCGGCTTGCCGACGAGGGCGCGCGCGGACTGGAGGCTGTCGATGTAGAGCTTGCGCGGCATCACGGTATCGTCCTGGGTAACGGTGGGTTCCTGATTGGTCTGCGGGACGACCACGGGCTGGCGGTTGCGGGCCACATTGATGCGCCAGATGCCGAAGGCGAGGACGGCGACCGGAATCAGGATGAGGAGAGCGAGTTTTTGCCAGGTCTTCATCGCGATCTAAGAATACTCAGATGCGCGAGGAAGGGGAACCAGCGGAACGGGGTTTTCCCTGATTTGCACCGAGGCCGCTGCGAGCGAGGTCGGCAAGGGCCAGGGTCAGCAGGTGCGAATCGTTGAGGGATTCCGGACGCCGGAGGGTCATGCCGAGCTTCGCGGCGAACTCGCAGAAGGCGATGTCGATGTCGTAGAGAATTTCGACGTGATCGCAGAGGAAGCCGATGGGCTGGAGGACGAGATTCGTCACGCCCTGCTGGTGCAGCGCAGTCAGCGTGTCTTCGACTGTGGGGCCAAGCCACGGGCCGCCGGACATGCCCTGGCTCTGAAAGGCGAAGTACCAATCCTGCGGGGCGAGGCCGGGGATGCGCGCGGCGACGAGCGAGGCGGTGAGCCTGGCCTCCACGGGGTAGGGGTCGGGCGGCTCCGGCGCGACATGGTGGTCGAGCTGCGGCGCGGCGAAGACCGTGCGGCAGGGAACGCTGTGCGCGGTGAAGAGAACCGGGGGCGCGGAGCCGATTTCGGCGGCGAAGGGATCGCGGACCGCGCGCAGGCGCTCGGCAAAGGCATCGGCGAGCAGTGGGTGGTCGGCCCAGTCGTCGAGAAAGCGCAGGTCAATTTTGCCTTCGGCGGCGGCGAATACCGCGCGGCGATAAAGGCCGACACTGGTGCGAGAGTTCTGCGGTGCGAGGCAGATGACGACCGCGCGGGTGATTCCTTCCTCGCGCATTTTGTGAACGACGTCGGCGATGTAAGGCTTCCAGTTGCGCATGCCGACGTAAACCGGCAGGCCGAGCTCCTTTTCGAGAAGCCAGCCCTGTTTGAGGGTGAGCGCGGTGAGCGGGCTGCCGCCGATGGCGACGAAGCGATGGCGGACCTCTTCGATGACCGACGCGGGGAGTTCGCGGCCGTCGGTGACGCGCGCCAGATAATCGGGAATCTCGCCGGCGGAGTCGGGCGTGCCGTGAGCGAGAAGCAGGACGGCGTCAGCCACGGCGCGCCTCCGCGAGCGGTGGGCCGTATTCGCGGACGAACTGCACGACAGCCTGAACGTTTTCGACAGGCGTGCCGGGCACGATGCCATGGCCGAGGTTGAAGATGTGGCCGGGGCGTCCGCCAGCCTGATCGAGAATGTGGTGAACTCGCGCGCGAATCAGCTCAGGATCGGCAAAGAGCGTGATTGGGTCGAGATTGCCCTGCGCCGCGCAGGCGTAGTCGAGGTCACGCCAGGCGCGATCGAGCGGCGTGCGCCAGTCGAGGCCGAGGACGTCGGCGCCGGTTTCGCGCATCGAGGGCAGCAGGCTGGCAGTGTCGACGCCGAAGTAGATGACCGGAACACCGACCGCCTGAACTTCGCGGACGAGCGTGCGTGTGGCGGGCAGCACGAACTCGCGATAGTCGGGGACGGAGAGCGCGCCCGCCCAGCTATCGAATATCTGCAGGACGTCGGCGCCGGCGGCGACCTGCTGCGCGGCAAACTCGCGGAGAACGACGACGAGCTTGTCGAGAAGTTTGCGCCAGGCGCCGGGCTGGCGGTACATGAGCTTCTTGGTCTCGATGTAATTGCGCGAGCCGCCGCCTTCGATCATGTAACTGGCCAGGGTGAACGGAGCGCCGCAGAATCCGATGATGCCGATGCGGTCTTTGAAATGGGCGACGACTTTCTGGATGGCTTCGCCGACGTAAGCCAGTTCGGAGGCGCGGTTGGTGGAGAGAGCTTCGATGGAAGCGGCGTCGCGGAGGGGCCGGTGGATGACGGGACCTTCGCCGGCCTGGAATTCGAAGTCCAGGCCCATGCACTCAAGCGGGAGCAACAGGTCGGCAAAGATGATGGCGGCGTCGACGTCGAGCTTTTCCGCGGCGGTGATGGTGACTTCCGCGGCAAGATCGGGTCGCTTGCAGATTTCGATCAGCGAGTGGTGACGGCGGACTTCCATGTACTCGCGCATGTAGCGGCCGGCCTGGCGGAGAAACCAGACGGGAGTGCGGTCGACAGGCTGCCGCAGGCAGGCGCGCACGAAGCGACTGGCGGAAATGCTGGAGGAAAGATCGGAAACCGGCGTCGGCATGAGAGCTACTAGAAGAAGGTAGCAGGAAGCGGGAGAGAGCGGAAATGTTGACTTTGTGCGGCGATGGTCCCTGGATGACGGTGGTCATCCAGGGATGGTGAAGCCGTAATCGAAGTAACCGGTGCGCGGACGTATGGGCAGATCAAAACTCAGCGGCTGCGCGATGAAGACTTCTTGCGCGAGCCACCACGGGAGCTGTGAGATTTGCTGCGCGAGCGGCTGGACGATTTGCTACGTGAGGAGCTGCGGTGGGAGCGCGAAGAACTGCTCCGCCTCGATGAGGATTTTTTCTTCGGAACCTTTGCGCCTTCTTTGCGTGCCTCAGAGAGGCCAATGGCGATGGCCTGCCTGCGGCTGGTGACCTTCTTGCCGCTGCGGCCGCTCTTCAGCGTTCCATGCTTTTTCTCGTGCATCGCGCGCTTCACCTTGCTGCTCGCCTTCGAACCGTATTTCCGGCCTCCGGAAGCCTTCCGGGATGAGGAACTTTTCGTGGCCATGCAGAATTCTCCCTTCTGCTGATTGGGAAGCGGCGCAGGATGAGGAGGTTGCGCGAGAAAGCAGCGATCAGTGATCAGCAACAGCGTTTCACCGCGGAGGGTCGGGAATCGCTAAACCAATGCGGTGTCTTTGGCGGGGAGGATGTCTTCGACGTCGACCCACTGGGTTGGATAGTCGCCGGTGTAGCACGCGACGCAGTAGTGATTCCCCTCGCCGCCGTCGCAGGCTTTTAGTAACCCATCGAGTGACAAATAGGCGAGCGAGTCGGCTTCAATGAACTGGCGAATCTCTTCGACGGTGTTGTTGGCGGCGATCAGCTCGGATTTGCGCGGCGTGTCCACGCCATAGAAGCAGGGTGAGATGGTGGGCGGGCAGCTGATGCGCAGGTGGACTTCCTTCGCGCCGGCCTGGCGCACCATGCGCACGATTTTGCGGCTGGTGGTGCCGCGGATGATGGAATCGTCGATGAGGATGATGCGGCGGCCTTCGAGCAGATTGCGCACCGGATTGAGCTTGAGCTTGACGCCAAAGTCGCGCACGCGCTGCTCTGGCTCGATGAAGGTGCGGCCGACGTAGTGGTTGCGGATGAGGCCGAAGCGGAAAGGTATGCCGCTTTCGGCCGCATAGCCGATCGCGGCCGTCACGCCGGAATCGGGCACGGGGACGACAAGATCCGCGGGAACGTGCGATTCGCGGGCGAGTTGGCGGCCCATCTCCTCGCGGCTCTCCTGTACCCAGCGGTTGTAAATCATGCTGTCGGGACGCGCGAAGTAGACATGCTCGAAGATGCAGCTGGTCTGATTGGGGGGCGCGTACTGGCGGGAGGTGACGCCGTCGGCCGAGACCATGACCAGCTCGCCGGGCAGCACATCGCGCTCAAATTTGGCGCGGAGCAGATCGAAGGCGCAGGTTTCCGAGGCGAAGACGATCGTGTCCGGCCCGTCGGGATTGGGGATGCGGCCCATGGAGAGCGGGCGGAAGCCGTGAGGATCGCGCGCGGCGAAGATGCGGTCCCGCGTCATCATCACGATGGAGAACGCACCGTCGACCTGGCGGAGCGAATCGGCGATGGCGTCGACGAGCGTAGTGGCCTGGGAGTGCGCGATGAGCTGAACGATGATTTCGGAGTCGCTGGTGGTCTGGAAGAATGCGCCCTGGCGCTCGAGGTGAACGCGGAGGTTGCCGAGGTTCACCAGGTTGCCGTTGTGGGCGATGGCGATGAGGCCCTTCGTGGATTCAACGCGGATGGGCTGGGCGTTGAGGAGGGCGGAGTCGCCGGTGGTGGAGTAGCGCGTGTGGCCGATGGCCATCGAGCCCCTGAGGCGCGCGAGGACATCGTCGGTAAAGATTTCGGAGACGAGGCCCATGCCTTTGATGTTGGAGAGGTGGGTGCCGTCGGCGGTGGCGATGCCGGCGGATTCCTGTCCGCGATGCTGGAGGGCGTAGAGGGCGAGGTAGGCCTGGCGGGCGGCGTCGGGGTGGCCGTGGATGGCGGTGACGCCGCAGTGTTCGCGAAGTTTGGGGTCATCTTCGGGAGCTGGGCGAGAGTTGTGCTCTCCCACATCTGCCAACGGCGGGCAGATGTGGGGCACCCGCTGTTCTACACCTGTGAGGCCTTCCATGAGAAGGCGGCTCACGCGGTCACCTCGGCGGCGAGCTGGGATTCGAGGGCGGTGGAGAAGGCATTCTTAAGCTCGGCCACCGTGGTATCGATGAATGGCGGCCGACCTGCTGAGTCATGGAAGCGAAAAATCCTCGGAACAGTTGATCCGATTTGATATGCACCCGAAGCACCGTGCTTCTTTGCGATCTCAATGACTTTCGCTGTGCTCGAAGGATCGCAGCTCACAATGATCGTGCTGGAGTATTCCGCCCAGTAATATGTCGGATCGAAGCTCGCCATCGGTGCGCTCGCGCTGTCAGCAAGTGATTCAAATCCAATTCCATTTTCAAATGTTGCCTCCGCGAGCGCTACGAAAACGGCCCCATCAGAGGAATCCGTCGCAGAGTGCAGGAGCCTTGAATCCGCCAACTGGATGAGGCAGCGTTGCAGCTTCGCCTCGTCGGACATGCTGAGACCTGGAGGTAATCCCCACAATTCGCCAAAGATTGTCTTCGCAAATTCAGATGACCCGAGAATCTGCTGCGCGGATGACTTGTGGCTGGGGTCGTCGATATCTGCATTGAAAATGATCAACAGGACGTCATCGCCGATCCGTTGAAAATCCGCCGGTACCGCTTTCGTCACATCCTCGATGATTCCGACGACGCCGACGACCGGGGTTGGGTAGATGCCTTCGCCTTTGGTTTCGTTATAGAGGGAGACGTTGCCGCCGGTGATCGGGGTGCCTAAGGCCGTGCAGGCTTCGGCGATGCCGTCGATGGCGGCGGAGAACTGCGCCATGATCTCCGGCTTTTCGGGATTGCCGAAGTTGAGGCAGTTGGTCGCGGCGACGGGGGTGGCTCCCGTGCAGGCGACTTTGCGGGCGGCTTCGGCGACGGCGTGCATGGCTCCGAGTTTGGGGTCGAGGTAGCACCAGCGCCCGTTGCCGGCGAGAGCCATGGCCAGGCCGCGCTCGCGACGGGTGCCATCGGGGCCGATCGTGCCGGTGCCCTTGATGCGCATCACGCCGGCTTCACCGCCGGGGCCCTGGACGGTGTTGGTCTGCACCATGGAATCGTACTGCTCGAAGACCCAGCGCTTGGAGCAGATGTTCGCGGAGGCGAGCAGCTTTTTCAGGTCCGCGGTGTAGTCGCGCGGCTTCTTCAGCTCTTCGAGGATGTGCGCAGGCGGATCGAGCGGGACCTTGATCTGCTGGGGTCTGGACCACGTGCCGACGGGGCGATGGTAGATCGGGCACTCGTCGGTGAGCGACTGGTTGGGAATGTCGGCGACCACTTCGCCGTGGTGGAGGATGCGCAGACGCGGCTCCTCGATGACATGGCCGACGATGACGCCTTCGAGGCCCCACTTCTCGAAGACCTCGAGAACTTCGTGGGCGCGGGATTTTTCGGCGACGAGCAGCATGCGCTCCTGCGACTCCGAAAGCATCATCTCGTAGGCCGTCATGTGGGCTTCGCGCTGGGGGATGTGATCGAGAACCATCTCGATGCCGACGCCGCCGCGCGCGCCCATCTCGCAACTGGAGCTGGTGAGGCCGGCTGCACCCATGTCCTGAATGCCGACCACGGCACCGGTCTTCATGGCTTCGAGGCAGGCTTCGAGGAGCAGCTTTTCCATGAAGGGGTCGCCGACCTGGACGTTGGGGCGCTTCTGTTC
>JASIAO010000332.1 GCA_030041955.1 Acidobacteriaceae bacterium | reverse complement strand
AACGGCCGCGAGAATTCAATGACGAAGAAAACCTGCTTGTCCGCTGCCCATCCATGCGTCGCGCGCACACCGCTCACGCGCGTCGTGCTCTCGATGTGCAGCTCAGCCGCATAGACCTCGCAGCCGATGCCGTGCACCAGGTCGATCATCAGGCCGCGTTGCATGTTTTCCGGCAATGCGGGATAGCGATAGCGATGCATCCCGCAGCGTGTCGTTGCCGTCAGTTCGGCTTGCGCATCCGGCGTGTCGAGGTGCACCGAATAATAGCCCGGCCGAGCCGTTTCACGGTCGTGCGAGAAGGCCGAGCGATAGCCGCGCTCCGGCTCGTCGAAGACCCATCCCGAATTCCTGCCGATGGCCTCAATCTGCGTTTCCGCCTGCTGCCCCGGTTCGCCGGTGTTCCAGCTCCAGTTGCGCCCTTCCACCAGCGGCATCAGCAGCACATCGCCCAGGTCTGCTCCGCCAGTGCCCTGCAGATGCGTGTGGCTGAAGCCAAGAACGTAGTTGTCCAGGTAGTGATATCCGGAACAGTGATCCCACCCGGTGATATCCCACTGCCCATTCCACTTGGCCTCAGGCGCGCCGCTCGTGTCCGGACTTAGCTGGACCATGCCGAAAGGAGCCACCGCGCCGGGAAACATGTGCCCGTGCCAGCCGGTGCCGACCATCGGAAGCGCGTCTTGCAGCAGCCCTCCCGCCATCCGGGTCCGTTCCTGCGCGCCGGCCAGGCGATATGCCGGGGTCATCGTGCCTGCTGCGACAACGGCACAGGTCTTCAGGAATTCGCGTCTGCGCATGAATGCTCTTCTCCTTGAGGCCGAATCTTTACCTTAGATCAGCCGCGGAGCGTGAGTCGAATCGCTGCGCATGGTCAGGCCGGCGTCAGACGTCGCGCTCGAAGACCGGCATCCGTGCTTCCTCCGGATGCTCCAGGTCCAGAGCGAGAACCGCAATCCCGGGGTTCCCTTTGTAGAGGCTCAGCGGCCGGAACTCTCTCGTTGTGGTGGCATCCGGCTCCCACAGCGGATCGACGCACCGCAGCGCCATATCCTGCGCGCGCCGCAGCCAAATCCGCTCCCCGGTCGACCGGTACAGATTCAGCAGCGCATAAGCCTGCCCGGCACTTCCGCAGCAGAGCGTGGGAGCCAGACTCGGCGTATCCCATGCGTCCCACGCAGCACCCTCGGCCAGCCTCATCCAATCTTCGTCACCGAAGGCTGCACGAGCCGCTGTCCACAGAAACACGTAGCCGGCGCTGCCATTACACCAACCGGGCATGGAATGGCGCGCGCGCATCAGGTCCCACTCCCACCGCATCCCGCGACCCACCGGCTCGCCCAGCGCGCCAAGCTGCTGCAGGCGACCGTGCAACGAGCCCGGCGCCGATTCGCCCGTGGCAGCACACCAGGTGAGCGTTGCATACAGCAGCCCAGCCCATCCATGCGCCATGCCCAGATTGCTCAGTTCCGTGCACTCTCCGATCGCGCCGTAGCCGTCGATGGTTCTCCACATCTCCGCGAGAATCTCTCCGCCCAGTTGGCGCACACTCCTTGCCTGCTCGCCCAGTGCAACGCTCGCCTCATCATCGCGCAGCAGATCGAGAAACAGGACACAGCCCAGCAAAGCGCCAGCATTCCCCAGCGTCAGGTCCGTTATTTGCGAACGCCCTGCGGATACCCGAAGAAACCCATCGACCGCGGCATGTTCCGTCGCCAGATCGCCTCGCACGCGCGCAATCAGCGCCTGCACCAGATGCACGCCGGCCGCGCCATGCCAGAGCGAATTCCTGCCCACTTTCTCCGGCGTAATTTCCATCTCCGCGCTGTAGAGCGCATCGTCTCGCCCGATTTCGCTCAGCGCCCGCACGCACCACAGGTCCGCCAGCGCCAGCATTTCTCCGTCGTTCGTGGCGCACGCCATCCGATAAAGCGCGTACGCGACCCCTCCGCTTCCGAAGTTGAGAGACGTCGTCGGCGCGGGCAACGACCCCGGCTTCAGCAGCGAACCCCTCAACCTAACCCGGCGAAGCAGTTCTTCCTGGATGTGCCGCAGCCCATCCCCCGCCTCCGGAGCAGCAGCCGCCGACCGCTCCGGCGCGTGAATCGTCTGCCACCGGCGCGCCCATTCCGCCACGGTCTCAAATCGCGCAGCCGGATCCTTGCTGAGCGCTCTTGCCAGCAATTCCTCCACCTCGCTCCACGGCGCGAGGCCGCGCTCGGCAAACGGCGCCATCGGCGATTCTGTAATTTGGCGCAACATCTGTTGTCTTTCCAGATTGAAATCCGCGTAATGCGCGCCGGTCATCAGGTGGTAAAGCACAGCCGCCAGCGCATACTGTTCGCCCGCAACGGTAGCCGGCGGAGTTGGCGCTTCCTCCAGCATGGCGCGAGCCAATTCCGGCTCCAGAAAGAAGCTCACCCCGCCCCGCACCGTGAATCCCGCCCACGCGGGATCGTCCATGCGCCGCCCAAGGCCAAAATCAACGATTCGCACCGCCCCGCGGCCATCGACGAGAAGATTCCGCGGATGAACATCCCCATGGATCGTTTGCTGACTGTGCAGGTGGGCGTACGCCTCCAGAATCGCCCCCGTAAGCCGCATCATCGATTCAGCATCGCCGCGAATCCGGAACTCGGCTGCAGCCGAGATCGCGTCCACACCCTCCACCCATTCCATTACCAGATAGCGGCGCCCGTCCCACTCGCCTTCCGCCAGCAGGCGCGGGTTCACCTTGCCGTCCAGCGCACTCAGCAGAAGCCCCTCGCGCCTCACTGCCGCTGCCGCGAATGCATGGCCGCCGCGGCAGATCTTCAGCACCGCGCGTTGCCCGTTCCCATCCCGCACCAGATACAACTCCGTGTCCTGCTGCGTCTGCACGCACCGCACCACGACCCACTGATCGACCTCAGCCCCCGCGTCCAGAGTCGGTCGAATGCTTTCGGCGCCCGGCGAATCCGGTTCCACCAGCAGTTCCGCCGCAATCAGCGAACGCAGCAGGGGCAATGCGGATTCCAACAGTTCCTCGGGGTTTTCCCCGCGTCCGCGGCTGTATCGCGCCACAGCGTGCGCAATGCTGCTCGGCCTCTCGAACTCGGCGATGAGCAAGGCCGCATCGCGGTCTACCACTTTCGCCAGCGCTCGCGAGCCCGGCCGGCTCAGCACAAAATCGCTCTCGCCCGCTTCAATCTTGCCGCGAAGCGCTTCCGGCAATTCGAACGCCGGCTGGATCAGCGTGCCGGCAGCCAGCATGAATCGATCCGTGATCGCCAAGGCCTAGCTCCAGTGAAGCTCGCGCGTGGGAGACCAGGTTTCTGTGTCGATTCCCTCCAGCCGCAACCGCTCCAGCGCAAACCGGCACGCCGCGCCGGAGTCTCGGCCATCGGAAGCTCGCGCCTGCATCAGAGCCGCTCCCAGTTGATTGCAGATGCGCAGACGCCAGCTCTCACGCTCCTGCCAGGGAACCGCATATTTGTCCCTCGGCGGGTCTACGCCCCACGAAAGCAACCCACTCCCGCCGATTTCCGCGGTAAACGGAACCCCCTGAGCCGGGCACGCTGCCAGCTTTTCCATAATCCGCGCTCCCGCTTCCTGCAGATCCGCAAGTTCCCGAAAATATCCCACCATCTTGTCCGCCCGCACCAGCCCGAAGACGCTGGCTCCAACCTTCAGGTGAACGCCGTGGCACGCCGCGATGGCGGCCGCCGCTTCCTGAAACGCCGTGCGCAGCGCAGCGCACTCCGGGCTGACGTACAGCTTATAGATCGTCTCGTCGCGCGCCGGCTTCGCGTCCCCGCAACTCCACGCGATCCACGCACTCCCCCACGCCACGCGGGTCCATCCCGGCAGCAACGCGCCCCATCCTCCATTCTCGATTTCAAGTTCGCGTTCGATCGCTGCTGTATCCGGCCATCGCCGCCGCCACTGTTGCGTCGCCGGAACGCTGTTATACCCGTAGAGCCGCGCCGACAGCCCCAGCGCATCCGGGATCTCCAACGCCGCTGCATACTCGAGAGCCCGCCGCGACAGCCCCGCAATCGCTCCCGGCGTGCTCGCCTCATCTCGATCCCCGCCCAGGAGCGCAAGCGTCGCCACTCCCGACAGCATGCGCCCGTCTGCCTCGATTTCGAGGATCCCGTCCAGGATCATCTGCCCAATCGCTCGGTCGCAGCTATCCCCCAGCAGGCGCGCCGCGTAGTTTGGCAAGGTTCCCGGCTCCTGCAGCGTCAGCCACAGCAGTGCTGTGTCCCGCGAAACCGATTTCAGGCTCAGCGGACCCTCCGCCCGCGGGCGCAGCACGCCGTAGCCCTCCGGGTCGCGGCCCAGCACCTCTAAAGCCTGCTGCTCGTGCGCGGACAGGCGATCGAACAGCACCAGCTCGTACGCTGGATTCGCGCGCAGCCGCGCCTTCCGCAGATCAGCCCTCGGCGTCAGAACCATAGCTGGAGCCGCACCCTCGCGCGGGTCTGCAGGCTATCTTCCCTTCTCCCGCAGTTCGTTCTTGAGATTTTCAAGTTCATCCACTGCGTCGCGCAGTTTCTGCTGCAGGCTCTCGGCTTCGTCTACCGTCTGCGGCTTCTGGCTCGACTCCAGAGCATCCTCCTCCCTGTCAATCTGCGCGATCGCTTCCTTCAGTTGTGCCTTCAACTCGGCCAGCTGTTGCAGTGCCGCTGCTGCGTCTTCGCCTGATTGACCCTGGCACGCTTCGCCCGTGCCCCCGGGAAGGCTGGGAACGGCGCACAAGCCCACCGGTACTGTAAAGCCAATGCAGGTGACCGGCGTGGCCGTCGCGCAGCCGGTCGCTGTAGCCGTCACACAGGTTATAGGCGTCAACGTAATCACTGTCACCGGCGTCGCGGTCCTGCAGCCCGGTGCGCCAAGGAATGGCGTGACTACCGCGCAGTACAGCGTCGTGGTAGTTGCCGTTACACACGCCACCGGCGTAGCCGTCGCGACACCGGTGGCCGTCGCCGTTACGCAGGTCACCGGTGTCGCCGTCTCGCACCCGACTGCGCAATTTGGGGTCGTGTACAGCGCTGCGGCCACTCCCAGCAGATGGTGCCTTTGGCAGGCCCGGGTCGTGGACGAGTTCGGCGGGCAGTTTACCGGCCTTCCCTTCACGCTCTCAGGGCCGCCGGATGCCCCGACTTCGCTGATCATCAGATCCTTGATCCGGAATGCCATGTCGGCCCTCCACGCGGCCCGTGAGGTCGCTGTCCTCGGGGGGAGGCTCACTCGGATTGCCAGGCATTCCAGGTGAGGCTGCAATGCGCAGGAAGTGTCTCCCTACTATGCATTTGCGGTCTTCCAGTGTCAAGATTGATTTGCACCTCTAATAAGGGATAACCCCAGGCGATGATCGACCAGACCATCTCGCACTATCGCATTCTCGGAGAGCTCGGCCGTGGTGGGATGGGTGTCGTTTATAAAGCGGAAGATACTGTTCTGCACCGGCCCGTCGCCATCAAATTCCTCCCCGAGGAGAGTGCGAAGGACCCTGCCATAGTGGCTCGTTTCCGCCGGGAAGCGCGCGCCGCGTCTTCGCTGAACCATCCCGGCATCTGCACCATTCACGAGATCGGCGAGCAGGATGGGGTGCCGTTCCTGGTGATGGAATTCATGGAGGGCGCCACCCTCAGCCAGACCATTGGCCGCCAGCCGCTCGTCCTCTCCAGGCTGCTTCGCTATGCCATCGAGATCGCCGACGCGCTTGAAGCGGCGCACGAACGCGGCATCATTCACCGCGACATCAAGTCCTCGAACATCTTTATCACCCCTCGCGGCCATGCCAAAGTCCTCGATTTCGGCCTCGCGGTGGTCAATCCCGCCGCGGTGAAGGTGGACACTGGCTCCTCTTCCAATACCGTTTCCTTTTCCCGGACGCCCTCCACGGGTTCGGGCGTAATTGTCGGGACTATCGCCTATATGTCGCCGGAGCAGGTGTGCGGCAACGAGATGGACGCGCGCAGCGATCTCTTCTCCTTCGGCGTGGTCCTTTACGAGATGGCAACCGGCGTTTTGCCCTTCCGCAGCGACAGTTATGCCCTTCTCGCCAAAGCCATCATCGACAGCGCGCCCGTTCCTCCTGTCCGTCTCAATCCTGATGTTCCCGCGGAGCTGGAACGGATCATCCACAAAGCTCTCGAGAAGTCTCCCGAGATGCGCTATCAGCATGCGGCGGAGATGCGCGTCGACCTCGAACGCCTGCGGCGCGACCTGGGCTTCTCCTCCGATCATTCCGCCGCCATCCCCGTACCCATCGCATCTTCGCAAAAGCATGGCCGCCACTACGCCTTGCCCCTCATCGTTGTCCTGGCCGTCCTCGCACTGGTTCCCGGACTCGCGTGGCTCTTCCACTGGCCACGCAGCTGGTTTTTGGGCGCTCGTCAACCGGCCGTGGAGCGCCAGCTCACCCACGATGCCTCGGAGAATCGCGTGGTCAGCGCTGCCGTCTCTCCCGATGGCCGCTTCGTTGCTTACGTCGATCCCCTCGGCCTTCACATCAGCGTGATCGATTCCGGCGACGTCCACGATGTCCAGTTGCCCGACGATCTTCGCAGGAACCTCTGGAACGTCGGCTGGTTCCCCGATGGCGAGCGCCTGATCATCACCACCTTTTCTCCGGACAAGGGAGCCGTAATCTGGCTGGCGTCCATCTTCGGCGGAACCCCGCGGCAGCTCGAAAGCGGCACGAATAACGGCGTCCCGCCGGTTGTTTCGCCCGACGGAGCCTCCATTGCTTATGTCGGCAGACACAGGCATCAGCTCTGGGTCATGGAATCGGACGGCAGCAACCCTCATTTGCTGATCTCCGGGAATACTCTCATCTTCGAGGGCGTGGCGTGGTCCCCTGCCGGCCGGCGCCTCGCTTATAGCGTTCAACACACCAACACAGGACTGGTGAACATCGAATCCGTACCGCTCAATGGCGGAACATCCACCGTGATCGCCTCCGACGTGCGAGATAAGTACGACCTCATATGGGCGGCCGGAGGACGTGTCGTTTTTTCCCGTACTGAAGGCGCTCCTGAAAATCCTTATGGCAATCTCTGGTCTATTCCGGTGGACCCGCACACCGGAATGCCCTCCGCACCGGCGCGGCAGATCACCCATTGGGAGCAGGTTTTGCCGTATTGTCTGAGCGTCAGCACCGACGGAAAGAGTCTGGGAGTTGTAAAAGAGCATATTCAATACGTCATTTACGTCGGGGATCTCCGCGACGGAGGCAAGGCGATGGGTGCGCCTGTCCGCCTTACCATGAGCGATAGCCAGGACATTGCCGGTGGATGGACGGCCGACAGCAAGGCCCTGCTGCTTGCCTCGGACCGCATCGGCAGAAATCAGATTTTTCTTGAGGACATCGATCAGCAATCCGCCGAGCCGCTCATGGAGAGCCCCGACGACGAAAAGTCTCCTGAGTTCAGCCCAGACGGCCGCTGGATCCTCTACTGGTCCACTGCGCCATCTGCCGGCAATTCTCAGACTCCCACGGGGCGCCTGATGCGCCTGCCTGTCGCCGGAGGACCACCGGAGCAGATCCTCGAGACCCCCATGAATCCGGCAACCGCCTTCGATTGTCCGGCACGCGGGTCCGGTCCGTGCATCCTGAGCCGGTGGCAGAACGGACAGCTCCTCTTCTATGCGCTGGACCCCACGCAGGGCCTGGGGGAGGCTCTCGCCCACATCGCCGTGCGCCCGCCGGCCTCCAGTGATTTCCTGAACTGGCAGCTTTCTCCCGACGGCACAAAAATCGCGATTTGCAGTCAGGATCAGCTCCCGGGCCACATCGTCGTCCTCCAGACTTCCGGCGGCGCCTCGCAGGAGATCCCGCTTCCCGCTGGTTGGAACCTGTGGCGTCTCGATTGGGCCAACGACGGGAACAGCCTCTTCGTGGCTGCACAGGAAAGCACCTATTTCATCGCGCATATCGGCCTCGACGGCAAAGCGCAGGTCCTCTTCGACGGCGGCAGAAATCACTGGCTCTCCTGGCCATCGGAGTCGCCGGATGGGCGGCACCTGGCCTTCTCGCAGCAGACATTTGAGACGAATGCCTGGCTGCTTCAGAAATTCTGATGTCGGCGTGGCCCGGGCCGCAACAAATGTTGCAACATCGGCGGCATTGCATTGACAGTCGCGCAGCTTTGCACGATGCTGCGTCAGTATGACTCCGAAAACCGGACAAAAAAACAGGAAATCGGATTCCGCACCCGTCCATGCCGGGATGAAGAATCTGACGCCGCGCCGCAGAGAGCTCATTCGGCCGGTAATCGAGAATCCCCGCGAATTTGTGCTGCTCAGCGTGCGCGCCGCCGCCGCCCGTCTCAACACCGATCCGGCCACCATGCTGCGCGTCGTGCAGCGCATGGGCTTCGCCGGCTATCGCGCCTTTCAGAGCTATCTGCACGACCTTTCCATCGCCAACGCGACTTCCCTCGAAGGCATGGAGCAACACCCCAGGTCCAGCATCCCCGATTACCTCGATGCGATGATGCAGCAGGACATTCGCAACCTCAACGCAGTGCGGGCCACACTGGATGCCGGACGGCTGGCTGCTCTGGCCAGGCGCATCCACACCGCGCGCCGCATCCTGCTCATCGGCGGCGACGTGGCGCGCAACCTCGTGCACTACTTTGAGGACCATCTGGCCATCGTCGGCATCCCGGTGCTCGTGGCGACCACGGCTGGCCGGACGCTGCACGTGGCGCGCTCCATGGGACGCGGCGACCTCATCATCGCCATCAGTTTCCGCAGGGGGCTGCGCCAGACGGTGGAAGGAATGCAGCGGGCGCGCAAAAATGGCGCTTATACCGTCGGCATCACGGGAACGCACGTCTCTTCCATCGCACGCTTTTCCAACGAGTATTTCGTCGCCCCGGTCGACAGCGATTCCTTTATCGATTCGTACGTCGCGCCAACCGCCCTGGTGAACATGATGCTGGTGGCCTGCGCGAACTATAACCGCGAGGCGAGCCTGGCTTATTTGAGGGAAGCAGCCCAGGAACAGCGCAGCGGCTTCCGCTGGTATGAGTCTTAAGCCGCGGCCGTAGCCGAAACCTCGCTTGTCAATGCCCCCACCGGATGGCGGACGACCAGATACACCGCCACGATGGCAATGGTAATGGCCATCCCGAAGCCGAACTCTGTCGTCACGTAAAGTGCTCTGGACTGGGGCTGCGTCAGGCGATCGAAAATGGCCTGCACGAACAGATTGTGGCTGGCGTGCAGCAGCGCGCACGGCCACAGGCTGCCCGAGCGCAGCCGCATCCAGCCCATCACAAAGGCCATGGCGATCACCATCGCGGTGAAGCATGCCAGAGCATACGGTTTCGGCGTGCCGGAGTTGTAGTCCGCCAGCAGCAGCGCCGGATAGTGCCACACCGCCCAGATGCAGCCGCTGATCAAACATCCCACCGTGAACCCGAAGCGGCCGGTCAGCCGGGGCAGCAGAAATCCGCGCCATCCAATTTCTTCTCCCAGCGCCGAGGAGAGGCTGCGCACGATCCCGAATGTGGCGAAAACCAGAATTTCAATCGCCGCCGCAGCGTTCGGCGAATGCGGCATCAGATAGGCCTGCGCCGCCGAGGACGCAAATCCCCCATACGCCAGCGAGTGCGGAACGAAAATCCAGCAGGCCACGTAGACCGGCCCCGCGTAGAGGATGGGCAGTACATACGCCAGCGCCTCATAGCGGACCGGGCGCCAGTTCCATCCCAGGCTGGCCACATCGATCTTCAGCAGCGCGCAGGTCAGCAGTGCTGCCGTTGCCGGCATCCACATCAGCACGCCTGTGATCAGGCCGCCGCCCACCCCGAGGTGGTGCGACCGGATGATGAGCGCGTAAGGAATGCAGCTGAGAGCGAAAACCAGCAGCACGAAGGTGACGATAGGGCGGAGCTTGCCTGTCATGGCAAACAGCTTAACGGCTGACAACATCTGTTGCGCATCTTTTTTCGCGCCCCCGGCCGCTCGATGTCAACATCTGTTTCTTTCCGCCCAATCTGGCAAGCCGCTAACGGGATGACCGCTGCTGCTTGACATATTCGCCCTCCTGGGCAGAAACTGTCGCCACCCTCTTTGGATCATCAACGCCTGTTGCATTTCCCCGGAGACCCGGGAAGCTGGGAAAGGAAGGACCTGTTCTTGAACCGAACTCGGATGTTCTCTGCATGTCTCTGGCTCGCAGCGCTGGCCGCAATCGTCACCCCTGGACAAATGCAGGGCCAGGTGCCCAACGCGCACACGCAGCGGCTCGCGGAGAAAGCCCAGGCCATGCCGCAGCCAACCGCTGGAGCCCCGGCGGCTCTCACCCCCGAGGATCTCGGTCCCTTCCTTGACGGCATCGTTCCCTTCGAGCTGAAGCGCGAGAATATCGCGGGCGCCGTGGTCATGGTGGTCAAAGACGGCAAGGTTCTCTATGCGCATGGCTATGGCTATGCCGACGTGGCGAAGAAATCTCCGGTGACTCCGGACACTCTCTTTCGCCCGGGTTCCATTTCCAAGCTCTTTACCTGGACAGCCGTGATGCAGCTGGTGCAGGCCGGCAAAATCGACCTGCATGCCGACATCAACCAATATCTCGATTTCAAAATTCCGGCGACCTACCCGCAGCCGATCACCATGTGGAACCTGATGACGCATACCCCCGGCTTCGAGGAGTCGATCAAAGATCTGATCGACAACGAGCCGAAGCCGATGCCGCTGCGCCAATATCTGGTCACCCACATGCCGGCGCGCGTCTATCCGCCGGGCACAATTCCGGCTTACTCCAACTATGGCGCTACCCTGGCCGGATACATCGTGCAGCGCGTCTCCGGCATGCCCTTCGACGATTACGTGGAGAAGAACATCTTTGAGCCTCTGGACATGCTGCACACCACCTTCGTGCAGCCGCTGCCCGCCTCCCTGCAGCCCTTCATGTCCCTGGGATACGCCCTGGCCACCAATCCCCCCAAGCCCTACGAGACGATTGCGGCCGAGCCGGCAGGCAGCTCCGCCACCTCGGCCAACGACATCGCGCATTTCATCATTGCGCATTTGCAGCAGGGCGAATACAACGGCGTCAGCATTCTCAGTCCCGCCACCGTCGCGCTGATGCACTCGCCGCAGTTTGCCGCTGACCCCTCCCTGCCTCACATGGCGCTCGGATTCTACGAGGAAACCCGGAATGGTCACCGCATCATCGGGCACGGTGGCGACACGCAGTGGTTCCACAGCGATCTGCACCTGATCCAGGACGAAAACCTGGGCTTCTTCGTCTCCTACAACAGC
>JASIAO010000037.1 GCA_030041955.1 Acidobacteriaceae bacterium | reverse complement strand
TCGCCCGATTTCAGGCGCACAGATGCGACGAGGGCCACGTTGGCCCTCGCGTTTCCGCAGTCGATGGGAATTAGCTCAGTAGCGTCCGCGTCCGCGGCTCGCGCCGCGTCCGCCGCCCGCGCCGCCCTTTTGCGCCTGGTAGCAGTCCCGGCAGTACACCGGCCGGTCGCCCCGCGGCTCAAAAGGCACGGTCGTCTGCTGGCCGCACCCGGAGCAGATCACCGGCGTCCCGCGCGATTCGCTGCGCTGGTAGCCGCCTCCTCCTCCGCCGGCCTGCTCATTCTTCTTCGCCTGGCGGCACGGTTTACAGCGTTTGGGCGCGCTATACCCGCGCTCCTGAAAGAACGCCTGGTCTTCGCTCGTAAAGGTGAATTCCTGACCGCAGTCGCTACAGGTGAGTTGCTGATCGCCAGCCATGAGAGGTCCTCACTTCCACTGTACGTGATTCGCCCGAATTGCGCTGTGCTTCCCGCTCCACGAGGCTGAGCTTTACCATCCCGTCAACAACCCGCATCACGTTCCTGATCGCCGCCATTCGGCCGTAATGTTTCCTCGCTGCGCCAGAGGGGGTATCATGTCCCTTTGTCAGCGAGACTCTATTATGCCCTTTCCTTTTAAAGGTGTGGATTTTATCGGTTTTGACCGCCTGCTTAACGACGACGAGCGCCTCACCCGCGACACCGCCCGTCAGTTCATCGAGGACAACCTCATTCCTATCATCGAGGAATGCAACCGCGAGGGCCGCTTTCCCCGCGAGCTCGTCCCGCAGATGGGTCAGCTCGGTTTCTTCGGCGCCACCATCCAGGGCTACGGCTGCGCCGGCATGAACAACGTCGAGTACGGCCTCGTCATGCAGGAATTCGAGCGCGGCGACTCCGGCGTGCGCAGCTTCGTCAGCGTCCAGTCCGCGCTGGTCATGTACCCGATCAACGCCTTCGGCTCCGACGCGCAAAAGGACTACTGGCTCCCGAAGCTCGCTACCGGCGAAAAGCTCGGCTGTTTCGGCCTCACCGAGCCTGACTTCGGATCCAACCCGGGGGGCATGCGCACCCGCGCACAAAAATCCGGCGACGAGTACATCCTCAACGGCGAAAAGCTCTGGATCACCACCGGCACCATCTCCGATGTCGCCGTCGTGTGGGCCCGCGTCTACGGCGACCCACAGCATGAAGACGGCCGCGTCCGCGGCTTCCTCGTCGAAACCGATCGCCCCGGCTTCACCGCCTACGACATTCACGGCAAGTGGTCGCTGCGCGCTTCCGTCACCTCCGGCCTCTCCCTGCAGGATGTCCGCGTCCCCGCCTCCAGCCTGATGCCCGGCTCCGACGGCCTCAAATCCCCTCTCATGTGTCTGAATCAGGCCCGCTACGGCATCGCCTGGGGCGCCATCGGCGCGGCCATGTCCTGTTACGACACCGCCCTCCAGTATTCCCTCATGCGCAAGCAGTTCCACGACAAGCCCATCGCCAGCCATCAGCTTGTGCAGGAAAAGCTCGCCTGGATGATTTCTGAGATCACCAAGGCCCAGCTCCTCGTCCTGCAGGTCGGCCGGCTCAAGGACGAAGGCAAGGCCGAGCACCAGCACATCTCCATGGCCAAGCGCAACAACGTCTGGATGGCTCTGGAGTGCGCGCGTCTCTCCCGCGACATCCTCGGCGCCAACGGCATCACCGACGATTACCCCGTCATGCGCCACATGATGAACCTCGAGTCCGTCAAAACCTACGAGGGCACCCACGACATCCACACCCTGATCCTCGGCCAGAGCGTCACCGGCATCCCGGCTTACTGACTTTGGCCGTTCTGCTCCCCGCAACCCGCCACGCAGGCTCGCGTCTAACTGAATTGACGCCCGCGGCACGGCGAGAGGGGGCGTCTTTTCTGTCATGCACTTCCCCAAACTGGAACGCCGTCCCGAACTCGATGCACTCCGGGGACTTTTCCTCGCGTGGATGATCCTCGTCCATCTGCCCACCCATTTCAGCAATATGGCTGCTCAGCCCTTCGGCTTCGTCTCCGCCGCCGAGGGCTTCGTCTTTCTTTCCGCGCTCCTCGTCGGCCGCATCTATTCGCGCGAGCATCAGCTCGACCAGAGCCACGTCCGCAGGCATCTCTGGCGTCGCTCCTTCAGGCTGTATGCCTACCACCTTGCGCTCCTGGCCTTTGCCTTCACTATCCTCGCCGCCTACGCCGTACACACCCATCGCGCCGCGCTCACCAACCTGCTCGACTTCTATCTCGCCCACCCCGGCACCGCCATCGTCGGTTCCGTGTTGCTCCTCTACTGCCCGCCCCTCTTCGATATCCTCCCGCTCTACATCACCTTCCTTTTCCTCACCCCGCTCATGCTCTCCGCCGCCCAGCGCTTCCGCTGGAGAACTGTCCTCGCCGTCAGCCTCGGCCTCTGGCTCGCCGCCCAGTTCGGCCTCAAGGACGCCTTCGACCACGCCGTCAACCACATCACCCGGCTCCACATTCCCCTGCAGGAAACCGGCGCCTTCAACATGTTCGCCTGGCAGGCCGTCTGGGTCGTCGGCCTCTGGATGGGCGCCGCCTCCGCCCGCGGCGATGTCCCCCTCGCCCGTGCTCCCCGCTGGGCCATCGCCGTCAGCGGCCCCATCTGCCTCTTCTTCCTCGGAGTTCGTTTCGGATGGTTCGGCCCCCATCTCAACTGGCCGGCCATGGGACTCCTCGTCGACAAGTGGCAGCTCGGCCCCCTGCGCGTCGTCAATCTGGTCGCCTTTACCATCTTTTTCTACTGGCTCCGCCGATGGGTCGTCCTCCTCATCCACCGCGAGCCCTTCCTCACCATGGGCAAGGCCTCGCTCCAGGTCTTTTGCGCGCACCTGTTCTTCGTCTTCGCCGGTCTCGCCCTGCTCTATGGAGATATGGGAGAACTCCACTGGCCGACTGCCATCATCCTCACCACCCTCACCTTTGCTGCCATGTTCCTGGTGGCTACCCGCGAGGTCAAAAAGCGCCGAGCCGCCAAAGCCAGGAAAGCCGCCCAGTCCGCGCAAAGCCGCATCGCTTCCGAACCCGTCCCCAGCGAAGCCACCCGCTGATCGCCAGCCCGGCTGTCTCGACGTATTAATCAGGAACGAAACGTCTGATCTTATGAAAGATCTGTCATCCTGAGCGAGCCTTCCGAATTCGTCGCGCCCGTTTCTGGCGCGACAAAAAGTTCAGCCGCGAGTCGAATGGACCCGCATTTCTAATCTCCTCCTCGCCGGACACCCCACCCTTGCCGCGGCCATAGCTTGCCCTGAGCGAGATCGCCTCAGCGACAGAGTCGAACGGGCG
>JASIAO010000331.1 GCA_030041955.1 Acidobacteriaceae bacterium | reverse complement strand
TGATCGAGGCCGCATGCACAGCCGTCACGCCGCTGAAGAGCCCGGAAACAGCCGCGGCCACCATAATGGTCTTCATCGAATGTTTCATGAGTTTCCCTCCTGGATTTCCGCAGGTCCAGACCGGGCGCGACTCTGGGAAATCGGGGAACGCCGGGCGGGAGACCTTAACGGTGCGCTTTAGACTACATAATCTGTACGCTCGCTGTCACGCGATCAGATTATTTGGCAGTGAATCCCCTCTAGACCCCGTTTCTCGTCTCTTGGCAGTTCTTGGCTTTTAGCCGCGCCAGCCCGATTTATGCCGCGAAGCGGCGTGACGGTCTAGCCCCGCGTGCGCGCGAGGCGACTACGCCGGAGGTAGCCAAATCGCTGGGCTCAGCCTAAAGAAAGCTTTCGGGTAGGGGAGCTTCGGGCAAATGGAAAAGTCCCGGCGAGAAACTGACCAGGTAGGATCAAGCCTGAAAGCATTACCGAAGTACCACTTTGGGGCGGAAAATAGATATTACCCCTTGCGGTAAGGGGGCGGTCGTGGTCATATGATTGCAGGGTTCAGCCCCGTAGCTCAGAAGGATAGAGCACCGTCGGCCAACCGTTCCAATCGCTCAACCGAGAGGGTCGGGCAGGCCATCTGAGGCGGAGGCCGCTGGTTCGAGTCCAGCCGGGGTTCCCCGAAAACAGCCAGAAGCGCATAGTCTCCCGGCATTCCTCGGCAAATCACTGATTATATTACTGGTTGGACAACGCGCTTCGCGCAAAACCTCGCCGCGTGGTCACTGCCAGCTTCAACACGTCGATACGGTGACGCTATACCGCGCCGCATTCAACTGTTGACAAACCTTAGTGTACGCAGAATTGCGGAAGATCTGCAACCAAAAACTGCGCTTTAGTTTTGCATCGCTGGATTTGCAAGATCAAGAATTGCACGATAAAGACTGCCCTTTAATTTTGCATCGCTGAACAGCAAGATAAAGAACTGTGCAATAGAAACTGCGCAATAGAACTGCGCGCCCCACAACAACAATCTGCGCCTCGTCTGAAACCAGTGCTGCACTCCAAATTTGCCAAGTTGGCAAATTTCGCAGAGTGCTCGCCCCTATTCATTCGTCTACTTTGGAGACAATCCTCGGAAGCCACTGAGCTTCCAGAGGTAGGTGAGGCCCCCTGCGATCAGCGCAATTCCAAGCAGGGCGTCTATCCATGTGGCCACGTAATACCCGATGAAGTACCCTACGCCGAGGCCGACGAATATGACGATGCCGCCGATTACGGCCGCTAGAGAGAGGAAGATTGGGAGTGCCCTCATGGCTCGGTGCCAGCCATTCTAGCAGTTGATCTCCGGGACGAAGCATAACCGGTTCAGGCTGCCCGCAGTAGAGCTCAATCGAGGCGTAGGGGACCAGAACCGCCTGCTATTGATGCCGCGAACCGAGGTCCGCATCGCACATCGAAGGAGAAACGGCAATTGGAGCAAAACAGCGAATCGACTCGCCGCAGCGCCGCCGGCAGCGCCGCCCTGCGCTTCGTGCTGATGATCGGTGTGGTCAGCTTCTTCGCGGACTTCGTCTACGAAGGCTCGCGCAGCATCACCGGGCCGTTCCTCGCGACCCTCGGCGCCACCGGTGCCGTGGTGGGCGTCGTTGCCGGTCTGGGCGAGCTGCTCGGCTACGGCCTGCGCTACTTCTCCGGCAAGCTCAGCGAGCGCACCCGCCAGTTCTGGCCCATCACCATCCTCGGCTACTTCGTCCAGATGGCCGCCGTCCCCGCCCTGGCGCTCGCCGGGAGCTGGCCCGCGGCCGCCGTGCTCATCGTGCTGGAGCGCGTCGGCAAGGCCATCCGCAATCCGCCGCGCGACGTCATGCTCTCTCACGCCGGCAAAGAGATGGGCATCGGCTGGGCGTTCGGCCTGCACGAGGCGCTGGACCAGGCAGGCGCGCTGATCGGGCCGCTGGTGCTGGCGCTGATCCTCGCGCATCGGGGAGAATATCGGATCGCCTTCGCCTCGCTGCTGATTCCGGCGGTTATCACGGCAGCGCTGATCGTCGCGACGCGATTCCTTTATCCGCGGCCCGAGGATCTGGAGGCGCACACGCCGGCCATTCATGCGGCCGGGCTCGGGCGTTCGTTCTGGATTTACCTGGTGGGCGCGGGGCTGGTCGCGGCGGGATTCGCGGACTATTCGCTGATCGCGTTCCACCTGCAGAAGCATGGGATCGCGCCAGCGCTGTGGATTCCCATTTTCTATTCTATGGCGATGGCCACCAGCGGCGCGGGCTCGCTGCTGTTCGGGAGGCTCTTCGACCGCTTTGGCGTGACGGTGCTGATCCCGCTCACGTTCATCTCGATTGCTTCTGCGCCGCTGGTGTTTCTGGGCGGATTCGACATGGCGCTCGCCGGCGCGGCGCTTTGGGGACTGGGAATGGGCGTGCACGAGTCGATCATCCCGGCGGCGGTTGCGGCCATGGTGCCGCCGGAGCGGCGGCCTTCTGCATACGGGCTGTTTACCGCGGCGTATGGAATTTTCTGGTTTGCAGGCAGCGCGGCCATCGGCTTCCTCTACGACGTCTCGGTGCGCGCGGCGGTCGCTTTTTGCATGGCAGCGGGACTGGCGTCTCTGCCGTTTTTCCTTGCGGTACGGCGCAGAAGCGCGACGTAAGGCAGCTCAAGGCAAATGGAGCGCGGCGGGGAGAGATTCGCCGGTCGCTGTAGCCGGAGTGCGGAAGCGCACGGCGTGATCGGCGAGAACCGTTTCGTAGAGAGCCAGCCACGTCTGGCGCTGGTGCTGCGGAGAATATTTTTCGCGGACGGCTGCAGCGCCCGCGGTGAGCTGGTCGGCAAGCCGCGGCTCGTGGAGCAACCGAGACATGGCCGTGGCCAGCGCGGCCGGATCGCCAGGCGGAACGAGCAGTCCGCTGGATTCGTGCGCGATCAGGTCGGGTACGCCGCCAACGGCCGTGGCGATCACTGGAATCCCGAGACACAGAGCTTCGAGCACGGCGTTTGGCGTCCCCTCGGTCAGTGAAGGCAGCACCATGCAGTCGAGCAGGCGCATCCAGAGCGCGCACTCCTTCTGAAATCCGGCAAAGTGGACGCGCACTCCGGCGGCGCGCGCCTGTGTCTCCAGTGCAGCCTGCTCGCGGCCCTCGCCCAGGACGATGAGGTGCAGAGGGCGCGAGCCGCGTTC
>JASIAO010000330.1 GCA_030041955.1 Acidobacteriaceae bacterium | reverse complement strand
TGACGGAAAGAGCGCCGCTGGAAATCAGCGCTCTGGACCAGAACGGCGAGCTGACCGTGGGCAGTGACGGCTCCCTGCTGGGCCAGTTGACCGCTGGCGGAGAGGGGGTTTTCAACTTCGACCAGAGCTTGAGCGCAACCTACGCGTGGGACACCACGGCAACCGGGACGGGCACGTTCCTGGCGCCGAGTCCCGCGGGCTGGAGCTGCGCGGTGATCAACTCCACGCGATTTGTGTGCGTGGACCAGACGGCAACGCCGCCGGCGATGCGGATCTTCCAGCAGTGAGCTGAAGTGGTTCGGAAAGCGCTTCCGCCTCGGCATTCCGAAGCCACTGCCTGGAGAGAAGCAGCGGGAGGGCAGACAGGCTCCATAGGGTCGCCCTACCCGCTGCATAGGCCGTTGTTCCGGGGATCGGTGCGCTCTGGGCTGGACGTGCGGGTTCAGCCGGCGGGTTTCGAAGCGATGACGGCATCGAGGTCGGCGACCTGGGAGCTGAGGGAAGAGAGCTGATCCGGCGAGATTGGCGCTTCAGTGCTGAGAAGCGCTTCGATCCCGGAGGCGATCTCGCTGCCGCGGGGAAGGCCGAAAACACCAAGGATTCCGGATAATTTGTGCGCGGCTTCGCGGCCGCGCGCGCGGGCGTCGCTGTTTGCGGGGTCGGTGGCGAGCGCTTCACGCGCATCGTGCAGGATGGCGACGCGCTCGAGCACGGTGGGGCGGCTGGAACGCCACAGCTCCGCGAGGCGGGCGGCGACGATCGAGACCGGATCGCTCATGCTTCGTGCCAGCCGAGGGCGCGGGCGATATCGCCGGCCAAAGTGAGCGGATCGAATGGCTTGAACATCACGCTGGCGACGCCGAGATCGGAGAAGCGTTTCTGGTCGGCGGCCTGGACTTTGGCGGTGAGCAGGATGACAGGGATGTGTGCGACGGCGGGGATGGAGCGGAGTTCCCTGAATGTTGTAGGGCCGTCCATAGCGGGCATCATGACGTCGAGGAGGATAGCGTCGGGCTGTGTCTCAACCGCCCGGGCGATGCCGGCAACGCCGGAGCTGGCGGTCAGGACCTCCCAGCCGGCGACGGTTTCGAGGCTGAGAGCCGCGATGGTGCGGATATCGTCTTCGTCGTCGATGATGAGAATGCGGCGTGGGGGCACAATGGACTCCCTGGCATTCATTATGAATGACCGGCAAATGCCTCCTCAGCGCCGGCTGGAGTGATGGAAGCGCGATCGGGGAGGAAGAGACGGAAGATCGCGCCGTGATCTCTGTTCTGCTCGGCCCAGACGCGGCCACCGTGCTGTTGAGCGATGGTGCGGCAAATGGCGAGCCCAAGCCCTGTGCCGCCCTTCTGCCGGGAATCGGAGGCGTCGACCTGCTGGAAGCGGTCGAAGATGCTTTCGAGCTTGTCGGAAGGAATGCCGCGGCCCTCGTCGATGACGCTGAGTACGGCTCCGCCGTCGACACGCTGCACGGTGATACGGACGAGAGAGTGGCGCGGTGAAAACTTGATGGCGTTGGAGAGGAGGTTGGTTACGACCTGGAGGATGCGGTCGGCATCGATCTCGAGGGCGAGCGGGGCGCAGTCGCAGGTGAGGCGCACGTCGCTGGAATCGGCCATGGGCTGCATCGTCTCCATGGCCTGGCGCACGACTTCTTCGAGGACCACCAGGCGGAAGGCCAGCGGCGCGCGGCCGGACTGCATGCGCTCGAGATCGAGGATGTCGTTGATGAGGCGGACGAGACGCTCGGAGTTGGCGACGGCGATGCGCAGCAGGCTGGAGGCTTTCTCGCTGACTTCGCCGAGCATTCCGGCGGAAAGCAGGCCGAGCGCGCCGCGGATGGAGGTGAGCGGGGTGCGGAGCTCGTGGCTGACGGTGGAGATGAACTCGTCCTTCATGCGGTCGAGGGCGTAGCGCTGGCTGATATCGCGGAAGCTGAGCACGCTGCCCACGGAGGCGCCTTCCTCGACCATGGGCATGAGGGCGAACTCGACGGGGAAGCCATGGCCGTCGCCGCGGTAATAGACTTCCTGGCCGGAGGCGGTTTCGCCGGTATCGATGGCGCGGCGCATGGAGCAGGCGCCCTCGCAGCCGTGGCCTGAGGCGGTGGGATGCAGGATGTCATGCACATTGCGCCCGATGAGCTCCGATTCGGGGCGATCGACCATGCGCGCGGCGGCGGGATTGACGAAGTCGATTCGGCCGGCGGAGTCGACGCCGAAGATGCCGTCGGCGACGGAGTTGAGGATGAAGGCCTTCTGGCGGTCGAGCTCGCGAACGCGAGCTTCCTGGCCGGCGCGGGCCATGAACTGGCCGAGCGATCCGCAGACCGTCTCGACGGTGGCGAGCAACTCTGGATCTTCGCGGGCAGGCTGGCGCGAGTAACACTCGACGACCGCGATGACCTGATTGCCGACGCGCACAGGCACGCCCCAGCCGGAGATGAATCCGTTGAGACGGGCAGAGACGCGGCGGACGAAGGAGGGATCCTGGCGGACGTCGGCTATCCAGCAGGGCTTGCCGAGGGACCAGACCATGCCGGGAAGCTCTTCGCCGCGCGTGAAGACCTGGGCCTGGGTTTCGCGCAGGAAATCCTCGCTGGAGCGGCCGCGAGCGTGCCAGGAGAGTCGGGGGCGGACGACGTGCTGGGCATCATCGACGATCCAGAGGGCGCCGAACTCGCAGGAGAAGGTGGTGCAGAGGGACTCGAGGACGCGGGTCAGGCCCTCGTCCATGGAGGTGGTTTCGGCGATGATCTGGCTGACGATGAGCTGAATGCGCAGACGGCGCTCGCGGCGGTTCTGCTGGGTAACGTCGCGGAAGGTGCAGCGGACGGAGACGGGGCCGGACTCTTCGCGGCGGCAACTGAGGCTGGCTTCGACCTCGACGATTTCCCCGGAGGCGTTCTGCAGGCGGAGCGGATGGCGCTCGACGCGAACGCCGTGGAGAGCGCGATGGAAGAGCGCGGCGGCTTCGGCCTGGACTTCCGGCGGGAACGCGGATTCGAAGCCAATCAGGGTCTCGAACTGCGTGGTGTCCATGCCAAAGAGCGCCTGCCAGGCAGGATTGACATAGAGATAGCGGCCGCGCGGGCTGAGCGTGGCGATCATCTCCGCGGAGTTTTCAAAGAGGTCGCGGTAGCGCTCCTCGCTTTCGCGGAGGGCGTGCTCGGCGCGGCGCGTGGCGCTGAGGTCTACGGCGACCGAAACCAGACCTTCGATGGAGCCGGCGGAGGAACGGACCGCGGAGAGATAAACCATGGCCGGGAAGGTGCTGCCGTCGCGCCGGCGATAGCGCATTTCGAATCCGCGGACGCGGCTGGCGGGGAAGCTGGCCACGTAGCGAACATAAGGAAGGAGGAAGTCGGCGGTGTTCCATGGGACCTCGGCTTCGGTGCGGGAGCCGGTCATGGAAGCGCCGAGCTGCTCGCCGACGCGGGCCATTTCGGATTCAGGGAACAGGTCGGCGGCGGTGAGCTTGCCAAGAACTTCGGAAGCGCGGTAGCCAAGCATACGCTCGGCGGCGGGATTGAAGAGGCTGATGTGGCCGGCGAGATCGCAGGCAATCATGACCGGGCCGGCGGAGTCGAGGATGCTGCGGTGCAGGCGGGCGACGCGCTGCAACTGGCGCTCGGCCTGGCTCTGACGCAGCGAAGCACGGTGACTGGCGAGAGCCACGCCGATGAGGATGGCCTGAGAGATGGTCCAGAAAGTGGCGAACCAAAAAACCCAGGGCACTCCGAGGTCGAAGCGAGCGAGCACAACGGCGCCCGCGAGGCAGAAGCCGAGAGCAACAGCAAATGCCGCCGTAGCGGGCCGGGAATGACTGAGCGGATTCAAAGCCTCGGTTCGGTGTGAGCGCACGAGCGCTCACATCCAATTATGGAGCAGACAGGGTACAGCGATGAACAGAGAAATGGAAGCGGAACCGGGAGGAGTGGCGGAAGAGTGAAGGGTAGGGCCGAGGGCGGAGTTGCGAAGACTGCCCGCGGCTGCGGGAGGATCAGGCGGTAACCGGCTCGAGGATGCGGCTCCAGCGGCGTCCCTGGCGGGCGGCCGCGGCCTGCTTGTGCCAGGCGTAGCCGGCGATCAGCGGCAGGGCCAGGGTCGCCTCGCTGTACACCATCTGCTCGAAGGTAGTGTCGACCTTGCCCCAGGAGCTGGCTTCCTTAAGGGTGCTGGAAGAGAGCGCACCGTCGCGGACGTCGGCCACGGTGATCTGAATGGCGTATTTGTGCATGGGCGCTTCGTTGCCGAGGATATCGGCGGCAACGACGATGTCCTGGGCGAAGTTCTTGGGAACGCCGCCGCCGATCATCAGCAAACCGGTCGTGGGGTTGGCGATTTTGAGCTGGGTCAGCTCGTAGAAATCCTTCGCGGAATCCATGGAAACTTTCGGCTTATCCCCGCGCTTGTGCTGGTGGGCGACGAGGCCAAAGCCCGCCGAGCAGTCGCTGAATGCGGGGCAGAAGATGGGCACGTCCTTCTGGTACGCGGCCAGCACAATGGAGTCGGCACCGCCGTTTTCGGGAGTTTTGCCGTTGGCTTCGAGCCAGGCACCCATGGCGCGGATGAACTCGCGGGAGCTGTGCGGGCGCGGCGGGAGCGAGTCGGCGACCTTCTCGGTGGTTTCGTCGCAGAGGCGAAGCTCTTCCTCGTCGATGAGGGTGTCGTAGATGCGGTCGATCATCAGCTCGCGGAGGACGCCGTCCTGGGTGCCGGACTTGAAGAGGTCGTCGGCGATGTAGTGTTTAAAGCCGAGGGCCTCGAAGAAGTCCTGATCGACGATGTTGGCGCCAGTGGAGACGACGGCGTCGACCATATTGTTGCGAATGAGGTCGATGAAGATCTGCTTAAGTCCGGCGGAGATGAGGGAGCCGGCGAGACAGAGGATGATGCCGCAATCCTGATCGCGGAGCATGCGCTCGTAGATGGAGGCCGCCCGGGCGAGGTCACGGGAGCTGTAAGCCATGGACTGCATGGCGTCGACCAGAGCGACGACGTTGTGCTGCCGGATGTCGATGTGGCGGATGGGATTGGAAAGGAGGTCTTTTTTGGAGGGCATAGCAGTTTCAGGATAGCAATTTGCGGGGCGGTTCCGGTTGAGGGGATGTGAAAACCTTGCGCTGAGAGTCTGGTGGACAGACACCCTTCTGAAAACCAAGCGGGCCAGACCCCACTCAAGCCAACGGCGGGCTTGAATGGGGCACCCGCTTAAGCTTCGACCTACTCGACTGGGGTGGCGGTTACTTCGACCTGCATTTTGCCTTTGGTGTCGAGGTCGTCGGAGGAGAAAACGACCGATGGCTTGCCGATGGGGACAAGGACGTCGGAGGACCAGGTGTTCTGGCGGATGACGGGCTCATTCACGCCTGCAATCTCAGAGTATTTGGCCATGCTGCTGACGTCAGTCCTGAGATTGAATTTGAGCGCGTCGCCGATTTCCGCCACATGCTGAACCTGGATACTGACCCCGAGGTCGATGTACTGAAACTGCGTGTTCGGCAGGGGGGAGCCCGATCCCGAGTAGCTCCCGGTAACGATAGGTACCCTGGAGCCGGTTTTGATGATCTGAGAGGGATCGTTCGGACCTGTGCTGACGGTGGTTTGATAGGTGCGAGTGTTGGTGACCGTGCCGGTATCGCTGAGCTCCTCGACGATGAATTTGAGGTGATAGAAGTGCTGTGTCGTGGAAGCGGGCGCCGACTCCTGGGGTGCGTTTTGAGCGCACAGGCATAGAGGAGCGGCGAAGAGCAGCAGGGCGGTGGCGAGAATGACGGATCGTTTCATCGATTTTCCTTTCAGGGTCCTTCTTTGTCGGTTTTGGAGATGCCGGAAGTCTCCGGCGGCTGAATCGGCGTGGCGGTGTTCGCGATGGGCTGGTCCGGGCCGCGCTGCTCGTCGATTACGGCCTGGGTGACCGCGGGAGGCGCGGTGCGGAGGAAGACGAGAAGCGCCTGTTCCTGCGCGGTGAGCGGTGCGGGCGTGGGGAAGACGTCGAGCTTCGGCAGTGGCGGTTCTTTCACAGATGCGATCCGCGTTGGCCGCCTCCCGGTGGCGTGAACGGGCGCGCTGCTGACAGACGACGGTGTGATCACGGGCAGAGTTGGCGCCGGCGGCGGTGCGGGCACGATGCTCGCGATCTGAGGAGCAGCCGGACGGCGCAGGAGCCAGGCTGTTCCGATAGCCAGCGCGAGGAGACATGCGAGCGCGGGAATGGCCCAGCGCCAGAGCAGCCAGGCGTGGCGAGTTTTGGAGCGGCGGGCGCGTGCGAAGATGGTTGCCGCTGCCGTGCGCGGGTCGATGCCTTCGGGCGGCGCGGCGTAGCTGCGCAGGGCTGCGTCGATGCGTTCGGCTACCAGGTCATCGTTGCGCATGCTGCCGCTCCTCCATCGCATCAATTTTTTCGCGCAGCATCAGCCGGGCGCGCATGAGCCGGGTTCGCACCGTGCCTTCAGGAATCCCTATGGCGCCGGCAATCTCGCGGGAATTCATTTCCGCGGAAAGCGCGAGGGGCTGACGCAGTTCCTCCGGCAGGCTGTCGATGAGCCGATGGATCGCGGCCTCCCAGTCGGCGGCGGCGACCAGCTCCTCCGGGCCCAGCGCGCGGTCGGCGAGCCGATCGAGTTCGGCGTGGGGATCCGCGTGGTGACGCGGACGCGCATGCCTCGACGAGGAGAGATCCACGGCGGTGCGCCAGACTGCTCGCGCGACAAAGGCGCGTTCGTCGCGCAATCCCCGCCACGCTTTGGCGCGAAACAACTTCAGAAATGCCTCCTGGGCGGCGTCTTCCGCATCCTGCGCGTTGCGCAGCACGGCCCACGCCACCTTGTACGCGAAGCGCCACTGGCGCTCGACCAGACCTGCGAACTCGGCTTCCTCCTCTGGTCGCAACCGGCGGGCTCCTCAGCGCTCATCCCCTAAGACGGGGCGGGGCCGGGGAGTGTTCGGATTTGTTTCGTGGAACCCCACTCAGGCCAAAGGCGTGCTTAAAGGGGTTATCCTCTCCTGTGGCAATGCCACAGGTATTGTGACATACTGCTGTGGTCATCGCACAGGAGATGGAAATGGCGGATGCAAAGCTGGATTTGCTGCAGGGAACGCTGGACCTGATGGTGCTGCAGACGCTGGCGGCCATGGGAGAACAGCATGGCTATGGGATCGCGCGGCGCATCGAGCAGGTGAGTGGAAACGAAGTGTTGCTGAATCAGGGAACGATTTACGCATCGCTGGTGCGGCTGCAGCAGCGCGGATGGATCGATGCGGAGTGGGGAACGTCGGAGAACAATCGCAAGGCGAAGTTTTACCGGATTACGCAGCGCGGGCGGAAGCAGTTGACGGAGGACGCGGCGTACTGGCAGCGGCTGAGCGCGGTGATGGGGCGGGTGCTTCGTATGGGGAACGAGTGATCAGTGAGGAGCGATCAGAGGCTGGGCCGCGGTGAGGGGGGTGCATGAAAGACGGATGGTTCGGGAAAAGCCTGCGGAGCGTGAGCGCGTTCTTTCATAAGGAGCCGCTGGATCGCGAACTGGATGCGGAGATGGCGGTGCATCTGGAGATGGCTGTGGATGAGAACCTGCGGAGCGGAATGAGTCCCGACGAGGCGCGGCGGCGAGCGCTGGTGAAGTTTGGCGGCATGCAGCAGGCGCGGGAGCAGCAGCGCGAGGCGCGGGGACTGCCGTTTCTGGATGTGCTGGGGCAGGACGTGCGGTAC
>JASIAO010000329.1 GCA_030041955.1 Acidobacteriaceae bacterium | reverse complement strand
TGAGCCATGGCATTTCCCATCAAAACCTGCAGCATCTGTGGAGAAGAGTTCGAGCTGAAACCCGACAAGCCGGGATTTGCAAACCGGTGTCCGTCGTGCAGCGAGCCGGAAGAGGCTCAAACGGTGTCGAAGACGGACCAGTTTGCGCACGATCCTGAGGCGCTGGCGGCGCGGCGGCGCGCGATGCGCGACCTGCTGTACCGCAAAGACGCCTAGGATTTCGGCAGGAAGCGTCTCCCCACAATCTGATAGCGGCCGGAAAGGACGCGGGCGATGGCCTCTGCGTAGGCGAGGTGCTCCTGCTCGATGATGCGCGCGGCCAGGGTGTGCGCGTCGTCAGTCTCGAGAACAGGAAGCGCGCGCTGCAGAACGATGACGCCGTGGTCGAGCTGCTCGTCGACAAAGTGGACAGTGCAGCCGGCGATCTGCACGCCGTATTCGACAGCCTGGAGCTGCGCGTCGAGCCCGGGGAAGGCCGGAAGCAGCGAGGGATGGATGTTGAGGATGCGCTGCGGGAAAGCCTGGATGAATCCGGGCGAGAGCAGGCGCATATAGCCGGCGAGACAGACCAGATCGACCTGATTTTCGCGCAGGGCAGCGATGATTTCCTGGTCGTGCTCGGCGCGCTTGCGGCCGCGGGATTCAATGGCGACGGCATTGAGGCCGCGCTGGCGAGCAGCCGCGAGGCCGGGCGCGTCGGCAAGATTAGAAATCACGACGGCGATGGTGGTGTCAGGAATTTTTCCGGCGTCGATGGCGTCAGCGATGGCGACGAAGTTGGAGCCGCGTCCGGAGATTAAGATTCCAAGATTATGCATGTTCGTGCCAGAGTTGCTCGTGGCAAGTTGTTAGTTGCTGGTCGCGGCCCGGATCTAATAACTGCGATCACGCGTAGATCACGCGGCGATCGCCTTTGACGATGCGGCCGATGACGTACGATTTTTCGCCAGTGCGATCCAGCATGGATTTGCAGCGTTTGAAGCGCTCAGCGGGAACGACGGCGATGAGCCCGATGCCCATATTGAAGGTGCGCAGCATCTCGTCCTGCTCCACGTTGCCCAGCTGTTGCAGGTGCTCGAAGATGGGGAGTACCGGCCAGGTGCCTAACTCGACGTGGGCCGAGACGGTTTTGGGCAGGATGCGCGGGAGATTTTCAGTGATGCCGCCGCCGGTGATGTGGGCCATGCCCACGGCGTAATCGCTGGCGGTAAGCCGCTTGATGACGCTGAGATAGCTGCGGTGGGTCTTCATCAGCGCGGCGCCGGCCTTCTCTTTCAGTGCGTTCACGTACTGCTCCGGCTTGTACTTCGCGACCTCGAAAAAGAGCTTGCGGGCCAGCGAGTAGCCGTTGGTGTGCAGGCCGGTGGAGGGGAATCCGAGCAGTACGTCGCCGGGGCGGATTTTGGCGCCGGTGATGAGCTTCTCGCGTTCGACCACGCCGACGATGAAGCCGGCGAGATCGTAGTCGCCGTTCTCGTAGAAGCCGGGCATCTGCGCGGTTTCGCCGCCGATGAGGGCGCACCCGTTGGCGCGGCAGGCGTCGGAGAGGCCGGAGACGATTTTTTCGGCGATGTCGCCGTCGAGGCGTCCGGTGGCGAGGTAATCGAGGAAAAACAGGGGCGTGGCACCCTGAACGGCGATGTCGTTGACGCAGTGATTGACCAGGTCCGCGCCGACTGTGTGGTGGATGCCCAGTTGGAAGGCCACTTTAAGCTTGGTGCCGACGCCGTCAGCGGAGGAGACGAGGACCGGCTCCTTATATTTGCCGTCGAGTCGGTAGAGGCCGCCGAAGCCGCCAATTTCGCCAAGGACATTGCGGGTGAAGGTACGCTGCGCGAGGTACTTGATGCGCTGCTTGGCGCGATCACCGGCGGCGATGTCGACACCGGCTTCGGCGTAGGTGACGGAGGGAGCCGCTTTGGAGGGCGAGTCAGACACGAGCAGAAATCCGTCGCGGGAGATTTCCCTGGAACGTCAAGTTTAGAGCATTCCCGGCATTGCAAATCCGGGTTAAGAGGTGGATAAACATTACATTCGTGACGTAAATCGGCTCGCGGGTACAGCGAGCCCGCGGCAGCCGCGAAGGCTGCCGGTGCCGGGATGTTGATACCGGAGTTACGCCGCCGCGGCAGCGCCGATGGCGGATTTCGCCTGCGTGACGAGCGCCGCAAAAGCGGGCGCATCGTGAACGGCGATGTCGGCAAGGACCTTGCGATCGAGCTCGATGCCGGCCTTCTTCAGGCCGTTAATGAGCTGCGAGTAGGAGATCCCGTTGGCTTTGGCCGCGGCGTTGATGCGGACGATCCAGAGCGAGCGGTACTGGCGCTTTTTGCCCTTGCGGCCGCTGTAGGCGAACTTGAGGCCGCGCTCGACGGCTTCCTGCGCTGCCTGGTAGAGCTTGGATTTGGTGAGGAAGTAGCCGCTGGCCCTTTTCAGGATTTTCTTGCGGCGATCGGTGCGTTTAGTTCCACGTTTGACACGCGGCATCGTAATTCTCCTTGGGGTTACGGTTCAGCGGCTGGAGGCGGGAATCGACCTCTTCACACGCTATGCAATCCTGATCCACTCTCGGCTGCGCCGAGGGAGCCCCCATTGCTGCGGGCCCGGAAAGATCAGGCGTAAGGGATCATGCGGGCCACCTTCGCGTGGTCGGCGTCGGAAACCAGAACGCTGTGAGCCAGCTTGCGCTTGGTTTTCGTCTCCTTGGACGTGAGGATGTGGCGCATTTTGGACTGGCCGCGCTTGAATTTGCCCGTGCCGGTCTTTTTGAAGCGCTTGGCCGCGCCCCGATGCGTCTTGAGTTTGGGCATGATGAACCTGCTTAGAATGAACAAACTGACAACTCTCACCAGTTTACAGGAGGACGCAGGGAGCGTCCAGGCATTTTGGCATGGCCGGCGGGGTTCCGCACTAGTCAACGAGGAGCCGCGTCTGGGCGAGATCGTGGGGCATACTAAAGTCACATCTTCCCCTCAGCACCCTTTCCGGGCCATGAATAACCACACGCTGTTCATTTCCGATCTTTCGACTCTGATCTTCTACGCCGCGGGCCTGGGGCTGCTGAGCCTCGGGAACCGGCAGTTTATCGGGCTCCGCTGGTTTTTCGGAACTGAGGCGCTGTTTGCAGTGAAATCCGTACTGCAGGGGCTAAACGGGACCA
>JASIAO010000328.1 GCA_030041955.1 Acidobacteriaceae bacterium | reverse complement strand
TGAAGCCGGCAGGGTCCCCCGGCTGGCGCGATTCTCCTACGCCGGCGGCAAGCAGAGGAAATCGCGAAAACCTGCGCCCCTGCCGTGGTGCTGATTCTGCGTTGCCTCGCGAAAGCTTCGCAGGGAACCAACGGCTCTGCCGAAGGCTCACTGTCCGGAGGGATGCGGTGGAGGACGCGAGGAGATGGCTCTTATGGGGCCGGGAACCAAAGAAGCATGATCGGCGTATTGTTCCTGCAAAGGGGCAATGCGATGAGACTACAGGGTTTGGCGGGAGCGTTCGTGCTGGCTCTGGCGCTGGCCACCACCGGATGCCACGTCCAGGTAGACAAGGACCAGAACGGCCAGGAAAAGAACGTACGGGTGGACACGCCCTTCGGAGGGGTCCATGTGCGTTCGGACCAGACCACAGCCGCGGACCTGGGACTGCCGGTGTATCCGGGCGCGCAACTGACCACGGACAGCGAGGGCGACAAGTCTGCGGACGTGCGTCTCGGCTTCGGGCAATGGCAACTGCACGTCGAGGTGGTGACTTACACGACGCGGGACCCGCAGACGAAGGTGATTGCGTTTTATAAGGGCGCGATGGGCCGCTTCGGGGACGTGATTGCTTGCCAGGGCAACAAGGCCGAGGGGACGCCGAGCGTGACCAGCGAAGGGCTGACGTGCAACGAGGACCACAAGCAGGTCCACGTGAACGGGGTGGACCTGAATGACGATGACAGCGGCTTCACGCTGCGGGCGGGATCGAAACGCCACCAGCACATCTTTGTGCTGAAGAGCAGCGGCGAGGGCACCCGGTATTCGTTGGTGGAGCTGGAGCTGCCGCAGAGCGATGACGGCTCGGGTAAGGGCAGCGACTGAAACCACAAGCTCGTTGCGCGGACGGCGCGGCTGCGATAGGGTCAGATTATGGACCCCACGTGCCACCGCTGCGGCAATGCAGTAAAAGAAGGCGAGACGTTTTGCCCGCACTGCGGCGCGCCGCAGTTTGTGGTGGAAGCGGCGGAGCCGGGCGCGCAGCAGGTTCCGGTGATCCGGTTCCAGGGCGACTCGCACCTGGTGCAATGGCGGGTGGCGATCACATCGGCGCTGCTGGTGGCGATTCCCGTTGGACTGCTGTCTGCGCTGACGGAGATGTACTCGCTGTTTGTGCTGATGGGCGGCTTCGCAGTGATCGCGCTCTATCGGCGGCGCAGCGCGGGATTCACGGACGGAAAAATCGGCTGGCGCGTTGGCGCGATACTGGGGATTGCGTCCGCGCTGGTGGCGACCGCGACCTATGCGACGCGGATGGTGATCGTGCGCTATCTGTTGCACGACGGCAAGGCGATCGACCAGCTCTTTCAGCAGGCAACGCAGATGGACGCGGATTACTGGATGAAGGCCAGCGCGCAGCAGGGCGCGCAGACGCCAGAGTTCACCCACGCCATGCACACTGTAACCAGCTTCATGCTCTCTCCGGACGGCCACGCCGCCATGCAGCTGATGACCGCGGCGGTAATGTCGCTGGGGATGGTGCTGTTCGCGGCTGTGGGCGGAGCGATCGCGGGGCGATTGCTCGCGGCGCGGACGCGAGCCCAGCGAAGCCTCTGATTCCCGGACGCACGCTCACAACGCAAAGCAGGAATCGGTGCAAATCGGGGTCTTGCGGTGGGCTGCTGTGACTCGTATCATCGCCTTTACCGCTATGTCTGAGCTTGAAACGGCCGAAATGCCCAAACTGCGCGAAAAGGGCCGGATCATGTCCGGCTCGGAGATCGAACGGACGCTGGTCCGGTTGGCGCATCAGATCATCGAGAAAAATAACGGCGCGGAAACCTTGGGCCTGGTGGGCATCAAGCGGCGCGGCGTGCCGCTCGCGGAGCGGCTGGCGGCGCTGATCGGCGGCATTGAGAAGCATCCAGTGGACACGGGAGTGCTGGATATCAGCTTTTATCGCGACGATTTGTCCACGCGCGACGTGCGCCCGGTGGTGGTGCCAGGATCGCTTGGCTTCGACGTGAACGGGCGCGACGTGATCCTGATCGACGACGTGCTTTACACGGGGCGAACGATTCGCGCCGCGCTGGACGCGCTCTTCGATCACGGACGGCCGCGGCGGGTCCAGTTACTGGTCCTCATCGATCGGGGACACCGCGAGCTGCCGATTGAAGCGACCTTTGTAGGGCGCTCGGTGCCGACGTCGCAGCGGGAGATTATTGAAGTGAAGCTGCGCGAAATAGACGACGACGAGCAAGTGCTGCTCGTCGAGCGCGTATAGCAACACGCGTGCGGCGCGGAGAGAGAAGCGGCACAGGGCAGCAAGAAGAATCCGAGGAGATGGCGCAGACCAGGGCCACAGTTCGCAAGGCGCAAAAGGTCTCCGGCCCCTCTTTTTTCCAACAACCCATTCATCCGCTGTCGGCGATTTCGGTTGAGGATTTCTCCGTCGCCGAAGTGCGGCGCATCCTCGAGTCGGCCGACGCGCTGGAAAAAGAAGATCCGCTGCGGCGGATGAAGCGGCTGGCGAAACGGCGGGTAGCACTGCTGTTCTACGAGGCGAGCACGCGGACGCGAACCTCGTTCGAGCTGGCGGCGAAGGCGCTGGGCGCGGACACCACGCTGGTGAGTTCGCTCTCATCGAGCATCGAGAAAGGCGAGTCGCTCAAGGACACCGGCATCACGCTGAAGGCGCTGGGCGCGGAGTGCATCATTCTGCGCAGCCCCTATTCGGGCGGACCGTACGTGCTGGCGCGGGCGACGGGGCTGCCGGTGCTGAACGCGGGTGACGGGATGGCCGAGCATCCGTCGCAGGCACTGCTGGACCTGCGGACAATACTGCATTTCCTGGGGATGCGTGCGAGCGCGGTGAGCGAGAAGTGCCTGCGCAGCGTGACGCTGACAATCTGCGGAGATGTTCTGCATAGCCGCGTAGCCCGATCGAACGCGATGCTGCTGCCGCGGCTCGGCGCAAAGGTCATCCTGTGCGGACCGGTGGAGTTGTTACCGGATGCCGCGGCGGCGATGGGGCCGGGGATTTCGATTGAGCGAGACTTTGAGGCGGCACTGCGGCAGTCGCAGATTGTGATGATGCTGCGCATCCAGGCGGAGCGGCTGGCGGGGCTGGAGCTGGATGCGGATGAGTATCGCAGCCGGTATCAGGCGAACGCGGAGCGGATGGCCGCGCATGCGCCGGAGGCTCTGGTGATGCATCCGGGGCCGATCATTCGCGGAATGGAGATCACCAGCGAAGTGGCGGACGGGACGATGTCGGCGATTGCACAACAGGTTGCCAATGGAGTTCCGCTGCGCATGGCGCTGGTAGAGCGCGCGCTGGGCGCTGCGAAGGGCGGCCCGCGATGAGGCCTCTGCTCATTCGCGGTGGGCGCTTGGTGGATCCGTCGAGCGGCGTGGACGCGCCGCACGATATGCTGCTGCGCGACGGAAAAGTGGCGGCGATTGAGAAGCCGGGGCAGATTCGCGCTAAAGAAGCTGAAATCTTCGACGCAAGAGGACTGGTGGTTGCGCCGGGGCTTGTGGATATCCACGTGCATCTGCGCGAGCCGGGGCAGGGTTACAAGGAGACGATTGCGACGGGGACGGCGGCAGCCGCGGCGGGCGGATTCACGAGCGTGTGCGCGATGCCGAACACGATCCCCGTGAACGACACGCCGGAGACGACACGCTGGATGCTGGCCCCGGAGCGGGGCGCGTCGGCGAAGGTCTATCCGATCGGCGCGGCGACGCGGGGCTCGCTGGGCGAGACGCTGACGGACTATACGGCCCTGAAGGATGCGGGCGCAGTGGCAGTCACAGACGACGGCAAACCGATCCTGGGCGACAACATCATGCTTGCGGCGCTGCGCGCTGCGGCTGCTGTGGGATTGCCGGTAATCCAGCACGCGGAAGACACGCAGCTGACGAGCGGATGCTCGATGAACGCGGGAGCGCTGGCGTTCCGGCTGGGGCTGCGCGGCATGCCCGTCGAAGCGGAGTCACGGCTGGTGGAGCGGGACATCGCCCTGGTCTCGCAAGTGCCGGGCGCGCATCTGC
>JASIAO010000036.1 GCA_030041955.1 Acidobacteriaceae bacterium | reverse complement strand
ATTGTTCCACCGCAATCGTACGAGCCGCTGGATCGGGCGCTCGGGAATTTGTCGCAGTATCAGTGGCTCATTTTGACCAGCGCCAATGCAATCGACGCGTTGCGCGGGCGCATGCAGGCGCTGCGGATTGGCGCGGGGAGCTTTACAACGCTGAACATCGCAGCGGTTGGCTCGGCGACCGCCAGGGCTCTGCGGGAGCTGGGATTGGAGCCAGCGGTGACGCCACCGGAGTATGTGGCGGAGTCGCTGGTGGAGGCGCTGGGCGACCGCGTGCGCCGTCAGCGGATTCTGCTGGCGCGAGCGGCGGTGGCGCGGGATGTGATTCCGGATGCGCTGCGGGCAAAGAACGCGCAGGTGGATGTGGTGGATGCGTATCGCACTGTGGTTCCGGCGGATTCTGTAACAGCGATTCGTACAATATTCGGAAAGGACGGACGAGCGCCGGATGCGGCGACGTTTACAAGCTCGTCGACAGTTACGAATTTTCTGGCGCTGCTACGCGAAGCGGGCATGGCTGCGCCAGGATCGATGCGCGCTGTGTCAATTGGGCCGATCACGAGCCGAGCGCTCCGCGAAAATGGGTGGGAGCCGGCGGCGGAGGCCGATCCGCACGATTTGGGTGGGCTGGTCGCCGCCGTGGTCGCGGCAATCCGCGAGGAACGCTAAGTTCGGCGGGGGCTTGTGGATTTTGAGGGGTGCCCGGTCCGCATAAACTGAACCTGGTGACTCCTCCGCGTATCGGCATTCATCTTTCTACTTCAGGCGGCGTTTTTCGCGCAGCAGAACGCGCGCATGAGCTTGGCGCGAATACTTTTCAGATCTTTTCGTCGAGTCCGCGAATGTGGCGGGCGGCACGGCTGGAAGCGTCGCATTGCGAGCAGATGAGAAAGCTGCGCCAGGAGTACAACTGCGCGCCGCTGGTGATCCACACAAGCTATCTGGTGAACCTGTGCAGCCAGTCTGAGGCGGTGCGGGCGAAATCGATTGTGGCGTTTCGCGGCGAAGTGGAGCGGGCGCTGGCGCTGGGCGCGGAGTTTCTGGTGCTGCATCCCGGATCGTGGAAGGGATTGACGCGCGACGCGGGACTGGCGCTCGCGGCAGAGTCGATTGCGCGGGCCGTGGATGGGATCGCGCTCGACGAGTGCGACTTTCGCGTGCTCATCGAGAACACGGCGGGCGCGGAGTTCTCGCTGGGCGGGAGTTTCGAACAGGTTGCGGAGCTGATCGCAAAGCTGCACGGGATCGTGCCGGTGGGCTCATGCCTGGACACGTGCCACTGTCATGTGGCGGGGTACGACGTGGTAAGCTCAGCGGGATACGAAGAGACGCTGGCACTGATCGAGAACACCATCGGGCTTGCCACGGTGCGCGTTTGGCACATGAACGACGCAAAGGCGCCACGCGGCTCGAAGCTGGACCGGCACGAGCACATCGGCCAGGGAACGATGGGGCTGGCGCCGTTCCGCAGGCTGCTGAACGACGCGCGCTTTGCGCATTGCGCGTTCATTGCAGAGACGCCGGTGGACGAGCCGGACGATGACCGGCGCAACGTGGAGACGATGCTCCGCCTCGTGAAGCGGCCTGCTAAGAGGAATTAGCGTTGCGGCGCAGCATTGGCCGTGGTTTGCGGCGTTGACTGCGGCGCAGTCTGTTGCGGCGGAGCAGATTCCGTCGTCGAGGGTGAGTTCGTCGACGCTGGCTGTGGCGCTGTAGTAGCGCTCGTCTGCGGCGGGTCCGCGCCATTATGCGCGGTCGCGGACTGAGGCTGCGGCTGCGGCGAGGTTGTTTGTCCGGAGGGCGGAATGGTCTTCTTCGCAGGCTTGGCCGTCGTCGATGGCGAAGCCGATGAATCCGGCGCGGCGCTCGGCGGGTTGGAGCCACCAGCAGCAGGAGCGCCAGGAGCGGGAACGGGAGCGGCCGGATTGTACGGCGGACGCGGCGCAGGCAACGCAGCGCTCTCACCCGGCGGAGGCGGCAGTTCTTCCGTTTGCAGCGTGACCTGGTTAACAACGGTGGGATCGTCGCGAAGTTTTACGTAGAGCTCGCCGGCCTGCGGATGCGGGACGGGCAGAGCGTAGCCGGGGAAACCGTCAGGAACCTGCACGGGATTGGAGAACGCAGGATCGCTGGCTACCGAATCCACGAGAAAGAGATTGGAGCCGCTGAGGCGGCACTGCTGATCCGGCGCCGCGGGGCACTTGAGTGTCTGGAGCAGCGGCAGACGCACGAGGGTCGCCAGCGGCTGCCAGTCTCCGTGCGCACCGTTCGCCACCACACGGAATTTGAGCGGCCCAAAGGCAGATTCGCCGAAGGCCTTGGCGGGATCGAGCGTGGCGAGAGCGACCTGTGAGTTTTCGAGGGTCATGCCGCCGTTCGAGAGGCTGAGCGTGGTGGTGAAGGCCTCGTCGGACGTCGCGACCTCAATCTGCTCAGTGCGGGTGAACGATTTCGGCGACTGCGCGCGCAGAGAGAAGGTCAGCCTTGCATCCTGCGGCAACTCGTCCTGATTGGCGAGCTGGATATTGCTGTCGGCGGTGGACGCAGAGGGCTGGACGCTTTTGCCGATCAGCTCCACGGAAGGACGCGGCGCGGCAACAGCGGCATCGACCGAGAGCACACGGCCGTCGGCAAGGGCTACTTCCGCGGTGCCGCTGGTGCCCTGCTGCAGCTTCTCCGCGGCCGCGGAGTTTTTCGCGATCATGGGGAGATCGTCGCTTCCCGTGGTGGAATCGATCTTCCCCGGCGTGAACTCGACACCGTCCAAGGTCAGGCTGGCGACGTCCTCGAGCCCGCTACCTTTAAGGACGCCCTCCGAATCGCCGGCGTGGAGGGTAAAGCTGTCGAAATGGCCGGCGGCGGCGAAGGCGCGCAATGGCAGGGTCTGCGCGGTGACAGTGCCGTATTCCTTAATTTCGAGCTGCAGCGCACCGGGATGCGTCTCGGTAAGCGGCACGGTGACGGCGAGCTCATCGGGTCCGGTCGGCTTCCATGCGGTCTTCAGCTCTTTGCCGGCGGAATCCCTGACGAGGATGGTATCGACACAGCTGGCATCGTCGGCGGAGAGATGGATGGTGTCGTCGCGCCCGACGATGAGTGCTTCGCGATCCGCCGCAGCCAGCTCCCAGTGCTGCGCATGGGTGTTCTCCAGACGAAACGCGGGGCCATTGTATTTCTCGAAGCCCCAGTAACCGTCAAGGGAGGCATCGATGGTATTGCCAAAATCTGTGGCGCTCAGGTCCTTGGCTTCGAGGACGAGGCCGCCCTGCTCGGCGTCGGGCTTCACGGGCTCATCGATGTATTTGCCGCTCTTCGTTTTCAGGCGCAGCGTGATGTCGTGCGCGTAGCCGGTGGAGAAAACCAGGGGTGCGCCATCGACAGCGAGCACCAGCGAGTTCTTCTCAGCGCAGTAATTCTGCTTCGAGTCGACGGGATGGAGCGGCGGAGGCTGCGAGGCTTCGACGGCGGGCAGCGAGGTGACGAGAACGGACTTGGGATTGTGAAAAGAGGGCGGCGTGTTGAGCATCAGCGCGAGCGAATCGCCCTGCTGCACAGCCAGTGCGGGAATGTACTGATATTGCGCGGTGCGGAAGCTGTCGAGGATGCGCGCGATGTCCATCGCAGAGCCGATGTAAGGGCTGTAGAAACCGTAGTCCGCCTGAGGCGTGGAGGCGAGCTGCATAGCGAGATCGCCGGCCGGACCCGAGGTGAGGGCCTCGACGATGGATTCGCTGTGGCCGTCGGAGAGGATCATGGTGTCCTGGCCAGCGGTGAGGCATGCGGCCTGGAGGTCGGGCATCTTGTCGAGACACTCCGGGTTGATCTTCATGCCGAGGCTGCGCGCGAGCAGCGGCGCCGCGTCCTTCAGCCTGGTGGGATCGGATTCATTGAGCGATCGGATGGCAGCAAGGTAGGTGTCCAGGCGGGTGCGGTCGAGCATCGCCTGGTTCAGATCCTGCGAAGAGCGCACGAATGCGCCGGGCTTGCCTTGCACGGCGTTGACGAGAGTGCGAAAGTCACCGCCGGTTTCCGGAGCCAGAAAAACAAGCACCTGCTGCGCGCCATCGGGCACCGTGACGGTCAGGCCTTTCTCCGCAGCCCTGCGATCCCAGGTTTGCAGGCGGAAAAACCAACTCTCCGGAGGCGGATTGGTCGATCCACGGAGAAACGCCGCGACCATGAGATAACGTGCCGACTGCGCCTGAGGCAGGTCGGCGCGAATCCAGACGCGATCGCCGGGGGCGAGGTTGGGCACCTCAGAGATGGGGAGCGTCTTGCCGGCCCGAGTGACTTTGACTTCGAGCGACGGGCCAGTCAGATCGAACTGCGAGCCGTCGGCCCACACAGCCGTCGCGGCGGCGAGACACAACACGCACGCCAGTGAGGCGCGGAGAAATCGGATTGCCATACTAGTCACTATTCTAGGCGTTGCTGATGCAATACGGAGGCAGGAACATACACCACCGCACTTTCCAGACGCAATTGGCAGGAAAAGGTTGTGGCCGGACGACGGAGGGCGCATCTGTTTCGATATTCGGGGGATGTGCAAATAGTTTTATGGCAGTGAGCGAGATGCGTCCTCGCTCAAGTCCTTCAAAGCGACACCTGAGAGCCGGAGCCGGTGCGCTTCTGCCAGCAAATACAGGAGCCGGCGAGCTGCATCGGCGTAAGGCAGGCCTTCCGGGCGGATGTTCGAAATGCAATTACGCTCGGCATCGGTGCGGCCGATGCGAGGCGCCCAGGTGAGATAGAGGCCGAGGGAATCGGGCGAACTGAGCCCGGGGCGCTCGCCGATGAGGACGATGACGACGGGGGCGCCGAGAACCTCGCCGATTTCATCACCGAGCGCGACGCGAGCCTGTTTTGCAACGATGACCGTTACGTTTTTCGAGAGATCCCGCATGGACGGCTGCGCCGTCTGCAAGGCTAAGAATTCTCGGAGCAGTGGAACGGCGTGACGCGCGGGAGCCATGGCAGAAAGGCCGTCGGCCACGACGATGGCGAGATCGCAGGGTTGGGCGGATTCGGCGAGGTCACGCAGGCGGGAGCGACTCGCTTCGTCGAGGGTACGGCCGAGATCGGGGCGCAGCAGATACTCCATACGATCGCGGGCTCGGCTGGAGACGATGACCGGTTCGGCGAAGCCAGAGGAGCGAAGCTCGCGGGCGAGAGATTGGGCGTCGAAGGGAGCGTGGACGGCATCGCGAGCCTGGGCGTGGGCCAAGTCGAATGCGAGCAGCGGTTGCGTGGGCAGGCTGGCGCCGACGCGTCCCAGGCCGATGCGGGCCGGAGTGAAGCGGCGAAGCTGCTTCCAGAGATCGGACGCGGGAGTGCGGTCTAGCTCAGCCATTCGCCGGCTCCGGGCAGGAGATTTTGCTCGGCGCCTTTGCCGATGAGGGTGCCGTGCTGGTCGGCGAGGCCCATGCGTTCGAGCCAGGCTTCAAACTCCGGGGCGCGGCGCAAGCCGAGGGCCTGACGCACCGCGAGCGCGTCGTGAAAGGAGGTGCTCTGGTAGTTCAGCATCACATCGTCGGCGCCGGGGACGCCCATGATGAAGTTGACGCCCGCGACGCCGAGCAGGAGCAGCAGCGAATCCATGTCGTTCTGGTCGGCTTCGGCGTGATTGGTGTAGCAGACGTCGCAGCCCATGGGCAGGCCAAGCAGCTTGCCGCAGAAGTGATCCTCGAGTCCGGCACGGAGGATCTGCTTGCCGTCGAAAAGGTATTCGGGGCCGATGAAGCCAACGACGGTGTTGACAAGGAGCGGCTGGAAGTGGCGGGCGACCGCGTAGGCGCGGGCCTCACAGGTTTGCTGATCGACTCCGTCGTGCGCGTCAGCGGAGAGCGCGCTTCCCTGCCCGGTTTCGAAGTACATCACGTTGTCGCCGACGGTGCCCCGATGCAGAGCGAGGGCGGCGGAGCGAGCTTCTTCGAGCAGAGACAGCGAGACACCGAAGCTGCGGTTGGTCGCCTCAGTGCCTCCGATCGACTGGAAGACGAGATCGACGGGCGCGCCGCGCTCGATGGCGCGAAGGGTGCTGGTGACATGAGCGAGCACGCAGGTTTGCGTGGGGATTTCGCAGCGCTCGCGAAAGGCATTCATCATTTCAAGCAGGCGCACGACGGCCTGGAGGCTGTCGGAAGCGGGATTGACGCCGATGACCGCGTCGCCGCAGCCGTAGAGCAGGCCTTCGAGCATGGAAGCGGCGATGCCGCGAACGTCGTCGGTGGGGTGGTTGGGTTGCAGGCGCACGGAGAGCGTTCCGGGGAGTCCGAGGGTGTTGCGGAAGCGGGTGACGACGCGGCATTTCTGCGCGGCGAGGATCAGGTCCTGGTTGCGCATCAGCTTTGAAACGGCCGCGGCCATTTCCGGCGTGATGCCCGGAGCGGCACGCGTGAGAGTAGCGGTGTCGGTGCGCGGATCGAGAAGCCACTCGCGGAATTCGCCTACCGAGAGCGAGGCGATAAGCGCAAAGGCAGCGCCATTGTGGGTATCGAGGATGAGGCGCGTGATCTCGTCACGCTCGTAGGGGATGAGGGGTTCTTCGAGGAAGCGCGCGAGCGAGACTTCAGCGAGAGCCATGCGCGCAAAGGCGCGCTCCTCCTCGTTTTCGGCAGCAATGCCGGCCAGCGCGTCTCCGGAGCGGGCGGGCGAGGCGCGAGCCAGCAGCGTCTTCAGATCGGCGAAGCTGCGGGTTCGGCCTGCGGCTGTAGCGGAGTAGGGCATGGCGCGTTACCGAGACGATAGCATCGTTCGGCGCGAGGACAGAGCATTCCCGGCAGTCTTTTCCAGAGGCGCGCAAATTCTGCCTGGAGCTGCGGAGCGAATTTGCGCTGCGCAACGAACTGCACATTTTCCGGGCAAATTTTGCTGCGGGAGGGAGCAACCACGTTGATTGCCGCGCACTCTCGGTGAGTGTCCGGGCCCCGTAACATCATCCCGACAGCTCAGGAGACCCACCCCCATGCAATTCCCCAGAAACCTTGCGGCAGCACTTGTCGCCGCCGCACTCGCCTCTCTTTGCGCCTCGGCCAACGCTCAAACAGTGTGGGCCGGCACTGCGACGCAGGGCATTTCTCTCTCTCAACTCGCCTCCGCTTCCGATTACGGTCCGGCGCCGGCGAGCCAGGCCATCACGGTGCGCGTGGTTCTCGCGCTGCAGAACAAGACCGCGCTGAACGCATATATCCAAAACATCAACAACCCGAACAGCCCTCTCTACGGGGAGAGCCTGATGCCGGCGCAGTTCGCCGCGACGTACGCGCCAACCTCCGCGCAGGTGCAGCAGGTGGTCAGCTACCTGGAAGGCGCTGGATTCACCAATGTGGCCGCGGAGCCCAACAATCTGATGGTGAGCGGCGACGGCACGGTGGCGCAGGCTTCGGCGGCGTTCAACACGCCGATTGAGCAGTACGCGCAGTTCGGCAACATCGTCTACGGCAATACGGCGACGGCGCAGGTGCCCGCTTCGCTGAACGGCATTGTCGCGGCGGTGCTGGGGCTGAACAATATCGGGCAGATGAAGCCGACGCTGGTGACGCGCTCGCAGGTGAGTGTTCCGCAGTACGACGTGAGCTATTCGCCGCAGCAGTTCCAGACAGCGTATGGCGCGACCGGCACAGCCACCGGGAGCAATGCCACCATCGCCATCATGGCGGAGGGCGATGTCTCGGGCGTGATCACGGACCTGCGCGCCGAAGAGCAGGCCAACGGCTTGCCGCAGGTTCCGCTGACGGTGGTGGCGGTGGGCGTGGCCAGTACAGACACCTCGGGCTGGGATGAGTGGGATCTCGACACCCAGTTCTCGACCGGCATGGCCGAGACAGTGAAGCGGCTGTACATCTACGACACCACTTCGCTGACGGATTCCGACCTGGCGCTGGAGATCAGCCGCTGGGCGACCGACGACAAAGCGAAGGCGGGCAGCGCGTCGCTCGGCGAGTGCGAAATCTTCCCTTACCTCGACGGCTCCATGCTGGCCGACGATGAGTCATTCGCAGAAGCCGCTGCGCAGGGGCAGAGCTTCTTCGCGTCGACGGGCGACACCGGGTCGTTCTGCCCGGCAGAAGTAGGCGAGAATGGCGTGCCTGCGGGCGCTCCGATGGTGAACTATCCGGCGTCATCGCAGTACGTGATGGCCGTAGGCGGCACGACGCTGCTGACGAACTCCGACGGAACCTACGACACGGAGACCGCGTGGTACGCGGGCGGCGGCGGTATCAGTCAGTTCGAATACTCGCCGTACTGGCAGACGGCTGCGGCGGTGCCGAGTTCGGAGCTGGGCGACAAAGGCATTCCCGACATCGCCATGGATGCCGATCCGTATTCGGGCGCGAACATCTATTACGACGGATCGTGGGAAGCGGTTGGCGGCACCAGCTTGTCGTCGCCGCTGGCGCTGGGGGTGTGGGCGCGGCTGATTTCGGCGAATCCGAATCTGGGCTTTGCGCCGATCCGTTACTACGGGCTCTATGACGGCGCGACGACGCCGGGTTCGTATCCCGAGGGTGGATTCCACGACATCGTTGTGGGCGCTAACGGCTTCTACACGGCGCTGCCGGGCTGGGATTACACCACCGGACTGGGCAGCCTGTGGGTGAGCGAACTGGCGGCGGACCTGAAGAAGTAGGACGGGCTGTGGATTCCGGGCCTCGACCCCCGGGGCCCGGAGATTTCCTGTGCCCCGACCTAATTTACTGCCTGGACAGGATGATCCGGTACTCGCCGCTGACGTGCATCAGGCTCATCAGGTAAAGCATGCCGTCGTAGTAGCGGTTGAAACCGGAAGGGATGGGCGTGTTCCACAGCGCTTCGGTGAAGAGGCGTGCACCAGGGCGGTCGGTAGCGGCGAGGCCGGCGACGGCGTTGGTGCCGACCAGTCCTGCGGGATGGCCTTCCGGCGTAAGGCCGGGGTGCGGCGTCAGTTTCACGGGCTTGCCGTCGAGCGCGTAGACCGCGCCGTAGCGGTTGATTCCCTGCTCCGCGAAAAATTTCTGGATGCGGTCGCTCAGGAGCTGCTCCTGAGGCGCTTTCTGCCACCACGACCAGTCGACGGACCAGTTGCGGGCGACGCGCCACGCATCGTAGCCGAAGTCGCCGGATTGCGGGAAGCGGCTGGTGTGCGGGCTGCCATCGAAGTTGGCGTAGTCGGGCGCAAGGCCTGTTTGCGGGTTTGTGGTGTCGGCGAAAAATTTACGGCTGGCGTCGGCGGCCCGCTCCCAGAAGTCGCGATCGGCGGGAGGTCCCCATCGCGCGAAAAGCTCATAGAAGGCGGGGAGCTGGTAAGAGGGGTCGGTGAAAGGATGTGGCATCACCTCCGGCACGAAGAGGATCATGGGTGGGTCGAGATTCACTTCGGGGCCGTCGGTGCGCGGGCCGAACTTCGTCATCCCGGTGATGACGGGCCGATGGACGATGGCAGTGAGTAGCTTTTCCGCCTCGGCGTGATAGTCGTAGATGCCGTGGCCGCCAGGCCAGCGGTTGCCGGCGAAGAGCAGCGCCATGGCGAAGAATTCCTCGCCGTCGGGCGCGGGCGTTTCCGAGTTGGGCTGGCCGTCGGGCTTCGACGACCAGCGGAAATACTCATAGCCCGGCGCCTTCGGATCGGAGACGTACATGTACGTCATCGCCCAGTTCCAGAGTGCGTCGAACTCGGCCTTCTTGTTGAGCTGAACGGTGACCATCATGCCGTAGGACATGCCCTCTGTGCGCACGTCGTGATGCGCCCAGTCAGTGAGGTACATGAGCGGGCCATTGGCATTGCGGCCGGCGGCGAAGGCGACGGCCTGCGTCTGCGGGTCGCCGTGGAAGAGCTGCTGATACGCGGCGTCGATTTTGGCGCGGATGGCGCGCTCGGAGTGGCCGTCCTCGCGGAAGAGATTGGGATAGCGCCCGGTGGCGAAGGCGCCGGAGCCGTTATCGGGGGGAGACTGGGCGCGGAGCAACGGCGCGCAGAAGAGGAAGGCTGCTGCGACGGCCAGGGAGACTGCTGAGGATCGCAAAGCGGCTTCTCCTGGATGCAGATTCAGTTGCCCAGTTTATAGGTGACGTGAATTGTAGTGCTCACTTCGACCGGCTTGCCGTTCAGCAGGTAAGGTGTGTACTTCCACTGCGAGACAGCCCACATGGCCGAGGCAACCAGCGAGGGCCAGGGAGCGCTGGCCACTTCCATTTCGTGGATCCTGCCATCACGGCCGATCAGCGCGTGCAGATCGACGGTGCCGTCGACGTGGGACTGCTTCGCGTCCTCCGGATAAACCGGCATCGGACCGCTAACACGATGGCCGGCCATGACATTGGCAGCAATGATTGCGGGCGGCTGGTCGTAGGTTCGCGCGCTGGCCGGCGGCGTCAGGGATGGATCCGTTTGGCTCAGACTCCCGATGGCGTTGACCGTCGCGGTGAGTATCCTGCGATTGCCTTCAAACACCGTGATTGCACGGGGCAGATAAAGCTGGCTTTGAAGCTCCACCAAACTGCCGAAGTTGACTTCGAGCGCACCGAAGGACCATTTTGCCAGGAGCACCGGGAGCTTCTCGTCGAAGCAGTAGCTGGGAAAAAGACCCATGGGCACGGTGAGCAACTGCCCGTGAGGCGGCATTTTGGGAACGATCATGAAACAGGGCTCTTTGACCTTGCCGAATTTCTCCTTTTCCTGAACGAAATACGTCTTGTCGGGATCGTAGTCGGCCGGTTTGGGCAATGGTGAGGTGAAGTCGGACTTCAGTTGATATTCGAAGAAGCTGAGTTCCAGGCCGGTGTCCTCGTAGGGTTCTTTGCCGTCTGCGGTGTGCCAGTCCGTGTGGGACTGGCTGCCCCGCATCCAGGTACTGCGGTAGACGGTTGGGGATGCCCACCAGTACTCAAACGTTCCCTGCTCCGAGGGATTGCCCTGCTCGTCGTAGAGCTGGTAAGTCGCCTTTAAATGCCAGGGCTTCAGAGATGGTGAGGTGAAGTCATAGTGAGGGGCAGCCGAGGTAAGGACCGATCGCGGGTTTCCGGGCAAATATGCTGCGGGGACCGTCGAGGATTGGGCAAAACCCAAACAGGATCCGAGAGAAAGCAGCAATGCCAGCAGGCGTGCACGCATCGCACGCCAGATTACCACGCACACGTTGTGATTCAGCAGCGTGTTCCGCTTGCCTGCGCGGCTTGCCCTCGCGCACACTGAACAACGATGCGCACACCGCTGCTGCTGCTCGCCGCTCTGCTGGTTTCTGCCGCTGGTCACGGCCAGGACGTTCACGTTCGCGTCTCGCCGACGGTGACAACGGGGATCCACGGGACGAACGCGTTCCCCACCATCCAGATGGCGATCGACCACCATCCCTGGCCCGGGCCGGGGGGGCGCGTGGTGATTGAGATCGCGCCGGGCGTTTATCACGAGCGGCTGAACATCACGCAGAACCACCCGAACATCACGCTGCTCGGCATGGGCAAGTCGCCCGAGGATGTGCTGATAACGAACAGCCTGAATGCCAAAGAGGCGGGGGGGACATTCTTTACGGAGACAGTGGAGGTGGATGGGGAGGGGTTTGAGGCGGATAACGTGACCTTTGAGAACGCGGCCGGGAACACGGGACAGGCAGTCGCCATTGCGGTACGGGCGGACCGGGCCGTCTTCAAGCATTGCCGCTTTCTCGGGCACCAGGACACGCTCTTTGCCGACTGGGGTAGGCAGTATTACGTGGACTCCTATATCGAGGGCGGCGTGGATTTCATCTTTGGGAATGCCGCGGCGGTTTTCGATCACGATGAGCTGCACTCGAACGGGCCGGGGTATCTGACGGCGCAATCGCGGACGAGGCCGGATCAGCCGACGGGGTATGCGATCCTGGACAGCCGGGTGACAGCCGACCCCAAGGTGGGCAAAATCTGGCTGGGGCGGCCGTGGCGGCCCTATGCGCGGGTGGTGTACGTCGATACGGAACTGCCGGCGGAGGTGGTTCCGGAGGGGTGGAACGATTGGGAGAACACCGCAAACGAGCAAACCAGCTGGTATGGTGAGTACCACGACATCGGACCAGGGGCTCGGCCATCGGAGCGGGTCCCTTGGGAGCATCGGCTGACCTCAGCGGAGGCGGCGCAGTTCCGACCGGAGAGATTCCTGGCTGGAGATGACCATTGGAACCCAGTAGCGGCGGCGGCGGAATTGCCGTAAATGCCAATATTGACAGTAGTTACCGAAGCAGGCCTTAGCCAGAAGTTCAGGATCCCCTCAAAACGGCTGATTTTTGGCGCCTGCGCATCGCGGGCAAAGATCGGGAAAAAACGGAAACCTTGCCAGGATCTGCCGGCAATGGTGGGCAATTCCCATTCCATACCGCTTAGTATCTCTGTTTTCCTGTTGCATAGAGCCGGAAACCTCTTTAATATGCGGCAATTGCGGGTATGAAGGCAGGCTTGGTAGCAGAACCGGCTCCGGTGAAGCGTCCCACCCCCCCGGGGGCGGGGAACCGAGGGAGTTCTGCCTCAAATGGGAGCTCCGTATCCGACCGCGGCGTGGCGGTGACGTCGACCCACTTTATCCGGTCCCGGATCGGCAAAATTTGCGTGGCGATCACCGGCAGTTCCCCGGCGGAGATGCTTGGCAATGCCGAGCAGATCGTCCGCGAGAACCATTTCGTCGAGTTCCGCCTGGATTACCTGGCAAATCCGGTGGCGGCTCTGCCAAAGCTGAAGCAGTTCCTGTACGAACGCAGCGAAGTAACGGCGATCGGAACTTGCCGGCGAGCCGCGACGGGGGGGAAGTTCAAGGGCACGATCGCCGCGGAACTGGAAATTCTGGAGAAAGCCGCGCAGGCCGGGTGCCATCTGGTGGACGTGGAGCTGCAGACGGCGGAACACCTGAAGCCCGCGCAGCTGCGAAAGCTGCGGGAGCAGGGCGCAGCGCTGATCGTCAGCTGGCACGACTTCGAGGCCACGCGCGATCTGGACGCGATCTTCGAGCGCATCAAGCCGTTCCAGCCGGAGTTCGTGAAGATTGTCTCGACGGCGAAGACGCTATCCGACAACGTGACCATGATGCGCTTCCTCGACCGGCGGCGCGACGAAGCAAACCTGATCGGGATTTCGATGGGCGATCAGGGGACGATCAGCCGGGTGCTGGGATTGCGCGCGGGCAGCGTGTTCACTTTCGCTTCAGCACATGCAGGCAAGGAAACCGGACCTGGGCAGATTGAGGCGCGAACGCTGCGCGAGACGTGGCGGATCGACCAGATCGACGCGTCAACGAAGGTGTACGGCGTGGCTGGGAACCCCGTGCGCCATTCGCTGTCGCCTCTGATGCAGAACATGGCGTTCCGGCGCGAGACGGTGAACGCCGTCTTTCTGCCGCTGCAGACCACGCGCATGAACGATCTGCTGACGCTCACGCGGGAGGTTCCGCTGCACGGGTTAGCGATCACCATGCCGTTCAAGAGTGAGATCATCAGGCACCTGGAGAAGACGGACGCGCTCTCGGAGAAAATCGGGGCGTGCAATACGGTGGTGCGCGCGCAGGACGGGAAGCTGTACGGCTTCAATACGGACGTGGCAGCGATTGTGCGGCCGCTGGAGCGGCGGCTGCCTCTGAACCGTGCGCGTATTCTGGTGCTGGGAGCCGGCGGCGCGGGGCGCGCGGCGGCGTTTGGGCTGGCGGAAAAGGGCGCCGAGGTGGTGATCTGGAACCGCACGCCGGAGACGGCGAAAAAGCTGGCGCGCCAGGCGAAGGCGAAGACGATCCGGCGCGAGCAGATCGCAAAGACCAGCTTCGACGTGATCCTCAACGCAACGCCGATCGGGATGCGCGGCAACAAGGCTACGAGCTTGCTGGAGCCGAAGGAGCTGAACACGCGGCTGGTCTTCGATTTGGTCTACAACCCGATCGACACACCGCTGATCCGGATGGCGCGCGAGAAGGGACTGCCGGTGGTGACGGGCGTGGAGATGTTCGTCCACCAGGGGGCGCGGCAGTTTGAGATCTGGACGGGCAAGCCGGCTCCGGAAGAAGAGATGCTGCGCGTGGTGGTGCATGCGCTGCGGCAGGAGAAAGACAAATCATAAGATTGAGAGGCTGTCGATGGCCCTCCCCGGGAAGCGGTTGCGCGGCGATGGGGACGGTGTGCGATCCGGCCGGCTGGCGTCCGTCCATTCGGGCATTCGCCTGAACCTGAGTAATGCATTCATCCACGAAAAAACTGGTGAGACGGGGCGGCGTTTGGCTATGATCGAGAGAAGTTTCCCATGAAGCGGAATGTCTGCGCAGCAACGATCGACCGGCTCATTGCATTAGCTTCTGACGAGAAGCCGACAGCCCCGAAGACGGAGGCGGCGTTACCGCAGGAGAAGCGCGGGCTGGAATTGCCACAGGGGGCGCGCGGGCTGGAGACGATGCCGCTGCTGCCGGAGTCCACGGCCGGGGTCGATGACAATCCCATGCTGAAGACGCTGCTGCAGTACCGCATGCTGATGCCGTACATGACGCGGATGATGGAACCGCAGAACCACGGCGATCCGGCGCTGGGGTCGCTGACCACCGATCTGAAGCAGAGCGTGGGCGATCTGCAACTGGCGCAGCGCGATCTGCGCCTGACCGTGCAGGACCAACTGGTGCAGATGAAGCGGGTGGAAGAGGAAATGAACCGCACGCGCGAGGCGACGGAGCGCAACGCTTCCGAGGCATCCGAGCTGGTGGAAGACATGAAGTCGATGCGGTCGCTGGTGCGCAAGGCCGCCGCATTCCTGGGTACGATGCTGGCGGCTCTGGTGGTGCTGGTTATCTGGTTGCTGATCAGGACTCCGCACCCGCATTAGAGCCTGTTATTAACTTTGATCCTGTGTTCTGAAACAGATGCGGAATTTGGGCTTCAGTCGTGCATCCTGGGGTGGTGGCACGGCGTGAGCGGCGGGGCTATCCGAGCGATGTAACGGATGAGGAGTGGGCGCTGGTGTCGCCCTACCTTGCCCTTTGCCGGGAGGATGCCGAGCAGCGCGAGTATCCGCTGCGCGATGTCTTCAACGGATTGCGCTACGTGGTGCGGACCGGCTGCCAGTGGCGTTATCTGCCCAACGATCTGCCGCCGTGGGATGTGGTGTATCAGCAGGTGCAGCGCTGGATTCGCGCTCGTTGCTTCGAGACCATGGTGGAAGATCTGCGCATGCTGCTGCGCGAGTTTGCCGGTCGCCAAGCGCAGCCCACGGCGATGATTCTGGACAGCCGCACGCTGCAGTCGACACCGGAGTCGGGGGCGAGGGCCGGATATGACGGAGCCAAGCGGCGCAAAGGCTCGAAGGTTCATGCCGCCGTGGATACGCTGGGGCACCTGCTGGCCCTCGAGGTGACTCCGGCCGACGAACAGGATCGCGCCCAGGTCGGTGAGCTGGCGCGGCAGGTGCAGGAGCTGACCGGTGAGCACGTCCAGCTCGCCTATGTGGATCAGGGTTATACGGGCGAAGCCGCAGCCGAGGCCGCCGAACAGCACGGTATCGAACTGGAAGTGGTCAAACATACCGAAGCCAAACGAGGGTTTGTGCTGCTGCCTCGCCGCTGGGTGGTGGAGAGAAGCTTCGCATGGGCGGCCCGATTCCGCCGTCTGGCCCGGGACTACGAACGGCTGGCTGCTACTCTCGGAGCCTTCCACTTTCTCGCCTGCGCCTGCCTCATGCTCGCCACTCTGTTCAAGATGCTTACCCAAACTTAATAACAGGCTCTAGACCGCGCTCGGCTGCGACAGACGGTCCCACAGGTCCGCCCAGGCTTGCATCATCTCCGTGCGCTGGGGCAGGTAGGCGGCATGGTTGTAGGCTGCTGCGGTCTTGTTCCGCTTCTGATGAGCAAGCTGCGCCTCAATGAACTTCTCATCGAATCCGCCCTCGTGCAGGAGCGTCGACGCGATACCCCGGAAGCCGTGGCCCGTCATGATTCCCCGGTACCCAAGGCGATCCAAGGCCAGAAGGATCGTGCCGGTGCTCATGTGCTTCGCCTTGCCAGTGCCAGGGAAGACATACTCGCGCCCTGCGCTCACCTGGTGAATCAGGCGGAGCACCGATACCGCCTGATGCGAGAGCGGGACTATATGGGGAGTGTCCATTTTCATCCGTTCCGCCGGTATGTCCCAGCGCTGCGAATCGCCGTCAAGCGTGAACTCTTCCCACTTCGCACCGACCAGTTCGCTCGTGCGGACGAACGTGTACGCCATCAGGCGCATCGCCAGACTGGTCATTGTCCCGTTGTAGCCCTCGATCGCCGTCCTCAGGGCGGGTAGTTCCCTGGCGCTCACTCGGGCATGATTCTTCACCCTAACCGGCTTCAAAACGTCGGCGGGTCTGATGTCGGATGCCGGGTTGCGTGTTGTCAGTCCGTTTGCTATTGCGTAGCGGAACACCTGCCCGATGGTTTCGAGAGCACGCCGCGCCAGCTCGCTAGCTTCTCTCGCTTCGATCTTCTTTGCGATTGCGACCAGGTCGGGGGCTTCGATCTCTCGCATCGGTCTCGTGCCGATGGCGGGGAGGATGTCCCCGTTGATCCGGGCCACCATCTGTTTCACATAACGGGGCGCCTTGTCTCCTTTCCAGTGCTGCAGCCATAGCTTCGCCACGTCCTCGAACGTGTCACCCTGCGCCGTGCGTCTCTCCGCCTTCTTCTCGGCTGCAGGGTCGATCCCGGCGGCGAACTTTCGGCGCGCTTCCATGTGCGCTTCACGGGCAGCGGCCAGCGTGACCGTGGGATAGCTGCCGAGAGAAAGCAGTCGTTGCTTGCCGCCGAATCTGTACCCGTATTGCCAGCACTTCGTCCCGTTGACGAGCACTCGCAGGTATAGGCCGTGCTGGTCGGGTAGGCGGTACGGTTTGTCTGCTGGCCTGGCTCTGCGGACTTCGGTATCGGTGAGGTTCATTGCTTGGCCCTCCTGAAATTGCTTCCAGGAGGCTAGCGTATTACCAGCACCATTACCAGCACAAAGATGGCGCTGCTGTGAGACGCCACGATACGTTAGTAACGTGGAAACCGCATAAAAACTGGGTGATTGCGATACTGAGGAGAAGATGCGAGACAGCGCGATACATGGTTGCGGCTTCTACCTGAGGAGCCAATCTTCCCTTCTCTGCTCCTAATACCCTTCAAAATTTGCCGAAGACAGGGATTCCTGTGGGTGAAAATTCCGTCACTTCCCTTCTGTTGGGAAACGGCGGCCCAATGACCTGCTTCTGAGGACGGGAGCTACTTCTTTTTGGCCGCGCGTTGCGATTGCGCTGCGGAGTTGGCAGCCACGGCGGCGCGGATGAGTTGTTTGAAGGCGGCTTCATCGATCCTGTCCCCTTCGCGGAAGTCGATGGCACGCCGCACGTTCCCTTCGAGGCTGGAGTTGAAGAGCTTCTTCGGGTCGGGGAGGGAGGCTCCGCGAGCAAAGGTGAGCTTGACGACCTGCTTGTACGTTTCGCCTGTGCAGACGATGCCGTCGTGCGACCAGACGGGAGTGCCGGGCGACCCGGGCTTCACCCATTTGCGCTCCTCCTGGATGGAGGGGTCGGCATCGTGGATGAGCTGGCGGAGATGAGCGAGGGTCTTGCCGCGCCAGTCGCCCAGCGCTTTAATTTTCTCGTCGATGAACGCGGAGGCCGATTCCGCGGAGGCGGGATTACTCATGGACGGCTCCAATCTCGCAGCCAATTTAGCTGCGCTCGGCGTGACCTGCAAGCTCTGTGTCAGCCCTGCCAGCGCATCAGCTGGGTGATCTGAATGACGTTGCCGCAGGTGTCGTTCAGCATGGCGATTTTGGAGGCGGTCACGTCCTTTGGGGGCATGGTGAACTCGGCGCCGCGCGCCTTCATGCGCGTGTAGTCGGTTTCGAGGTCGTCGGTGAAGAACATGGCCGCGGGCTGGCTTTGCTGGAACCTGGCCTGCTGCCAGGCTTTGTCGCCCGGGTTGTTATTGAGCGCCAACTGCAGCTCGGTGCCGTTTGGATCCTCGGGCGAAGTTACTGTGAGCCAGCGATATGCTCCCTGGCTGAAGTCCGCCTTCTTCACGAATCCCAGCACGTCGGTATAGAAGCGCAGGGCCTTCTCCTGGTCATCGACATATACGGTGGTCAGTTTGATTTTCATTTCATTTCTCCTTTGTCATGTTCGCGGATTGCCTGGTGGTAAACGCGGAAGTCATATAGTTCCTGTGTGCACGGAGGAGGCAGAGGCCGGCCGCTTTGAAACAAATCGTCGAACGACATGGCCTTTCCACATCCACAACCCGGTGAGGACCATGAGAGGAAAGAAGACAAACCGGGTGGGCGGTGCATACTGGGGAAGTTTTGCGAACGGGCTATAGATATAGCCGTAGATGGGGATGGCCAGGACGATGTGAATCCAGCGAAGGATCGAACGCGTGCGGACGGTCATGGTCAGGTCTCCTTTGCGATGCGGACGTTATTGCAGGCCCGCGACAACTCGTTCGAGGTTATCGAGGAACTTATTCCAGCCGTACCTGGCGCCTTTATAGTTGGCATGGCGGTCGGGGCCGAAGCCGGACTGCTCCATGCGCAGATGAGTGCCAGCATCGGTCGGGGTTAGCGTGAAGGTGACGACAGTGTCGACGCCTAAGGTGCCCCAGGAGTATGAGAGAGTCCGGCAGGGCTCGACAGCGAGCACCTGGCAGGTGATGACACCGTTCCAGTTCGCGATCGGTTCTCTGCGAAGGTTGAACAAACGGCCCACGACCGGCTGAAAGTCGTTCTTCAGCAGCCACTGCTCGATCAAAGAACTCTCGGTGAGGGCGCGCCACACCTTCTCCGGGGGATGAGGGAATTCCCTCTCCACGATGACGGAACGAATCGCGGTATCGGGCTGGGTCATTTGTCCATCCTTTCGAGAAGCTCTCCGAGGCGGTCGAATTTGTCCTGCCAGAAGTCGCTGTAGTGAGCGATCCAGTCCACCAGCGGCGCGAGAGCTTCCGGCCGGGCGTGGTAATGGGTCTCGCGCCCACAGCGGCGGGGGCGAACCAGGCGGGCGCGCCTGAGAGCGGAGAGGTGCTTCGAAACCATGGGCTGAGAGACACCGGCGCGGGCAGTCAGGGCGTGAACAGTCTGCTCGCCGTCGCGGGTGAGCCGCTCGAAGATGGCTCGGCGAGTCGGATCGGCGAGGGCCCTGAAGAGATTGTCCGCGGCGGTCGGCATGGCAGAACCATAACTCTGCGGTTATGGATTGTCAAGTGAAAATTTGTGTTGCCCCGCAACCAGGTCGATCACCCCGGAGAACTGAGGGCATCGCTTTCAGGATCGGGAGGCGATGGAGAGGTGCAGGATCCGGTCGAGTTCGTCGAGGGTTTCGTTTGCAGAGCGGCGGGCGGAGAGAAAATCGCCGATGATTTCGGCGGCGAGGTTCTGGTAGCCAACGAATCCTGCGAACCGCGGGCGGAGCCAGGAGTTTTCGAGCACAGGAAGCGTGGCGCGGAAGTAGCCGGATGTGAGCGCGTTGGCTGCGTCATCGGTCCACGCAGCTTTGCTGCCGGGTTGACCGCCGGACTGGACATAGAGGGTGCGCTGGCATTCGCTGCCGGCAACCCACGCGGCGTATTCCAGCGCGACTTCGCGATGGGGCCAGCGCGCGGAAATCGCGAGGCCTGCGCCGCCGAGCGTGGCTCCGACGGGGCTGCGGCCGGCGGAGGGGATTTTGCCAAAGGAGAGCAAATGGGAGCGGTAGCCGGGGCGCGCGTAGTTGGAATAGCCGAAAGCGAGCGGGCAGTAAGCGACCTGGTCGGTGGTGCTCATGCGCTCCCAGATGGCGATGGGATTCCAGGAGCGCGCGTCGGGAGCGGAGCAGTCGCGGAGCCGGTGCAGGAGATCGAGAGCGTACTTGCCGGTTTCGCGGCTGACGAGTGTGCGCTCCGCAGCGAAGCATGGATCGCCCGTGCTGGCGCAGAGGGTGAAGAAGCACATGAGCGAATCGAGCGGCCAGAGCGGGAGCGAAACGAAGCCGGGGCGGATGCGGGCGAGCGCGACGACGTCATCCCAGGATTCAGGAAAGCGAGCTCCTTCGCGCTCGAGCAGATCGGCGCGATAGCCGGCGACCTGAGCGGCGGCGTCGATGGCGAGCGCCCAGAGATGGCCGTCGCATACGTAGCTCGCGTGCGATGGGCCGGTGGTGCTCCGCGCGAACTCCGCGATTTGAGCAGCGGGAAGATGCTCGTCGAGAGGCAGAAACGAGCCGGCCCTGGCGAGGGCGCCCATATAAGGATGGTCGAGGACAACAAGGTCGTACTGCTCGGCGAGGCTCTCCACGGGGGCTTCGCCGAATTCGCTGAGGCTGCGCGCCTCCCACTCGATGAGGACGTCAGGATGCGTCTCGTGAAAGCGAGCAGCCGTCGCGATCATCGGGGCGAGGCCGCGATCGTGCTTCCAGGTCATACCGCGCAGGCGGATCACGCGGGATTCTCGCGGACGCCAACGACGCCTTCTTTCTGAAGTTGCTCGATCTCGGTGTCGGTGTATCCCATTTCGCGCAGGATCTGGTCGGCGTGCTCTGCGAGCAGCGGAGGGCGCTGAATTTCGCACGGCGTGCGGCTGAAGCGCGCGGGGGGGCCGATGGTGCGGAAGTTGCCGACCCTGGGATGGTCGAAGTTCACGATGGATTGGTTGTGCTTGACCTGAGGGTCGTGCTCCATCTGCGGGAAGGTGTTGACAGGGGCGCACCAGATGTCGGCTTCAAGGAAGATTTCGAGCAGCTCGGCGGTGGTTTTGCCGGCGAAGCCGGGCTCGAGGGTGCGCTTGACGTTGTCGCGGTTCTCCATGACGTTGCGTGAGTCGTTGCCTTCGTAGCCGGGGATGCCGACGAGCTCGGCGATTTTGCCGATGGGCATCATGGCGATGACGATGTAGCCGTCTTTGGTGCGATAGATACCCATGGGTGCGCCGACGCAGGGGTGACCGATGCCGTTCGCGCTGCGCTCGGGGACGTTGCCGGTGTTGAGGTAGAGGGTGATTTCCTGGGTGGCGAGCGAGAGGATGGAGTTGAGCAGGTTGATGTCGATGCGCTGGCCGAGGCCGGTGCGGTTGCGCTCGTAGAGGGCGGCGAGGATGGCGCCGACGATGTGAAACGAGGCGGTGATGTCCGCGACGCCCATGCCCACGGGCGAGGGCGGATCGCCGGCCTTGCCCTGGAGGTTGAGAATGCCGGCGACAGCCTGGGCGAGAAGATCCTGGCCGGGGCGTGTGACATAAGGGCCGTCCTGGCCCCAGCCACAACTGGCGCAGTAGATGAGTTTCGGATGGATTTCAGACAGCGTCGTGTAGCCGAGGCCGAGGCGATCCATGACGCCGGGGCGGAAATTCTCGAGCAGTACGTCGCAGGAGCGGATGACGCGCAGGGCAGCTTCTTTGCCGCGCGGATCTTTGAGGTTGAGGGCGATGCTGCGCTTGCCGCGATTGAAGGCGAGGAAGGAGACGCTCTCGCCGTTGATCCAGGCGTCGCCGAGGGACCAGTTGCGTTGCCAGTCGCCCTGGAGCGGCTCGATCTTGAGGATGTCCGCGCCCATATCGGCCAGCAGCTGCGTGGCGTTGGGGCCCTGGACTAACTGGCTGAAGTCGGCGACGCGCAGGCCCTGTAATGGTCCGCTCAAGATTTTCCTCCGTGACGGGCTGGGTTAGAGCCCGATTTTGCAGCGAGGTCGCGCAGATGGGTCACCATGCGGGACTCGGCATCGAGAATGCTTTCAATCATGGACAGCCGGTCGCGGCCGGGGACAAATTCGAGGCGGCGAATGCCGAAGGGGTCGATCTCTTCGCGGATCTGACGCAATTGCTCCGCAGTGGGCGGCTTGGTGACGCTAAGCGAGTCGGAAACGAGAAGCTCGCCTCCGGTGCGCTCGCGGATTTCGTCGAGCCGAACGCCGGGATGGATGGAGACGAGGCGAAAGAGGCGATCGTCGTGGTTCAACTCGAAGATGCCGAGATCGGAAATGAGCCGGACCCTGCCTGGGGGAAGGCCTGCTGCGTGGCGTTCAGTGCCGGTGAGCAGACCGCGCGAGGCGGTGCAGAAGTCGACGGCTTCGACGAAGCGCTCGCGCGAATGGCGGGTGAGATAGAGGATGAAATGGCGGTGGAGGTTGGCGACGTCGGCCATTCCGCCCTGTCCGGGCAGGCGCAGGCGCTTGTCGCCGCTGCCAACCCAGGCGTTGTTGGTGCGGCCGCAGCGATCGATTTGGGCGACGGTAATGACCTCGTGGGTGATGCGGCCCTGCTGGTAATACCAGTGATAGGTTTCGTCGGCGCCCCAGCAGACTTTTGCCGTGGAGAACTCGAGCGGCTCCGCAGCGGTGAGGGACATAGGGTGGAAGTCGATGTCGATGAAGCCGCCGTTGAGCGCAATGATGGTGAGCTGGGGCGCGTGGGTCTTTTTTGCGAGGAGATACGAGACCATCGCCAGGGGCGAGACAGAACCGACAGAGCAGATGCTCTGGTTGTCGTATTCGCGCGAGAGCGAGACAGCCAGGAGCTCGTCGATGGTGCAGGAGGGCGACTCGACGGGGATGCGGAAGCGGTCGAGCATGTTTGGGGAAAGGTCAGTCGTACGAATGGACGCCGCAGCTGCGAGGAATCCTTTGCGGTCGCGACCGGGCGCCTGTGGCAGAGCGGATTCCGGAGCGGGGGCAGACGCGGGGACGGTTCCTCGCGATGCGCGGCGACGCTTCTGTTCCTCGTCGACGTAGTGAAGGAGCTCGCGGTAGTCGGTGGAATAGTACGGCAGGCAGGATGTCGGCCAGGCGCCCCACGGCTGGTGTGCAACCGCGGTGACGAATTCGCGCGGGAGAACGAAGGAACGGGGCGCATCGCCGAGGATGCCAGTGTCGACGATCTCTTCCACCGTGACGAGAACCTTCTGTGCGGCGCCGAGCAAGGACAGATCGAGGCCGCGCGCACCCTGAATCTCGACATTGCCGGCGCGATCGGCGCGCTGCGCGTGGAGCAGGAGGACATCGACATCGAGACGGCGCGCCTGACCGATGGGCTGGCCGGTGAAGACGGAGGAAGCGACTTTCCAGAAGTCGCCGGACCGCATGAGGTCAGAGCCGGCGGGAAGCTGGAAAGGCATTTCCGGAAGGCGGAAGTGCGCAGCGTGGAAGCCCTGGATCATGGCAAGCGCGGACCACTCTTCGACTTCAATCTGTTGCCGCTCCAGGGCATCGCGGAAACGCGGGGCAAGGCCGAAGATATCCAGGCTGGAGAAGCAGAAAATGAGACGGCGCACGGCGTGGGCTTCGAGAAATAGCTCGAGCGGAAGGCCGCCGCCCCAGCTGGTGAAGACGAAATCTTTTTTACCGGCGGCGATAACCTGGCGCAAGAGCGCGATGGGCAGGCGCGAGAGGTGAACACCGCCGATGCCCAGACGGACGCCGTCGGGGACGCTGCCAGCGAGATCTTCGATTGAAACGATGTCAGTCATGGTAAAAGACGCTCTTGTGCGGCTCCGTCAGAAGACGCGGCAGGAGACTCCCCCGTCGATAGCGAGGCATTGGCCGGTAATCCAGGAGCTTTCCTCGCCGGCGAGGAAGAGCGCGCCCTGCGCGATGTCCAGGGGCTGGCCGAATCGACCCAGCGGATGCATTTTGGCCCAGGCAGCCTTGAGCGCATCGGGATCGGGAACGCGGGCGAGGACGCCGTGGTTCATGGGGGTATCGACTGTGCCTGGAGCGATGCAGTTGACGCGGATGCCCTCCGAGGCGTATTCGCGCGCCAACTGGCGGGTGAGGCTGATGATGCCACCCTTGCTGGCGGCATAGTGCGGATAGCCGGGAAATCCGAAGAGTCCCTGCACGGAGGAGATATTGACGATCGCGCCGCGATGCAGGCTGATCATGCCGGGCAGCACATGCTTGGCGCAGAGGAACATGCTGGTGAGGTTCACATTGAGGATGCGCTGCCAGTCCTCGAGTTTGAGCTCGTGCGCCGGAGCCTCATGCGCGATGCCGGCGACGTTGAGGAGAATCTCGACCGGGCCGAAGCGGCTGGTCGCAGCCTTCACTGCAGCTTCCACGTCGCCCTCATCGCTGACATCGGTGCGGTGGAAGAGGCACTCGCCGCCGGCTGCGCGAATTTCGCGCTCGGTTTCGGCGCCTTCCTGCTCGTTGATATCTGCTGCGAGGACGCGAGCGCCTTCCTGGGCAAAGAGCAGCGCGGTTGCCTTGCCGATACCCATGGCGGCTCCGGTAACCAGAGCTACTCGGTTGTGCAGGCGCATGGGTGAGCCTCCAGGTGTGGCGGTTGGTCGAATTTGCAAGATATCACGCCGGGATGACGATTTGAAAGCATTCATTCTTAGATACCTGCACTGCAACGGTGTGGTCTAATTCCTCGTGTGCCGCGGTTCGGGCGGCGCGACGTTCCACGCGGAGGTGGTAATGGAAGTAATCGCGAACGACGGCAACCTGTGTGGTGAAGGGCCGCACTGGGACGAGCGCGAAGACGCGCTCTACTGGACCGATATCGATGGCAAGCGGTTCTACCGGTATCTGTGGCGCGAGCGGCGGCACGAGCTGGTGCATGAGGGCTTTACGGTTAACGGATTCTGCCTGCAGGAAAGCGGCGAGTTCCTGACGACGAGCAGCCAGGGAGCATGGCTGTGGACTCCGGGACAGGAACCTGTGCTGCTGGCATCGGAGGTTGACGGAGAAGAGTGCCGGCTGAACGATTGTCTGGCCGATCCGGAGGGACGGGTCTATTCGGGCTCGTATCACCTGAATGAGGATGGGAGTTTCCCTGCCAGCTTTCTGTTCCGCATCGACACGGATGGCTCGGCACACATCGCCGATGAGGGAATTTGCTTCTCGAACGGGCTGGCGTTTTCGCCGGACTGCAGCACTCTCTACTTTACAGATCTGGGCGCGCGCTGTATTTACGCCTACGACTGGCGGCGCAGCGACGGTCAGTTGAGCAACCGGCGGGTGTTTGTGCACGTGGACCGCTCGGAGGGAATGCCGGACGGTTTGACGGTGGATGCGGAAGGTTTCCTGTGGTGCGCACACTGGTTTGGCGGATGCGTGACGCGTTACGATCCGGACGGCAAGCGTGAGCGCAAGGTGGAGATTCCGGCGGCGCAGACTTCGTCGCTTGTGTTTGGCGGACCGGATCTGGATGAGATCTACGTTACGACTGCCGCGCTGAATAACTGCCTGATGCTGGCGCCGGAGGGTTACGATCCGGCCAGGGCGTTTGTCGGTGGGCCGCTGTACCGGTTTCGTGCTGGGATTCGCGGCAAGCTGAAGTTTCGGTCGCGAGTGCGAGCAGTCCGATCGTAACCTCTCAGGATGCCGCGTATTGGTGCGCATCCGGGTGAACCCGGAGTTATTGCGGGACGCCGTCAAACTCGAGATAGACAGACAGCGTTACTTTTCCGACGGCGGAACTGTGATCCAGCGCAGTCCAGGTGAGGGTTTGCGGCGGCGCTTTGTAATTCTCGCCGGGCGCCTGGTAGAAGAGCTGGACGGGATAAGTCTCGCCGGGTTTGAGGTGATAGAGGAGATCCTGCGTGTTGCCGGTCCAGCCAGGCGGCAGCGCGGGGTGCAGCGTGATATCGGCATCGGATGCGGTATCGTTGCGCAGGAGCAGCGGAACCCAGAGGCGGTGATCTGAGCTGAGCGCGCTCTGAGGGGGCACGAGTTTTTCGAGGGACGTCAGGTCGTGGGCACGATAGAACTGGCGATAGAAGGCCCACGGGCCGCCCAGGGCGAGGCTGATTCCGGTGCGCCGGGCCTCGGTGCAGGGCGGGTCGGGGTGGTAGGGGATGGGCCTGGCAGTTATGCCGTCGAAGACGTCTCCGTCGACAGGGGCGGGAACGAGAGACTTACCGAGCACGAGATATTCCGGCATGTCGAGGAAGTAACCAAGCACTTCCTGACTGAAATCGATCTGTGTGGCGTCCTGCTCCCAGCCGAGGCGATTAATCTCCGAGTAAGGCACTTTTTTGCTCGGCGAGATATCGCTGGCCAGATAAGCGGGGCCGTGACCTTTGAGAAAGTCCTGGTGACTGGCGTCAGAAAAGAAATAGAGCTTCTTCGCCTGCCATGGCTGCAGTCCTTCGCCGTATTGCCCGATGCCGTGGGGATCGCGCGGAGAAGTTAGCTGTTCGGGAAAGTCGGCGGGATTGCCCGCCATGTCGAAGGCTTCGACGGCGACTACGGCGGACGCCTGGTGGTCGCCGTGATTTTCTCCGGCGACATAGGCGGGCATCCACGTCACGATCACGTCGGGGCGGGTGAGCCGAATAAGGCGCACCATATCGTCGAGCGCCTGGCCGTGGCCGAGAGTTTCGAGCGAGTGGAGGACGTCCTGAGTGGGAGTGTCGCGGCCGTCGAGAAACCAGACGTTGGTAATGCCGCGCGCCGCCAGCGACTTGCGCGCCTCGATTTCGCGAATGTCGGCGAGGGCTTTGCCGTGCGCCATACTCACGGCGTCGGGACCGGAGCTGCCACGGTTGGTGAAGATGACGGCCGCGCGCTTGCCCTGGTCGAGGACCGCTTTGGCCAGGAAGGTGGAGACGCCGGTGTCGTCGTCAGGATGAGCGACGATGACGAGGACATCGGCTTTGAAGCGAGGGTCGGGCGGGGGGATGGGAGGCTGAGGCTGCTGGGGATGCGAAGAGACAAAGGCGATCGACAAAAAGACTGCGAGGATAAGTCCGCGAATACGCATGCTACTCCAGAATGCCAAAAAATATGGGTTTCGACTCTTTTGGAGTCGAAACCCACCAGGAGACCAACAACTGATGGTCAGTAGGAGATTGTGAGGCTGACCTGGATGTTGCGAGGATCGTTGCGGGTGCCGAAGATATCACCCACGTCGCCGTAATCGATGGTGTTGCCGATGTTATAGGAGCCGCCGTAAATCGGGTGGTTGAAGGCATTGAGGAAATCTGCGCGAAACTGAGTGTTCACACGCTCGGTTCCGAAGTTCTTAGCGAGGCTGAAGTCGAAGTTCTTCGTGGGAGCTTCGCGCAACGTGCCGAAGCGCTGCGGCTCGTTCCCGTACCTGTTGTAGAAGGGCTGGCAGGGTGAGTAGGTGCCGTACGAGTTGGTGATTTCTGCGCAGGATACTGTTCCTGTTGTGTCGTCGCCGCCGGAACCCGCAAAGGCTGCCGGGTTTATCCATTGCGCGCGGCTGCGGTGCAGCTCGGGGTTGCCGACGAGGTCCGGCAGGCCGTTGCCCGGGAATCCGAAATCGGCGATCGGGTTGTAGCTGAATTGCACCGGGTTAGGCAGCGGCAGGCCGGTGGCAAGCTGGAAGTCGCCGGCCAGGTTCCAGCCCCCGACGGACTGATTGAGCCACTGGTTGCTGCTGGCGCCCCAGCGACGATCGTGGCCATAGGGCAACTGGTAGAGGAAGGCTTCCGCGAAGCTCTGCGGGACATCGTGCGTGCTGACGGCGTA
>JASIAO010000327.1 GCA_030041955.1 Acidobacteriaceae bacterium | reverse complement strand
GCACCGCTGCTTCCGTATCAGATACCCCTCCGCCCGCGGACCCAGCGTCACATAGTAGTGAAACGCCAGCGCGCGCCCCATATTCGTGCATGTCGTGCCGTCGTAGCGGAAAAGCACCTCGATCGACCCATCGGCATTGGTCTGCACCGAGAGCCGTTCCCCCGCCCACCTCGCCAGTGCCTTCCGGCTGGTGCTATAGCGTGCCTTCGGATCAAGGGCCGGCACCCTCATCGGCAGCGGCTCGCCCGTCGAACGCGGCGCCCTGCGACACGGCGCGCGCCTGTACTGGCATGGACCGAACGAGCAACTCTCGCACGGCACCAGGCTCGTCAGCCGCTGCAGGCGATCCGTGTGCCGCGTCAGCCCAAACACTGCAAGCTGGGACTTGCGCGGCCGCAGCATGCCCGACTCCAGCGCCTCAATCGCCGACGGCAGCCCATCACCGCCTTTGCGCCAAATCAACTCCAGCAGTCGCGGCTGCTCTGCCACATCCCACTCCGGATAGCCCGGGCTATAGTGTGGCAGCACGGCCATCCCCTGCTGCTCCGCCCAGTTGCACAGTCGCGCGCCCAGCGCCGTCATCAGGTGTTCCACCACAGCAGACCCATAAATCTCCAGGAAGAAATACTCGTCCGGCTTCTCGTCCACCCACCGCCGCTGCGCTTCTTCTTCCGCTTCAGCGCCCGCGCTCACCGCAACCAGAACCGCGCTGTGCGCCCCCGCCTCGTCCAGCGTGCGCCGCACCCGCGGGCTTGTGAACGCAATCCCATCGATGCAGATCGCGTCACCCTCCAGCGAGAAGCTCTCCGCCTGCCGTGCGTAAATCCACGGTCGCCCGTGCTCCGCATACCAGCCGCGCGCCCACTCCGCCAGTTCTCGCGCTCGCCCTTCCAGCACATGTCCACGTGGATACCCCAGCAGCCGCGCGTACTCCTCCGGCGCGACCGCGACATCGCCGAGCCTCTCGGCCAGTTCCAGCGCTTCGCCTACTGCGCGCACGGCAGCGCCTCCATCGGCTTGAACTGGCAGCCCTCAACAAAAAAGTCGAAGAACCTCGGGTGCGTCTCCAGCCGGCAATGCTCCACGTGCTTTACCAGGTCTTCCAACTCCGCCCGCTTCCGCCGTGACAGCAGCGCCATCGTCGCGCCCTCGATCGCGATGTTCCCCGCCTGCACCATCTTCAACGGCCCAAGCGCCGGCACCAGCCCAATCCGCTGCGAAGCCTGCACGTCCAGATGCCGCCCAAACCCTCCGGCAAGATAGAACACATCCACATCGTCGAAGTCGATGCCGCACGTGCTGAACACGACATGTAACCCAGCGACATTCGCGCCCTTCGCCTGGGCTAGCTCGTTCACGTCGCTCTCCAACAGATAAATATCTCCATCTTCTTCGCCGCCGCGCCACAGCGTCACTCGCCGCTCACCATCTTCGAACCGGCCCATCGCATTCATCCGCCCCGTACGCAGCAATTCACTCAGCGCATCCACCAGCCCCGATCCGCAAATCCCCTCTGGCTCCGTATCCCCGATCACGCCCAGCCGAAATTCGCCGTCATCGCCAATCGCCACATCTTCAATCGCCCCGTCCAGCGCGGGCATTCCGCATGCAATCGCCCCGCCTTCAAACGCCGGACCCGCCGGACAACTCGCCGCCAGGATCCGATGCCGGTTCCCGACGATCAGCTCTGTGTTCGTGCCGATGTCCATGATCGCCACCAGCCGCTCCTCGTGCGCCAGATCCACCGCCAGCATGCATGCCGCCGCATCCGCGCCCACGTGCCCGCTGATGATCGGCGCTCCGTAGACCCGCGCCTTTGGATGAATCGGCAGCAGACTCCGCAGTCCAGTCTGCACGAGGCTCGTCGTCGCGCGTTTGCCCTCCGCCATCTCGATCTCCGTCAGCGACCGGTACGGCGTCTGGCCAATCGAATACACGCTCTGCCGGAAAAACAAATCCCGCATCGTCGAATTCCCGACCACCACCATCTCGTAAATCGTCTTCGGATCCACCGGAAATTTTTCAATCGCGTGCGTCAGATATCCCGCCAGCGTGCGCAGCAGCAGCCGTCCCGGATGCTCCGTGTCGTACGCGATCCGCGACATCACCTCGGCCCCGCCAAAGCGCTGCGGATTCTCAAACGAAGTGTCCGCGATCAGCTCGCCCGTCTCCAGATTCAACAGTCGCAGCACCACCGTCGTCGTGCCCAGGTCCATCGCCAGCCCGTGAATCGGCCCGCACGACCGCTCCACCTCTACGCCGTCGATCAGAATCCGATTGCCGTCGCGCGTTACCGCCGGATCCAGCGGCATCGCCTCCTCGCTCCCCGGCAACCCCAGCGCGTGGCGCTCAATCCTCATTTGTCCGCGCCGCATCGTGTGGCAGCGCACGTGTCCCGCTTCAGCGATTACCCGCGTCTGGCAAGAGAGCCGGAACTTCCCCTTCAGATGTCGCTCTGCCTCGGTCATCGGCGACAGCACATCTGCTCCCTCAACCACCTCCACCATGCACTCGCGGCACTTCCCCTGTTTCCGGCACGACGTCGGCACCTCGATACCCAGCGCCTCGGCGTGCTCGAAAAGCGAGAGCTCCCGCCGCGCCTCGATCGATTGTCCGTTGATGGTGAGCGTAACCGCCATGCCCGCCGCTTCTACCAGCTCCTCGCCTCAAGCTCAGCCTTCACTGCCTCGGCTACCTCGCGCGCTCCGCCGGCCCGCTCCTCTTCCTCGCTCCACTTCCACTGCGCCAGATAGTCGTCCGCTGATTGCAGCCCGCGCTTCGCCGCCAGAATATCGATCTGCTTCATAAAGCGTTCGTCCAGCTCCAGCGTGACGTCTTCCTCATCGTCCTCCGCGCGGATCTGTGTCGGAATCTCCTGCCAGTACAGAATTCTGTACGTAGCCACGCTCACTCCGCCGCCGCCTGCGCCTGCTCCGCTAGCCGCAAGAACAGGTCCACCGCCGCCGAAGCGTTCGCCCCATAGCCGTCCGCGCCAATCTCATCGGCAAACATCTGGCTGATCGGCGCGCCGCCCACGGCCATCTTGATGTGCGTCAGCCCCGCCGCCTGGAATCCATCGATCACTGTTTTCATGTACATCATCGTCGTGGTCAGCAGCGCGCTCATTCCGATAATCGTCGGCCTGCACTTCTCCGAGGCGGCCATAAACTTCTCCACGCTTTGGTCCACACCGATGTCATGCAGCTCGAAGCCCGCGCCCTCCGCCATCATCCCCACCAGATTCTTCCCAATGTCGTGCAGATCGCCGCGCACCGTCCCCATCAGCAGCACGCCCTTCGGCTTCGTGTTGCTGTCCTTTGAGGTCAGCAGCGGCTTCAGAACCGCCATCCCCGCCTTCATCGCGCGCGCCGCAATCAGCACCTCCGGCACATACAGCACGTTGTGCTTAAAGTCCTCGCCCACCACACTCATGCCCGCGATCAGCCCCTCGTTCAGCACCTCCTGCACGCTGCGTCCCTCGGCCAGAGCTTCCTTCGTCATCCGCTCCACCTCGGCGGCGTTTCCTTCGTACAGGTACTGGTTCATCAGCGCATAATCGGGCATCCCGTCACGTCCTTAGCGCGAAATCAGCGCGCCCGCAGCGCGCTTCGCGTTAAATTTATCGAGCGCCTCGAGCATGGCGAGAATATTCTCCCGCGGCATCCCCGGGCTCGTGCCGCCGCCCACCGACAAAATAATCCCCTCGCCGCCGGATCCCTCCAGCACTTCCAGCGTCTCGTCCTTCACCTCTTCCGGCGTCCCGCGTACCCCAATCTCCAGCGGATTCACATTCCCCATCAGGCACATCCGGTCGCCCACCCGCCGCTTCACTTCGGTGATGTGCCTCTGCTTGCCCCAGTTCAGTACGTGGAAGCCCGCATCCGGCAGGTGATCGAGGCAGGCATCCACTTCCGCGTCGTTGTGGTAAACCTTCACCCAGTCCGTCGGAAACGCATCGCAAATCCGCTTCAGATACGGATGCGCAAACTCAAGGTAGTGCTCCTCGTTGATGAACCCCACAATGTCGTCGAGGATGAATATGCTCTCCACCGTATCGCCCATCACCTTCTGCTGCGCCTTCAGCCAGTCGATAATCACCCGCGTGCACAGATCGATCAGCTTGTGCGCGCCCTCCGGATTCTCCACCAGATCGATCATGAAGTTCGTCGTCCCGCGCACAAATCCGGCCGTGCACAGCGGCCCGCGCGAGGTTGCCATAGGCAGAATGTAGCCCGCGTCCAGAATCCGCTGCCTCGCCATCCCGATCCGGTGCAGCGTCAGCGCCGCAGAGGCATCCGCTTCCACCTCGTATTCCGGAAACTGATCCATGTCCTCCAGGTGGTAAAGCGTGTGGTACTCGCTCGGCGTGTTGTCCTGCCAGAACTTGATCTTCGCGCCCAACACTGACGGTTCCGCCGCCATCCCATACTCCATCCACCACGATGGGATAAAGATAATGTCCGGGAACTCCCGCATAATCTTCAGGTTCGACTGGAACCACAGCTCCGGATCGAGAAAATAGTCCAGGTGCTTGATGCCCAGGTAGCCCGGGATCCACGGGCTGTCCACGATCAGCGCCATGGGGATTTTGTCCATCTTCTCGCGGCGAGCCGCCCGCTTAAATATTTCCCATTGTTCGGGGAGCATATTTTCCTTTCCCGCGGCGTTCGCGAAAACAATGCCAACGTTGTTTGCCGATACCGGCTGGGGAGACCGGCTCTACCTGGAGGATATTGTTGTACCACAAAACAAATCAAGCCTGACGCACCCATCCTCCAGTGCTTCTCAGTGTCCGCTCAGCTCCGTTTCTGAGTGGCCTGGGCAGATTTCCCGGTTTTTGGCCCTGTCTCTTTTTTCACGCGGCATATAGATGGCTGCCTACAAAGTCAGGTTACGCCCCGACCCAGCCATACTTCTGCAAGCGAGTCTCCCTCCCAACTGCCTGTGTTAGTGTGGGGTAAGTCGTTCCGGGCGTCCGCGCTTCCCAGCGCCTGGCGCGTTTAGCGGTTCCAGGGTTGCTGTAAACCCAAAGCCGTGCAACTCGAGTTGACGCGACCTACAGGAAGCGGCGACCTTGATAGAAGTCGGGGGGGTAGGACCTGCCCTGGAACCGCCGTATGTCTTCATCACCCAACCTGGCAACGCCGCCCCCTCCGCCCGTTCAGCCCCCATCTCCCGCTCCGCACCCTTCCGGCCGCTGGCTCCATCGCACCGACCTCTTCCTCCGCGTCATGGTCCGCCTCTACGTCGGTCTGATCCTCTTTTTTCTGCCCTGGACCCACCTCTGGACCTTCAACCGCTTCTTCCTCTACTACGCGCCCGTTGCGCGCTTCGTGGAAAGCGGCGCCCTCCGGGGGGTGATCTCCGGCCTTGGCCTCCTCAACCTCTGGATAGCCATCTCCGAGGCTATCCACTACAAAGAGAACTGAATCATGCCCCGCAAGCCGCCCTCTCCCCTCGCCAGCGCCTCCCTCGCCTACGAAAATGACGCCTTCCTCAACGGTCCGGACGGCCGCATCATCCGCATCCTCGCCGAATACTCCGAGCCTCTGGCCCGGTTCCGCCACGAACGCATCCAGGATACCGTCGTCTTCTTCGGCTCCGCCCGCTTCCGCGCTCACGACGAAGCCAGCCGCGAGTTGGAGCTGCTCGAAAACACTGGCTCCAGCCAGCCCGCTCCCGAGGAAGAACAACCCGCCCGCGGCCCTGTCGAAGAGGAAACCAGTGAGCTGCGGCGCCGCCGCGCCGAAGCCGCCGTGGAAATGGCCCAGTATTACGAGGATGCCCGCCAGCTCGCATTCCTGCTGACGAAATGGGCGAAGGATCTCAAATTCCGCCGCCATCGGTTCGTCGTCACCTCCGGCGGAGGACCTGGCATCATGGAGGCCGCCAACCGCGGCGCCTGGGAAGCCGGCGGCAAATCCATCGGCCTCAACATCAAGCTCCCCTTCGAGCAGATGCCCAACCGCTACATCACCCCGGCGCTCAACTTTGAGTTCCACTACTTCTTCATGCGCAAGTACTGGTTCGCGTATCTGGCTAAGGCGCTCGTGGTTTTCCCCGGCGGATTCGGAACCCTCGACGAAATGTTCGAGATCCTCACCCTCTCCCAGACCCAGAAGCTTGCCAAAAAAATCACCGTCGTCCTCTACGGCGCCTCCTACTGGGAAAAGGTCATCAATCTCGACATCCTCGTCGACAAGGGGGCCATCTCACCTCGTGATCGCGAACTTTTCCAGATCGCGAACACGCCGGAGGACGCCTTTGAGATTCTCCGCGACGGCCTTACGCGAAACCACCTCGAGCCTGAACTGGCCCAGGAAACTGAGGTTCCCGACATCGCCCAAACCCGGCGATAATCGGACCAGGGTGAACTTACCTGAGTACTTCCCTTGTTTCGCTGTACTAACCACGCAACTGGCCGTTTCCCAGAGTAAAGAACACATTATCAGCGACTTATGCAGAAACAGCGGGTATACGCCAGACGTTACCGATGGGGTTACAGTCTCGCATTTGACTCACCTTTTTTGGCCCCGTAATGCCCTATTCACGGTGCAATCGCCACAATGGACCCAGTAGGGCAATCCCGGAGGGACCCAATGGCCGGACTGCGACGCATCTCGTACCTGTGGAAGGATGTAGACGCCGCTCGCAATTCTTCGACCGCCGTCTCGCTCCACAGCCACACCAATCAGTCGAAGGAAACCCTCGATTTCCTGGCGAATCTCGGCAATCAGTATCCGCTGCTGCGTCCCATCCTGGCTCGCTATGAGCGGCGCGCGCGTGAGCTATACGGCACGCCGCTCAAATACGCAGCCGCCTACTGGACTCCGCCGCTGACGCCGAAGCTGGCCTTCGATCTCGAAAGCAGGCAGATCGAAGAGAGACTGAACCTGCGCCCTCTGGTTTCCATCACCGATCACGACACGATCGCGGCGCCCATGCTGCTCCGCACCGTCGCCTCTGCCCGCCACATCCCGGTTTCTGTGGAGTGGAGCGCGCCCTTCGGCGGCGATCAGGCCTTTCACCTCGGCATCCACAACCTGCCCAGCGATTCCGGCGCGGCATGGATGAAAATCTTCGAGGAATACACGGCCAGCCCCGATGAAAAGCGCCTCACCGAGATCCTCTCTGCGCTGGACGCACTGCCCAACGTGCTGATCGTCTTCAATCATCCCTGCTGGGATCTGTATCTGATTGGCAAGGAGAAGGCAGCCCAGCGCGTACAGGAGTTCCTCGCCGCGAATCACCAATTTATGCACGCCTTCGAGCTGAATGGTCTGCGCCACTGGCGCGAGAACCGCGAAGTCATCCAGCTGGCGAAGCAGTGGAACAAGCTGCTGATCTCAGGCGGCGACCGCCACGGCCGCGAGCCGAATGCGAACGTCAATCTCTCGAACGCCTCGAGCTTCACCGAGTTTGTGCACGAGGTTCGCTACGAAGGCCGCAGCCATATCCTCTTCATGCCGCAGTACGCCCAGCCCTGGAAGCATCGCATCCTCCAGTCCACGCTCGATGCCATCCGCGATTATCCCGATTTCCCGCTGGGCTCACGCCACTGGGACGACCGCGTCTGGCACCCTGGTCCCGACGGTGTCATGCGCCCGGCCAGCGAACTGTGGCCCACCGGCCATGCCCCGGCGCTGTTGAGTTTCGTCATCCACGCGGTACGCCTTATGGGCACCAGCCCGGTTTCCGACAGCCTGCGCCTGGCCTGGAGCGAATCCCGCGAGCTGCGCTTCGCCCTCGGCGAGGATGCGATCGGCTAGGCAGCGATCCGGCAGACAGCGGTGATTCGGTCAGCGATGGGTTGGGAAGGATGAAACGATCAGCGAGGAGATCGCTCTGAGTTCCGCGCCCCGCGTCGCATACTTCCCCGATTCCTTCCATGAAGTCAACGGCGTCGCGCACACCTCGCGCCACTTCGAGGATTTTGCCCGTCGTTACAATCTTCCCTTCCTCTGCGTTCGCGCCGGCGATCGAGGCGAGGCCCTGCGCATTGAAGAAAATCTGACCACCCTGGAGCTGCCGCGAGGTATTTTGTCTCTCCCTCTCGACAAGGACCTGCGCTTCGATCCGGCCTGGGTGCGTCACGTTCCGGCCATGGCGCGCACTCTTCGCAATTTCCGGCCGGACATCGTCCACATTACCGGCCCCAGCGAGCTGGGCATGCTGGGCGCGTTGCTGGCATCGCATTTCCATGTGCCGCTGGCCGCGTCGTGGCATACCAATGTGCATGAATATGCCGCCATGCGCTCGCGCTGGCTGCTCGGTCATCTGCCTCCGTCGCATGCCGAGTCCGCTGCCAGGGGGATCGAAGAGCTGATGCTGGCGATGATCGCGTGGTTTTACCGGCGTGCTCGCGTGCTCTTTGCGCCCAATCCGGATCTCTGCCGGCTGCTGGAATCACGCACCGGCCGGCCCTGTCACCTGATGCAGCGCGGCATCGACGCCCAACTGTTTTCGCCGGCGCGCCGCGATCGCGATCCCACAGACCGGGATCTGGTCCTCGGCTTTGTCGGCCGCATGAGCGTGGAGAAAAATATTTCGCTTCTCGCCCGCGTCCAGCAGGAGCTGGAAGTTCGCGGCATGCGCAACTTCCGCTTTCTCATCGTCGGCCAGGGTGGCGAGGAAGCGTGGCTGCGCGAAAATCTGCCGCGTGCTGAATTTTCAGGCGTGCTTCGTGGCGAGGCGCTCGCGCGCGCCTATGCCCGGATGGACGTCTTCGTCTTCCCCTCGCACACGGACACCTTCGGCAACGTGGTTCTGGAGGCGCTGGCCTCGGGAGTTCCCGCCGTCGTGACGCCGGATGGCGGCCCAAAGTCGCTTGTCCGCGATGGGTGCACTGGATTCATCGCGGAGGATGCGGATTTCTCAGCGGCAATCCTGCGCATTGTCAGCAATCCGGGCCTGCATGCCCAAATGCGTGCGCACGCGCGCAACTACGCGCTCTCCGCCTCCTGGGACGCAGTTTTTGAGGGAGTCTACGAGGCCTATCGCCCGGCCCTGGCTGCAGGCTGAATGTGGAACACCCGGGGAGCTGTGTACCCCGGCGGTGGACTACGCCTTGGGCGGTGTGAAATCCAGACCGGCTTGCTGCGCAGCATGTTCGGTGGCGGGCAAGTTCAGTTCGGAAAGCGGGATGCGCGGTTCGCGCCCCACCGAAACATCATCCATGACAATCACGTCGGTGGATGTCAGCGCATAGTTCCGGACGGCTTCGGTGTGACCGTCCCTGAAGATGAGCGTCAGCTGCGGTTCGCGCTGCAGAGGTGTTGCGGCAACCGCCTGTGGCCGGTAAGGCGCAGGAGCGTAATCCTCGCGGTACCCTTCGTCCGGCGCAGGACCATAGTCCGGCGGCGCCTGCTGGGTGGCATCGGATGGCTGAGCCTGGACCTGGCCATCTTCGTCATCGCCATAGCCAGTGAAATCCGGATAACCCAGATCCCACGGCAGGAGCTCCCAGGAATTGGCGTACGCGTAGGGATAGGCCCCATATCCCCCATATCCATACCCGCGGTAAGGAGAGCGATAACGGCCGCGATGATCGCCCTCTCGACCACGTTCGCCGCCGTACGCTGGACGATAAGCTGAATAGGCGCTGGAGCGAGGGGCGAAACTGTAGCGAGGAGCAGTCCAGGTCATTCGCGGAGCCGCGCCGAAGCTGCGCGGGGCGTAGCCTGAGAAACCGCTGAAGGAGCGCGGAGCGGAAAACCCGCCGTGAAAGCCCCCACTCGAAAAACCGCCCACATGGCCGCCGCCGAAGCCACCGGAGTGGCCGCCTCCACCGTGTTGAGCGAAGGCCGGGGGAACCAGCGTCAGCAGCAAACCCAGAGTCGCGACTGGCAGAACCTGTCGCATGGTGACGATCCTACACCGTTAAGACGCACGAGGTCGGCAATTTGCTTCACGATTTCGACCGGACGACTAAATCAGTTCAGTTCCCCACAGATCGTGCAGGTGGATCACGCCCTCAATCCGGCGCGCGGCGTCCACGACGATCAGAGAGGTGATCTTCTGCTCTTCCATGGTGTGAAGCGCCCGCGCGGCCAGTTCCTCGCCCGAAATCGTCTTCGGATTGGGGTTCATCACAGCCCCGGCCGTCTTGCGCAGGCAATCGGGTCCGTCGCGCTCGAGCAGGCGCCGCAAATCGCCGTCGCTGATGATGCCGGCCAGCCGTCCATCCTGCTCCACTGCGGTCATGCCGAGCTTCTTGCGCGACATCTCGTAAATCACGTCCTTCATCGGGGTGCCGATAGCCACACAAGGGATGGCGTCCCCGGCATGCATCAACTGCCGAACCGTCGCCAGCCTCTTTCCGAGTTTTCCTCCCGGGTGCAGCGCAGCGAAATCCTCTGCGCGGAATCCCTTGCGCAGGGAGACGGCGATGGCAAGCGCATCTCCGAGCGCCAACATCGCGGTCGTGGAAGCCGTCGGCGCGAGGCCCAGGCCACAGGCTTCAGCCGGAACCGAGCAATCAAGAGCGACGTCGCTGGCTTTCGCCAGAGTGGATTGCGTGTCGCAAACAAAGGCAATCAGGCCATTGCCCAAACGCTGGATCGTAGCCAGCAGGCGGAGAATCTCTTCGGTCTCGCCACTGGCGGAGAGCGCGATCACCAGGTCACCCTCGGTGATCATGCCCAGGTCACCATGGACAGCCTCCGCCGGGTGCAGAAACAGCGCCGGGCTGCCGGTGGAGCTGAGGGTTGCTGCCACCTTTTGCGCCACAATGCCGCTCTTGCCCATACCAGTGACGACTACGCGCCCGCGGGTCTGGCCGCAGCCGAGCACGCGCTCGACGGCACGCTCGAAATCGGCCGCCATGGGGCCTTCAAGGCGCACAGCCAGGGCTAACAGCGCGTCCGCTTCCATGCGTACCAGCCGCGAGGGTGTGTGGGGTTCGGTCATGTGGTCTGAAACTCCTGATGCTATCACCAGCGCCGCCCTTCAATGGGCGCACTGAACCGGCCGCCCCGGTAAGTATCCTCCGGCAAAGCCGGAGGCCTTACGGTTGCTGGCCCCTCAAAGGGGCCTGAGCGCAACCGGTAAAAGCAAAAACAACGACAACGGCAGACGCGTCAGCGCAACCGAGGGCTGAAACTGCAAAGACAACAACCAACTGCCGGAAATGTCGAACTTTTACTGCCTCCCCGGCAGAGCCGGGGGGCCTCCCTGCTTCGCTAGTCCATTTCGCCGACCATCCTCTCGTCGACGTAGCACCAGATCCAGCGCTCGCCGGGCTCGATGGAGCGCATGACCGGGTGCTTTGAGTGGCGGAAGTGCCTGGTGGCGTGCTTGTTTTTCGAGGAGTCGCAGCAGCCCACGTTGCCGCACTCGAGGCACATGCGCAGGTGGACCCAGCGGTCGCCCGACTGCACGCACTCCGGGCAGACGTGCGTGGAGGTGGTGGTGACTTTGATCTCGCCCAGATGGGAACATTTCGCGGCCATGGCGTCCTCCCTTCTCTCGATGATGGACTGG
>JASIAO010000326.1 GCA_030041955.1 Acidobacteriaceae bacterium | reverse complement strand
GGTCCAGCATTTGCCTTCCTTCAACCGCGACGTCTTCCAGCTCGCCCAGCTGGCGCCCGGAGTCTTCGGCAACGCTGCGCAGGGCAGCGGCGGCGGCAGCTTCAACAACCCCGGCAACCAGGGGCCGGGAGGCAGTGGGGGCAGCCAGGCCGGTATCTTCCAGACGGAAAACGGACCGCAGGTCCAGTCTCTCGGCGGCCAGTATGAAACCAACAGCATCAGCATCGACGGCATCAGCACCGTCAGCGCGGTGTGGGGCGGGACTTCGGTGATTACGCCCAGCGAGGATTCCGTCGCCAGCGTGAACGTGGTCGCCAACAATTATGACGCCGAGAATGGACGCTTCACCGGAGCCGACATCGAAGTCACCTCCAAGAGCGGCACCAATCAGCCCCACGGCAGTGCCTTCTTCAAGGTCTCGCGGCCGGGGCTCAACGCCTACCAGCGCTGGAACGGCACGGGATCGAACAAAGCGGGCACGGCGGCAGCACGCGGTGTGAACCGGTACAACGAGGACTTCAATAACTGGGGCGGCAGCCTCGGCGGCCCCTTCTGGAAAAACCACCTCTTCGGTTTCTTCAACTTTGAAACCAGTCCACTGTCGTCCAATACCACTTCGCAGGGCTGGTATGAAACCTCGCAGTTCGACTCCTCCGCCGGCCCCGGCCCCATCGCGAAGAAATATCTCTCCTATACCGGCGAGGGAGTTGCTTCGGGGTCCACGGTCATTGCCCGCACCTGCTCGTCGATCGGCCTCACGGAGGGGGTCAACTGCAATACGGAGTCCGGAGGACTGGATGTGGGCTCGCCCATGACCACCGGCGTCGGCAATCAGGACCTGACCTACGGCGGCAACTCCGGCACGCCAGGGGTAGGCGCGGGTTTGGATGGCATTCCCGATATCGCCTATTTCAATACGCTGAATCCCACGACCACCTCGCAGACACAATACAACGGCCGCCTCGATGCGGATGTTACGGGGAAGGATCGCGTGACCTTCGCGATCTACTGGCAGCCCGAGACCTCCACCTTTTACAACGGCCCCGACCGCTCCGCCAACCTGTGGCACCACTCCCAGGTAAACGATGCATTCTCGCTCATCTGGAACCGCACCTTCTCGCCCACTTTGCTCAATCAGGCCCGTGCCAATGCCGCCGGCTGGCGCTGGAACGAGATAGCCAGCAATCCGCAGGAGCCCTTCGGCCTGCCCCAGGACAACATCGACAATATCGGTGGAGCAAGCGTCAACTTCTTTGGCGCTCCCGGTCCGAGCAACTTCGACCAGTGGACCTACACTTACAACGATGTGCTCACCAAGGTGCTCGGCTCGCAGAACCTCAAGGCCGGCGGCGAGCTGACTCGCCTCTATTACCTGAACAATGCAACCTATTCCGCGCGTCCGGGCTACAACTTCCACAACCTCTGGGATTTCGCGAACGACGCGCCGTATTTCGAAAGCGGCCAGTTCAATCACTCCACCGGCGTGCCTTTCGCGAACCGCCAGGATGATCGCCTCAACATCTGGGGCTTCTTTGTGCAGGACGATTACAAGATTCGTCCCAACCTGACCCTGACTGCCGGCCTGCGCTGGTCCTACTTCGGCGATTTCTACTCCAAGGACGGCAACCTCGACACGCTGCAGCTCGGGTCGGGGCCGGATGCGCTGAGCGGGATGCGCGTCCGTGTGGGTGGAGGTTTGCAGACATCGCCGAAGAGCAACTGGGGTCCGCAGCTCGGCTTTGCCTGGCAACCCGCCGGGACCAACCATAAGGCCGTGCTGCGCGGCGGCTTCGGCATCAACTTCAACCAGAACGAAATCGCCATCCTGGCAAACGGCACGGGCAACCCGCCGAATGCCGTCAGTCCCAGCTTTACCTGCGGCTACCCGTACACCACCAATCCCAGTTGCACTGGAAAGGGGATCGTCTACGCTGTTGGCAATACCACCAACTCGCTGTTCAACTATCCGCCCAATCCCAACACGATCACCACCTTCGGCACCAATAACCTTCCGACGGGAACAACCCTGACCGGTGTGACCGGGTTCCCTGCCGGAGCGAAGACCATTTCGAATTACCACTATTCACTGGAAGGGGATTATCAGCTTCCCTTCAACACCATCGCTACCCTTGGCTATCAGGGGAGCGAGATGCGCCACCTGCTGATCCAGATGAATTGGATCGCCGTTGCCGCGCAGTATGGGCTCGCGATGAATCCAAATTCCAATTACGTCGACTGGTACGAGAACTCCGGCAATGGCAATTTCAGCTCCATGGTCGCGACCCTGACGCATAACTTCTCGCAGCATTTCCAGGCCGAAGCGATGTACACCTGGGGCAAGGCTCTGGACGAGAATTCCGGGCCGTACTCCGAAGATCCGTATCCCTATGACACGCACGCCGCCTACGCGCGCTCCGACTACAACGTGGCCAACGCCTTCAAGGTCTTCGGCCTGTGGCAGCCGGTCTTCTTTACCGGACATTCCCTGGCCGAAAAGGTCGTCGGCGGATGGACGCTGAGCGGCATCTGGAACCTGGACAGCGGCTTCCCGTGGAATCCCGTCTACAACACCAATGGCATCTACCAGCAGGGCACCTACGGTGCGATCCGGCCGGCGGGCATCATCAAAGGCTACGGCAAGAGCACGTCGAACAAAGCCTTCGAGGGGCTGGGGGGTATCAACCCGAACTTCGGCGGCAACGGCACCACTTATTTCGTACCGCCGACTTACACGCTGGCGCCGAACTACCCGGCCACCACGCCGGGACCGCTGCCTGGAATTCAGCGCAACAGCCTCACCGGGCCGGGCTATAACGACGTCGATGCCAGCCTGAGCAAGGCCTTCGGCCTGCCCAACAACCGGATCCTCGGGGAGAACGCGAGTTGGTCCTTCCGCGTGGACACCTACAATCTATTCAACAAAACCAACATCAATACCGGCTGCATGGACACCACCCTCGGTTCGGTGAATCCGGATGGCACAATCGCCTCCGTCAACCATGACTTCGGTGTTGCCTGCGGCGGACTGGGCAGCAGAACCGTGCAGTTGCAAACGCGTTTCAGCTTCTGATTACCTCCCGGAAGCTGACTTCTCGGAGGGCACTCTGCCCGGAGTGTCCTCCGCGTTTTCTGTCCCTTTTCGCAGAAGCCCGGAGGTTGCCGTGGGCAACAGAACGTGGAGTGCGCGACTAACTTTCCCTGTGGCGGTGGTGTGCGCCGCAATCGCTCTGAACGCGACCGCTCAGGAGACTGCTTCCCAGTCTGAAGAGATCGTCGTCGACGCCCGCGGGCCGGCAACGCCTTTTCCGCATTTCTGGGAGCAGATGTTTGGGTCGGGCCGTGCCAACCTCGCCATGCGCGGCGAATACCGAGCCGATGTTCGGCTCGTGAAGCAGATCACCGGCTTCCGGTACGTCCGTTTTCACGCCATTCTCGACGACGAAAACGGCGTCTACACCGAAGATCAGCAGGGCAATCCTGTCTATAACTGGTCTTATATCGACAAGATCTATGACGGGTTGCTGGCTGAGGGTGTTCGTCCCTATGTCGAAATCAGTTTCATGCCGACGAAGTTAGCGGCCCGCCCCGATATTCAGGGCTTCTGGTACCATCCGAACGTTTCTCCGCCCGCCGACTACGCTAAGTGGGACGCGCTGATGACAGCGTTCGCGCAGCATCTTGTGGAACGCTACGGCATCGACGAAGTCGCGCAATGGTACTTCGAAGTCTGGAACGAGCCCAATATTGGTTTCTGGGGCGGCATTCCGCCGCAGCAGACTTACTTCGAGCTGTACGACCATACCGCGCGCGCCCTCAAATCCGTCAACCCACGCCTGCGCGTGGGCGGACCCGCCACGGCGCAGGCCGCCTGGGTTGGCGACATGATTCGGCATTCGGTCGAGGACCACGTGCCGCTGGATTTCGTCTCAACCCACGTCTACGGCGATGACTCCGTGAAGGATGTCTTCCACGATCAACGCACTATTGCGCCGCATCAGATGGTCTCCGCCGCCGTCGATAAGGTGCATGACGAGATACTCCGCTCTGCGCGGCCGGACACACCTCTGATCTGGAGCGAATATAACGCCAGTTACGCCAACCACCAGGCCATCACCGACTCGATTTATATGGGGCCGTGGCTCGCCGATACCATCAGCCGGTGCGACGGCAAGACACAGATGATGTCCTACTGGACCTTCTCGGATGTCTTCGAGGAACAGGGCGTCGTCAAAACTCCCTTTTACGGCGGCTTCGGGATCGTCGCCGAAGACGGTATTCCCAAGCCGGCTTACGATGCCTTCATGCTTCTGCACGAACTGGGCGACGAGCGCCTGGCCGCTCCGGTCGACGAAGCTCTGGTGACACGCCGTGCCGACGGCACGCTGGTAGTCGCTGTGTGGAATCTGGTTGAGCCGGGAGTCGCTGGTTCGGATAAGACCGTTACCATGGATCTAAAAGGAGTGCCCGACAATGTCTGGGCAGAGATCCGCCGCGTCGATGCCGCGCACGGCGACACGCTGGATGCCTGGAAGCAGATGGGCAGTCCAAAGTATCCTACGCAGGAGCAGATCGAGACGTTACGACGCGCCTCGGAGATCGGCAAGCCGGAAGATGTTCCTGTTCGCGACCATCGGCTAACGCTGACGCTTCCGCCGATGGGGCTGGCGGTGCTGGAGATTCACTGAAGTTCGGTTCCGAACTTCCCAGCGGCTCTCCGAGCGGCGTGGTGCGATTCGTGCGGTTTGTCACCATCCGGAGTGCTAACTCTTCGAAACGACAGCAGAAGGATAACTGATGCGACCCAAAGTCATTCTTTGTTGTGCCGTGTGTTTTGCAGTCCTGACGACGGGGGTTGCGTCGGCGGGCGGCCGGGCTGCGGACAGCCGGGAACAGAAGATGGACCGGGATCTGATGGAGATCACGGTGCCCCGGCTGGAAAAGCTCTATGCGCAGCATCGATACACCGTCACCCAGGTCACCCAGTGGTATCTCGATCGCATTGAGCGGTACGACGGCACCTACCGGGCGATCTTATATCTCGACAAGGATGGCGCACTGCGGACCGCCGCTCGGGAAGATGCAGAGCCGAGGAATGTAAGGCATGGGGCGCTATGGGGTGTCCCGATTGTCGTTAAGGCAAATACCAGTGTGAAGGGCTGGGTAACCAGCGCGGGGTGGAAGGGCTTTCTGATTCCGGGCAAGGAGTTAGTGGCGCCGCGCGATGCGCTGGTCGTCGAACGGCTCAGGAAAGCGGGCGCCGTGCTTCTGGGGCAAACCAATATGCCCGATTTTGCGTACAGCGACACGACCAACAGCACCGCGGGAGGAAGGACGGGCAACGCCTATAACTGGCGGTACTCGCCGGGTGGGTCGTCGGGGGGAACGGCAACGGCAGTCGCGGCGAATTTTTGCGTCCTCGGCACCGGAACGGATACGGCGAATTCGGTACGGCAGCCGGCGGCCAACAGCAGCCTGGTCGGCATCCTCCCCACGCGTGGGCTGGCCAGTATAGCCGGCGTTGAACCGCTGGACTGGCTCCGCGACAATATTGGGCCGCTGGCGCGCGATGTCACCAGCGCCGCAATCGCTCTGGACGTTATGCAGGGGGAGGACCCGCTGGATCCCTGGACCAAAGGCAGCGCACAAAAAGCGGAGGCAGGTCCCTATACGCGCTATCTGAGGAAAGACGCGCTCAGAGGAAAACGCTTCGGGGTGCCCTGGTTTGTGCTCGAGGGCTCGCCGGATGTCTACGGCCATGGGCCAGGCGCTCCACCCAATGGCGGAGCCGTGGCGCCTGAAACGCGTGCTGCCTTTATGAAGGCGGTGGAGCAATTGCGCGCCGCGGGAGCCACGGTGATCATCGACAAAGATATTCTGCCGGAGAGCTTCTTCGCGTTGAACCGCAGCCTCAACACGCAGCCCTATCGGCGCGAAGGTGTGGATCGTTTCCTCGAAAACTTCGGGCCTCCGCAGTATCACTCGGTTGCGGAGTACGAAGCGGCGACAGGGTCGCAGTTCCCGGCATTTATGGTCGGGGGAACCACGCCGCAAGAGCTGATCGAGACGGATCCTGACAGCCAGGCGAACTACTTTGGTCCGCAGCAGGCAGCGCTGGAGGAGTACGAGGCCACGATGAAACGTTGGCGGCTCGACGGTTTTGTTTACCCCGCGCTGCAGGAGCCCACCTACGACGAAACCCTTCCCGGCGCCTCGAAATGGGGTCCTCCCAGCGAGACCGCCTGGGTAAACCGTATCCAGATTCCAGCGGTGTCAGTGCCCGGAGGTTTCTACGCGAACGGCCTTCCCTTTGGACTGGAAATCTCCGGAAAACGATGGAAGGATGGAGATGTGATTGGCTATGCCTATGCGTACGAGCAGGCCACGCACAATCGCAGGCTCCCCAGGCTGGTGGAAGGGAAAAGGGGAGAATAAATAAGGATGCGGGAGATCGATCCGGCGACCAGTAGAAGAGTCGGGCAAGATCTTCGACCGACACGCCAAAGCTCGTCGCCATCGCGCTCAGGAAAAGCCCGCAGCGCGGCCGGATTGGCGCTGACATTCGAAATGATCGCAATCTTCATGCTGTCGCGATAGTCTGAGCGGTCTACAAATAACGGAACGCTGCCCGTCATGCTGAATCCGCGCAATCGCGCCCGCGCGTTTCGAAAGACTGCCTGGCCATTACAAGTCTAAAACTTAGCGAGTCACTCAGCTCGAAGCGTCATCGAGGGTTCGACCCGCGCGGCTCTCCAGGCGGGTACCCAGCAAGCTATGCCCGCCACGATCATCAGCAGTGCGGTCGTGCCAGCCCAGGCGAGGGGATCGAAAGGTGAAGTACCGAAGAGCAGGGACGCGATGACCCGAGCGGCGGCAACAGCGCCCGACAGACCAATTGCGATGCCAAACAATGTAAGTCGCATCCCATCGCGAACGATCAACGCCAGGATATCGGTGCGGCGGGCGCCGAGCGCCGCTCTGATCCCAATCTCACGCGTCCGCTCAGCTACGCTGCCGGAGAGCACGCCATAGAGCCCAACTGCTGCGAGCATCAGCGCCACGATGCCGAACGCTTCGAAGAGGATCAGGATGAAGCGCCGCTGGGCTTCGGTGACTGCCGTCATACGATCCATGGTCATGATGCGCACGATGGGCTGGTTCCTGTCCACGGACCAGATGGCAGCCACAACGGCAGGGACCAGGGCTGCTGGCTCTCCGCGCGTGCGAATAACAAATGACAATGTGTCGTCGGCGAACCAGGTTTGTTCGGTGGAAAGGTAAACGGCATCTTCCTGGTCGATGGCGAGGGAAGTCTGTTTCACGTCGCCAACGACGCCGACAACGGTGTACCAGGGCCGGTTCCGCGGTCCTACATGGAGGCGCCTGCCCAAAGGGCTGCGATTGCCGAAATGGCGCCTGGCGAGAGATGCGCTGATCAATGCCACCTGCGGAGCGCCGGCGGTGTCGCGCTCGTCGAGCAGGCGGCCTCTGAGCAGAGGAATGTTCATCGTCTGGCAATAGCCGGGGCTGACGGCGTAGCGGAATACGTCATAGCCGCCCTGAGCATCCTGATCCTCGAACTGGGCTCCATAGTGAATTACGACCGGCGGGTCGTCGCTGAGCGGCAGAGCGCTGGTAAAGGCAGCCCGTTGCACGCCGGGTACGCGCCGCACCGCATCGAGCGCCTGCTCGAAGAAGCGGCGGCGAGCGCGATCTCCGGCTTCCGGTGCGGAGGGCAGATTGTCGAATTCGTGGCCCGAACTCACAACCTGCATAGTGAGCAGGTGCGAAGAATTGAAACCTGGACTGACGCGAAGCAGCTGTTCCATGCTGCGCAGGAGCAATCCGGCGCTGACGAGCAGGACAAGTGCCAGAGCAACTTCCGTTATTACGAGCCAACGCCGCGTCCAAAGGTGCGTGCCGGCAACACGATTCGACGATTGCCGGAGTCCCGTTTGCAGGTCGTTCCGGGAAATATGCACTGACGGAATAACACCCGTGGCAAGGCCGATGATCGTGGTGGTGGCGAATGCGAAGAGAAAAGCGGCAGGATCGAGCCGGATAGCATCGAGCCGGGGCAGATCCGCGGGGCTAAGCGCGACAATCGTCCGCACTCCTCCGAGCGCAGCGGCGATTCCGAGCGCGCCCCCGGGCAATGACAGGAGCATGCTCTCGGTCACGAGTTGGCGAACCATGCGGCGCCGCGACGCGCCCAGCGCGCCCCGCACGGCAAACTCCCCGCCCCGCTGTCCGCTACGCGCTAACAGCAGATTTACGACGTTGACGCACGCAATGAGCAGCACAAGGATCACCGCGCCCAGCACAGCCAGCAGCGCCGGCCTCACCGTGTGCGCGATGTCCTCCTGCAGGGAATCGACGATCAGGCCATGCTCGAGCGAAACCCATCGCGGACGAGGAAATTGCGGCCATGGCGTGTGCGCGATCTTACTGAGTTCGCTGATGGCCTGGGCGCGAGTCACTTCGGGCCTGAGGCGACCCACCATGCGCAGATGGCTGCCCCACTCCCAGGTATTGAAATCGCGGGTAATCTGCCGCTGATCGTATCGGGTGGGCGTCCAGAGCTCGGCTGAGGGTAAAAGAACGTCCTCAAAGCCGCGCGGCATCACGCCGATCACGGTGTAGTTGTCGCCGTCGAGTTTAACCTGGCGGCCGAGGATCGCGGGATCTCCGCGGAAAAGATTCTGCCAAAGTCTGTTGCTCAGGATGACGACATTGGGTCCGTTCGGGTCCTCTTCGGATGCCCGGAAATCGCGGCCGAGTGCGGGAGCCACCCCCAGCACGTGAAAGAAATCGGCGCTCACGCTCTGCCCGTCGAGCCGTTCCGGCTCGGCGCCGCCTGTCAGCGCGGGCTGCCATGGCTCAAAGATGGCCATCGCCTCGAACGAACGGCTGCGCTGTTGCAGTTCGCGGTAAGTCCCGAAGGCCACCTCCGAGCGGGCGCCTTGCCACGTGTTCCAGATCATCAGAATCCGATCGGGCTGAGGATAGGGCAGCGGCTTGAAGAGAATCGGATTGACGGCGCTGAAGATTGCGGTGCTGGCGCCGATGCCAAGCGCGAGCGTAATTGCACTGACGATCGCGAATCCCGGATTCCTGCGCAGCTGCCGGGCGGCAAAGCGGAGATCGGAGAGCAGGGTTCTGACGCCATTCTCCCATCCATAGGACTGCATCTGCTCCGCGACGACAACCGGGTTCCCGCATTCGAGGCGAGCAGCGCGCCGAGCTTCTTCTTCGGTGAGGCCGCGCGCCTTCCACTCAGTCGTCGCCTCCTCAAAATACTGCCGGACCTCATCGGTAATCTCCTGATTCTGCGCAGTCCGGCGCAGAAGCCCACGGAGCCCGCGAGTGGCATGGCGCCAAATCGACATGCGTTATGCTCCCTCGCGGAGGAGACGTGCGATTGCCGATGCGCGACGGGTCCAGTCCGCAGTCTCGAGTTCCAGCTGCTTCCTGCCGGCGCGGGTGAGGCTGTAGAACTTCGCGCGGCGCGAGTTTTCCGTGTGACGCCACTCGGATTCCAGCCACCCCGAACGTTCCAGGCGCTGAAGAGCCGTCAGCAGCGAGCCGGGGTTGACCTTGAAAACCCCCTGCGTGATCTGCTCCACACGGCGAGCGATGCCGAAACCATGCAGCGGCTGAAGACTCAGAGTTTTCAGGATCAGCATGTCGAGGGTGCCCTGGATGACATCGGTGTTCTGAGCATTCATAGCGACGGACGTTAGCACCCTTTCATTATGACTGTCAAGATGTGACAATCAGGGGCAAAGCTCCAATCAGCCCAAACCTCCAGTTCCCGGCGGAATCAAACTGGTGGGATCAAAGGGGAGGGTTATCCTCGGCAACTCATCAGGTTTGGCTCGGCAATGAAAAATCTGCGCCACATTTCGGAAACGATTGGGTCGCTGGAAACCTGGCGCCATTCCCGTGCAGGATTGCGGGCGACCAATGTCGAGGCAGCAGTGCAAATTCAGTATCAAAATCAGTCAATCCCGATGAGGACTTTGCCGTAATCGCTCATCTATGCTCGGGCACCGATAGAGAACTTGTTGCTGTCAGCGGTCCCCAGGCCCTGTCATTCTGACTCCAGGAACTCGCCACGAGCTAAGAGAGCGTGTGTCTTCAACGCTGCCGTTCCTGGTGTGCCCGCCGCCGTTCCTGTTCTCTGCTGTTTGAGGAGGAGATGCAATGTTCGTGCGATTTTGCAACAGAGCCATCCGGCACACATGGAACTGGTTCCTTTTCGTCCTGTTGTCCCTCGCCTACCTTCCGGCTCCGCTCGCCGCGCAGTCAGACGCTGGACAGGTAGTAGGAACGGTCTCGGACGCCTCCGGCGCTGTCCTGGTCGGCGCCAAGGTGACGCTCACCAACTCCGACACCGGAGTCAGCATTTCTACCCCCACCGGAACCAAAGGCGACTTTGTCTTTCCGGCCGTGCCCCGTGGCAACTACACCGCCACAGCCAGCTTCAATGGATTTGCGCAGGAGTCCCAGAGCTTCACTCTCGATGTCCTGCAGGCACAAACCCTCCTGTTTCACCTGCGTCCGGGCGCCGTCAGCACCAGCGTTCGGGTTACAGATGCCGCTCCGCTGCTGGACGTTACGAACCCGACGGTCAGCGATACCATTCAGGGAGAACAGGTGACGCAGCTACCTCTTAACGGCCGCAACTTCACGAATCTCGCGATGCTCTCTCCCGGCGTAACCCGGGGACAATACGGAGACAACGCCAGCGGCGTGGGAGGAAACACCGAAACCTACCGTTACGGCGACAGCGGCGGAGCTTCTCTTTCCATCAACGGTCTGCGTCCGCAGGCCAATAACTATATCCTCGACGGCATCGATAACAACGACGGCCTTGTCAACACCATCGCCTTCTTCCCGCCCATCGACGCCACCCAGGAATTCAAGATCATCACCAGCGTCGCCCCGGCGGAATTCGGGCGCGGAGGCGGAGCTATCATCGTCAGTTCCATTAAGTCGGGCACCAATCAGTATCACGGCTCGCTTTTCAACTTCTACCGCGATTCCCACTTCGATGCCAACCCGAACTATCGCTTCGAAGGCGCCCCGGCAACCCCTAATCCTTCCTTCACCCGTAATCAGTTCGGAGGTTCCCTCGGCGGACGTATTATCCGCGACAAACTTTTTGCCTTCGGCGATTATCAGGGTTGGCGCGAGACTCAACCCGTCAACGCCTACTTTGTGACCGTTCCAAGCGCCAAGATGCGGACCGGCGACTTCTCCGAACTGCTCGATCCCGCGTACACCTATGGCCTCTACCTTACGACCTTCCCCATCTGCACCGGGACGAACCATCCGGCGACCAGCCAGGGCCAGATCTATGATCCTATGACCTGTCAGCCGTTTCAGGGCAATATCATCCCGCAGGGGCGAAGCAACGCAGTTGCCCTGAAATATCTCAATGCGTTTCCGAACCCTACGATAACCAATCGGGTTCTGAATAACTACTATATCGACTACCAGCACCAGGCCATCAACTATAACAACTTTGATGCGCGCATCGACTGGCCGGCAACTCTCAACGACAGCGCCTTCTTCCGGGTCAGCTACGACAACTCGACCCGCGCCGAAAACAATGGTCTGCTCTATCTGCCTGGGCTGGGCGGAGGCGACTATACTCACGTTCGCGGCTATGACCTCGGCGAAACCCATACTTTCAGCAAGACAATCCTCAATCAGGTGCACCTGGGCTACAATCGGATAACATACGCTTACATTCCGGCCGACTACGGGGAAGACATCTGCACTCAGATCGGCATCGCCAATTGCAACCATGGCAATAATCTTCTGTACAGCGGCGGCGCTCTGATCGGCGGCACTGGTGCGGAGCTCGACTTTACGGGCGATTACGGCACCTATACTGTGCCCCAGAATACCTACGAACTGAACGACACCGTGAGCATCGTTCGCGGCCAGCATACCATCACCACCGGCGGCACGCTGATCCGGCGTCAGGTCTCTTACTTCACCGCGGTCGCTCCCAAAGGGTTCTTTTACATAGCTCCCCTCGGTGAGGATTTCACTGGCTGGGAGTCCTCCGAACTCCTCGTTGGAGGAGTGAACGACTACATCATCGGTTACCAGGGCGGCTTCTACGGAGAGATCGACCAGGAGGACGGCGTCTTTGCCCAGGACGACTGGCGCGTCACGCCTCGCCTGACTCTGAATCTCGGCCTTCGCTACGACCTGCTGACCTGGCCTTATGAAATGCACAATCGCATGTCGTCGTTCGATTTCAGCAACGGCACCGTGCTGCTGGCTGGCGTGAACGGGGTGCCGCGGTCGATCGTCAACCAGGACTACCTGAACGATAACTTTGCCCCGCGCCTTGGCTTCGCTTATAGCCTCACACAGAACGGCGACACCGTCATCCGCGGCGGCTACGGAGTCTTCTACTTTGTAGACAATGGTGGTATCGGCTATCAGCTGGATTATCAGGTGCCGTTTCAGAGCACCTCTGTATATCTTGCTCAGCAAGGTTACTGCATCACGCTCAGCGGCATGACGGCAACCCAGTCTGCGCCTTATGACTGCGCCGTCAACACCAACTCCTCAGCGGTCAGCACGCCTCTGCCGGCCGCCGGATTTACCAGCTTCAATCCGAACAGTCCCCCTGCGGGTATGACCATCAATGGGGCGAATCAAAACAACGAGCATTCCCGCGTACAGGAGTGGAATCTGCAGTTCTCCCACCAGTTCGGTCTGAAGAACATAGTCAACGTCGCTTATGTGGGCAGCCACAGCGGCAACCTTTCAACCTACTATCCCTATAATAACTATCAGTTCGCCACCGGCGCCCCGTTCCCCGGGTCCGTGCCTTATCCGCAGTATGGCGGTATTACAGATATCGATTACAACGGAATCGCCAACTACAGCGCTCTTCAGATCCACGCCGAGCACCACGACGAAAATCTGATGACCACGGCGAGTTACACCTGGTCGCACACACTGGATGACTCGCCTGGTGCCTTTACCGGCGCCACCGTTCAACTCTATTACGACCCGCTTGCCGATTACGGAAACTCCAACCAGGACCAGCGCCAGAATTTCAGCTTCTCGACGGTGTATAAGCTGCCGTTCGGGCGCGGGCACCGTTTCGGCTCCGGCTGGTCCCGCCCCCTCGACCTGGCTCTGGGTGGCTGGCAGACGAACCTCATCGCCTTGCTGGAGACGGGGACGCCTGTGGATCTTTCCATCACGGGTGCGAGCCCGGAGAACCGGCCCGACCAGATTGGCCCCATCAGCTATCCCAAAAGTATCTCCGGATTTTGGTTCAACCCCTCAGCGTTCTCCGACAACATACCCACGACCCCTGGTTTATACGGCACTCCGGTCTATGACCGCCTCGGGACTATGCGCCGGAATCAGATCTTCGGCCCCAGTTCCCGGACGGTCGCAGTCGGTGCGCAGAAGAACTTCCACTTTTCCGAACGCCTCAGCCTGGAAACGCATGTGGACGCGTTCAACCTCCTGAACACGCCCCAGTTCACCAACCCCGGCGGAGATGTGAATGCGCCTCAGACGTTCGGCAGGATCACCGGAGTCGAGGAGTACACCAACCGCCAGGTTCAGCTCGCTGCCCGATTCGTGTTCTGAAGGCCGGGCTGCTCACCACTTCCATGTCTCCTGCCGGGCCTGCTTCTGCAGGTCCGGTTTTTTGGTGCGCCCAGCATGGGCGCACTCTTACGGGTGCAAGTCCCGTCACAAGCAGGTCACGGCGAGTGAAGCGAAGCGCAACTGCATGAGGGCGACCGAGTGTGGGGAGGAAGCGTGGAGCGAAGCTGCGGGCCGATGAACAAGAACCGGATAGAAGGCGCTGTGGATCAGGGCGAGCGGGCCAAAGACCGCGAAGCTGTTGTGACCAAGGATCGACGGCGTAAATCCGGCGGCCGTGCAGTGAAGGAGTGCGTTCTTACCTGGGGAGATCTCGCGTTGTGCCTGAAAGGGCGACGGCGTCGAGCCGGAGCGAGAAGTCAGCCGAGGCCGTGGTAGTCCGCCGTGGCGGACGAAGGGCCGAACGAGGAGGAGTGGAATCCGGCATGATGATGCGAAGGGCATTGCGTCAGAAGTCCGCGGAAGCGGAGCGGTCCGAACTTGGACAAGGTGAAGCCTTGTCTGAGCCGGTCAGCGACGAAGCCCTACGCCCGCGTCTTGAAGCGGAGGACACAGGGCCGGGACTGCTTAGGGCAGTGCTGGCCAGAGAGAACATGCAGCAGGCATGGAAGCGGGTGCGAGCCAACAAGGGCGCTGCCGGTATCGACGGTCTCAGCATCGAAGAGACCGCCGTACGGTTGCGCACCGAGTGGCCAGCGGTCCGCAGCCAGTTGCTGGGTGGAACGTACCGGCCCCAGCCGGTGCGACGGGTAACGATCCCCAAGCCGGACGGAGGCGAGCGCGAGCTTGGCATCCCAACGGTGACGGACCGTCTGATTCAGCAAGCGTTGCTGCAGGTGTTGCAGCCGCTTCTCGATTCCACCTTCAGTCAGCATAGTTATGGCTTCCGTCCGGGACGCAATGCACATCAGGCCGTTCAAGCGGCGCAGTCGTATGTGCAGTCGGGCCGGAGGGTGGTTGTAGACGTGGACCTGGAGAAGTTCTTCGACCGGGTCAACCACGACATCTTGATCGACCGTTTAAGCAAGCGCTGCATCGATGCCGGAGTGATCCGTCTGGTGCGCGCCTATCTGACGAGCGGGATCATGGAGGGCGGGGTAGTCATGGAACGGAGCGAAGGCGCGCCGCAAGGTGGGCCGTTGTCGCCGTTGCTGGCCAACGTGATGTTGGATGAGGTGGATAAGGAGTTGGAACGGCGAGGTCATTGCTTCGTTCGTTATGCCGACGATGCGAACGTGTATGTTCGCAGCCGTCGCGCGGGCAAACGGGTGATGGCCCTGCTGCTGAAACTCTATGGCCGTTTGCGTCTCAAGGTGAATGAAGCCAAGAGCGCGGTAGCCAGTGCGTTCCAGCGCAAGTTCCTGGGCTACAGCTTCTGGGTCGCGCCCGGTGGCAAGATCAAGCGCCGGGTGGCCGGTAAGGCGATGGCAACGTTCAAGCAGCGAGTTCGGGAACTGACCCGCCGCTCGTGCGGACACAGCCTGAACGAGGTGGTCAAGCAACTGCGTGTCTACGTGCTGGGTTGGAGGGCATACTTCCGACGGGCAGATACTCCAGGCGTCTGGAACGATCTGGACAAATGGATGCGCCATCGGCTGCGGGCTATCCAACTCAAGCAATGGGCGCGGGGCACGACTACCTATCGCGAGCTGCGCAAGCGCGGAGCCTCATCCGAGGTGGCGGCGCAAGTGGCGGCTAATACCCGCCGCTGGTGGCGCAACAGCGGGAAGCTTCTGCACAAAGTGCTGGACCTCAGATGGGCCAACGAACTGGGCATCCCTCGTCTCTGTTGACCTCAACCCCTCGAACCGCCGGATGCGGACCCGCATGTCCGGTGCTGTGGCAGGGGAGAGTGGAAATCCACTCCCCCTATGCCGATTGGCCGACATGTGCCGGGAATCAATCGTCTGGAGTTGTGGCGCGCCGGCGCTGGGCAGTGGGAAGCGTGGCCGCCCTCACGAGATCGACCTGAGGCAGCCTCCTTCACAGATTGACGGCCTCAGCAAAGTGCCCCGGGGCCGACTCCGGCGGCGGGTCTCATCCGTACCCGTGCAGGGAATCCAGGGTTGTGAGGGCGCTTCTTAGCCCAGGCGCGCTGGTGCGGCAGCCATTATGGCAGCACCCGCGCAGGCATTGCGCCCCCGGCGGAACCGCAGAAGGATGCTCAGAGTTATGCCGCATGCGTCATGCGTTCGTGCATGTCCTCGAGGGCAATCCCTTTCGTCTCAGGAAAGACAAACCAGACGACGAAAAACTGCAGAATCATCATGGCGGCGAAGAATTCGAAGGGAATGGCTTTGGACCACGCGGCGAGCACCGGGAAGACCGCGGAGATGAGCGCGTTCATGACCCAGTGGGCCAGGCTTCCGGCGCCCAGCCCGCGAGCGCGCACCGAGTTGGGAAAAATCTCGCCGATGTAGACCCACATCACCGCGCCCTCTGAAAACGAGAAGGACGCGGCATATCCGATAAGCAGCCACAGCAGCCAGCCCTGATGATGCTGTGTAGAGAAGAGCACGGCAATCCCAACCAGGGCCGCGGCCATGCTGACGGAACCGATGAGCAGGAGGGCTTTGCGGCCGATGCGGTCAATCACCATCATGGCCAGCAGCGTGAAGATGAGATTCGTCGCGCCGACCGCCACGGCCTGGAGATCTCCGGAAACCTTCGCGAAGCCGGCCGCGCGGAAAATGTCGTTCAGATAATAGAGGATCGCGTTGATGCCGGAAAGCTGGCAGAAAAGCCCGAGGCTGACGGCAAGGAACAGCGGCAGGCGATAGCGGCGCGAGAGGATGCGTTCGTGGCTGAGAGCGCGCTCGGCAGTCAGGGAGGTGCGGATGCGCACAATCTCCGTCTGCGGAGCGGGTTCGCCCACAGCGATGAGTGCGGATTCGGCTTCGTGCAGGCGATGCTTTCCCAGGAGCCAGCGCGGGCTGCGTGGGATGAAGAAAAGCGCGACCAGGAAAATCGCTGCGGGGAGGGCGGGAACCCCCAGCTCCCAGCGCCATTCCGCAAGACCGAGCCTGTTCAGGACGATGACGTAATTGGAGAGATAGGCAAGCAGAATTCCGATGACGATGTTGATCTGAAAACTGCAGACGAGACGGCCGCGCCACGCGGCGGGAGCGATCTCGGCAATGTACATGGGGCCGAGCACGGAGGACGCGCCGATGCCGAGGCCGCCCACGATGCGGAAGGCGAGCAGCGCGGGCCAGCTCCAGGCAAAGGCGCATCCGAGGGCCGAAACCAGATAGAGGATGGCCGCGATGCGCAGGCTGTCGCGGCGGCCGAGCCGTTCGCCGAGAGGCGGCGCCAGCGCAGCTCCGGCGATGGTGCCCCACAGGGCGCTGGAAACGGTGACGCCGAGCATGCCTGGCGAAAGTCGAAACAACTCGGAGAGCGCGTTCGTCGCGCCGGCGATCACCGCAGTATCCAGGCCGAAGAGCAGGCCGCCGAGCGCGGCCACGGCGCTGCTGACAACCAGCACGGCGGTGATTCGTGGCTGCTCCGCGGATGCCGGCATGCCGATCGGTTTGATTCGCTGTGTGGATGCCATCAATTCTGCCTCGGGGCCCGATGGGAGCCGGAATCAGGATGAAATCGCGTGCGTCGTCCTGCGCAGCAAGGGAGCGTTGCCCAGGGGAACCAGATCGACGGCAACCGGCTGCCGGTCACTGGCACCGATCATGGAGCCGCGCAGGACGAAAGCAGGTCTGTCGAACGGATACTGGAGGTCCGCAACCTCTCCGGTCCGCCGCGGCTCGAATCCAAAGGCCTGCCACTGCGATTCCGCTGTGAGGACGAGTTCTTCCTGCCTGCCCGGATCCGGTTCGTCGTACGTGTCGGCAAAGCCTGGAAGCGGATAGGTGCGGATCACGGTCTGGGTGGAGGCGATGGGCCGAGCGAAGACCAGCGCTCCGTACTCGAGCGCAATCTCACCGTTGACGGAGGTCAGGGTGCGGACTTCGTGGGTGAATCTCACGTGAACCGTGTCCCCCGCTTTCCATTCCTTCGTCACGCGCCAGTAGCTGCCTTCGCGGGCGATGCGGGCATTGGGGCAGCTCACCTGGGTGCCGTCCGACCAGCCGGGATCTCGGAGCAGCAGCGAAAAGCGCGCCGGCTTTTCCGGATGCACGGCGATGCTCACCTGGTCCTCGAAGGGATACGCTGTCTGCTCCTCAATCGCGACATCGACGCCTCCGATCTGCGTGGAAACGCGGCAAGGGCCATACAGCAGAGCGGCCAGAGTGTCGTTGTCGCGACGCATCCACATGCCGCGGACATAGAGCGCGGCGACGTTGGCGGCGTTCGGATTACAGCAGACTGCGACGTCGGCGTGGGTGGGCGAGAATTTGTTGCGCGGCTCGGCGCGCGTGCCATCCGGTGTGAGGCCATTGCAGCGCAGACGATTATCGGGCGAGAGATAGGCGATGGCGCGCCCGTCGGCAGCTCGCGCGCCCTGCGCGTCGTTAAACCAGACTTTCTCCGCCTTGTCGCCGTAGGCCGCGATCCCCGTCTTCTGCAGCGCGGATTCCAGCGTGAACTGAATCTCTTTCGTGGCGCAGTATTCGTATTCGGTCGAAGTCGGGTTCGGAGCCAGATTGCCGATCAGCTCTTCGCTCACGCCGGACCCGCCCGGCTCGGCATAGCGGCTCAGCTTGTCCATGGCATTGCGCGCGGCCTGCCCGAGATCGGGGCGGCCGGTGGCGGCTGCCAGCCACAGGGGGACGCGAATGGACTCATAGGTGTGCACACCGTGCTGCACGAAGGGCGCCTCCCGATTCAGCAGCGAGGGAAGGCTGGTGTCGGCGCCGCTGACGTTGCGGCTCCAGTCGTCGTACAACCACACGGAGAAGTCACGGTAGCGGGCCTCGTCGGTGCCCTCGAAGAGCCGCTCCATCACGTCGACAATCATCAGGTCGTGATTCTCGCCCCACGGAACCGGCGTTTTGCCGGAGCCATAGACTGAAACGATGAGATCGGCGCAGCGCTGGACGGCGGTCTGCACGGCGGGATTCCCGGCGAGATCGGCATAGTCGAGCAGGCCGCGCAGCAGGCACGCCTGCGTCCAGAGCTCACCTGGATGCACGAAGCGCGAATCCGCCGCGAAGATCCCGAGGTAGCCGTCGCTGTCCTGCGAGGCGAGGATGTGGCGCACGTAGTCATCGGCCTCCTGCATGGTGCGTGGATCTCCGGTAAGGTACGCCATCATGATGAAACCGGCGCGCCAGTTGCCCTCGGTTTCGCCGTTCCACCACGCGACACCGTTGCGGTTGGCAACATTCTGCGAGTGCAGCGAATTCCGATTTGTCACGAAGATGTCGGACGAGGCTTCATGACAGAGCCGGCCCAGGCAACCGGCAAAACCCTCATTCAGGTCGCGCAGCATTTGCGCGCGAATCCAGCCGGCAGGCCTGACAGCTCCCACCGGCAGCCAGGAGAAAACGGGCTGGGTTGCGACAGCAGCGTCGGAAGCGGACGGATCGCCGGTGCCGTGAGGGCCAGAAAGCGCCAGCGCCGGCCAGGGTTTCAGGAATGCGGAGCTCGCCGCGGCGGTGAGCAGCTTCAGCGATTCGCGACGATTCATATCCCTTCCAATCTGTCGCTGGCCTCGAGGTGCGCGCTCATCGCTGCCAGTCCACGGTTACGCTGCCGGTTCCGCTGTTGGGAACGGCGTAGGCGTGCTTGCCGCCTCTCTCCGAGTGCAGGGATCCATCGCGGGCGATCAGAAAAACTCTGAATTCCAGCGCCTTGCCGGCAGGAACGGAAATATCGAGGAAGCACGTAGGCGAATGAGGACAAAGAAAAGGACCTGGGGCGATGCTGGGGTCTGTTTTCCATTGTCCGGTCCCGACTGTATTCCCTGTCAAATAGACGGAGCCGCCCGGCAGCAGAGGGACATTATCCACCGTGAATGTGACCGGGATCAGCCGGTTCTCAATCGTGGTGAAGGGAACTGGATTGGACTCGGATCCCTGAGCGGTCCGCAGGCGGACGGAATATTGCCCCGGAGGCACTGCAGGAATGGTGAACGTGACCGTCTCATCGGTCCAGGAGCGCACGGCGGCAGCGGCGCTGCCCACCAGAACCGAACCTTGCGAGGCGCCGAAGTGTTGGCCGGCAATCGTGATCTGCATGCCGGGCTGGCCGATCGTCGGCCCAATCGACCCCACTTCCGGGCCGCTCGCGGACCGCGCGGACTGCCACACGGAAACGCTGTGGGGAGGCAGCGCCAGCGGTCCCGTCTCCGATTGGCCGCCTGCGCCGCGGCGAACGCGCAGTCGGCTCCCATCCATCAGGCCGGTGAGAACATCGCGGTAGTTCCCAGGTGGCAGGCTGGTTGCCAGCGCGGGGATCGTGGCGGAAGCTGCTTCGCTCTTGTTGATGGCCACCAGCACCACATCGTTGGCAAATCGTCGCTCGAAAACGAAGACATCCGGCTCGATCTGCAGCATCTGCATGCTGCCGTAAGCGAGCGCATCGTTGGATTGGCGCAGCGCAGCCAGCCGCTGCACCAGGCGGAAGCCGACGGTGTGGGTGTCATAGGAAGACATCCAGACCCGGGTATAAGGGTCGCGCCCGCCATCGGTATCGTTGTGCAGATACTGCTCGTCGCCGTAGTAGATGACGGGAATTCCGCGCGCGGTGAGCACCAGCGCCTCCGCCTCATCGAGGCGATGGCGGTTGTCCTTTACAGAGAGGAGCCGCGGAATGTCGTGATTGTCGACGAAAGTGACGAGGTCGAGCGGATGAGCGAAGTTCCGGTCCTCTCTGTCGAGCATCTTCTGGATTTCAGAAAATCCCTTGTCGTTTGCGAAGACGTCGCGGATGGCGATGGCAAAGGGATAATCCAGCAGAGACATGCCGCTGTGATTCGCGAACTTGCAGGCATCCGAGTAGAACGGGTCCTGCGGTCCGCCCATGAACCATTCGCCGAAGATGAAGCTGGGCTTGTAGCTGTAGACGGAGTTGGCGAAACTGTACGACCAGCCCCAGGTAATGTGGCGGACGGCATCGAGGCGGACCGCATCAACGCCATGGTCCTGAAACTGGTGGATGGAGTCCTTGATGTAGCGGTCAATGGTGGGATTGTCCTGGTTCAGATCGGCGAGCCCGAAAACGTTGTAGTACTGGAGCTGATAGGCGTCATTGATGTTCGTCAGCATCCCGTTGTGATGAAACATGCCCTGCGGATCGTGATCGTAGGTCGCCAGCAGTTTGCCATTGTCGTAGAGATTGCCGTGTTCGGCCGTGAACGTCAGGTTCGAATCGTTCGGCGAGAAGTCGAGAACGATCCTGATGCCGTCGGCATGTGCGGCAGCCGTCATCGAGTCGAAAGCTTTCCAGTCGTTGCGGCTGCTGCCGAAGTGCTCCTCGACGCGCATGAAATCGCGGTTGATGTAGCCGTGATAGGGAGCAAAAAGATAAGGAACGGGCTTGCCGTCGGGGCCCGTCATGGGCACGTTGATGTTGTCCACCGAAGGAGAGATCCAGATGGCGGTGATGCCCATGCGCTTCAGATAAGGCAACTTGTCCTGAATGCCGGCGAAATCGCCACCCCAGTAGGCCTGCCAGTTGGTCTTCGTGGGGTCGTACATGCCCGGGCTCTGCGGCGGATTGTTGTTCGTTCGGTCGCCGTCGAAGAACCGGTCGGTGATGATCTGATAGATCACCTGCTTCCGGAAATCCTGCGCGTGCAGCGCGGGCGCGGCCACACCTGCCGTCAGCAGGGCAAGCAGGCAAAGGCTGCGATCGAACAGCTTCTTAAAACGCAGGCACACTGGGGACAACGAAAATCTCCGCGGAGGATCAGCTGGGGAACGAGCCGGAACGCACGCGTGCAGAGTTGTTTCGGCGCGCTCAGCGTAATACGCCGGGAATAGAGAATTCCTCATCGGAATTGAGAGATTTGTGTACTCGGTTGGCTGAACAGCCCGCCCAGCGGGCGGCTCTGCGGCCTATCAGGGGTCGACGCCCTCAGGCCCGCATGCGGGAAGGGAGGGGGTCGGCGTCCATTCCCGGCGGAAGCGTGAACTCCGGCTCGGCATGGGAACGGAACTGCTGGCGGAGGGTGCGCGGACCAAATCCCTTGATGCGCTTGAACTGGCGGTTGAAATTGGAGTAGTTGCCGAAGCCCACCTGGAAGCCGATGTCGAGCACGCTGAGATCGGTGGTGGTCAGCAGCTGAGCGGCCGCGCCCACGCGCAGCTCGTTCACGTAGGCAGTCATAGTGCGCCCGGTCGCGCGCTTGAAGAAGCGGCAGAGGGAAGCCTGATCCATGTGAAGCTTGTCAGCGAGCCTGGCGTAGTCAATCTCCTCGTCGAAGTGCGCGCTGAGGTGAGCGCAGATGGCTTCGATGCGCTGCTGATCCTCGATGCGGCACATGGGCCTGACGTAATCGGTGGAGAGCGTCGCCGGATTCGGCTCGGAGGCGAGAATGACGAGGATTTCGAGCAGCTCGACGATACGCCGAGCAGGTGAGAAGGAGAGGAACTCCTTCATCTTGCCGGCTGCGATGCGGCCCGAGGCGGTGTGACTGAAGGACAGGCCGCAGGCGGAGCGCTGCAGGAGGCGCATAATCGGCTTCATCTCCGGAATTTTGAAAAATTCCGGCCCGAGACAATCCTCGCGGAACTGGATGACGACGGCGCGGTGACATTTCTGGTCCGGCATTTTGACCGGACCGGAGCGGTAGCTGTGGGGGAGGTTGGACCCGAGAAGGACCAGATCTCCGGGGCCGTAATCTCCAATACCGTCGCCGACGAGGCGCTGACCGTGACTGTCGACAATCAGGGTTAGCTCGAACTCCGGATGGTAATGCCAGTAGAAGGGGAACTCCGAATCAACGCGTTCAAATGCGAGCAATGAGGCGGACCCGGATGTGACCTTCTCGAAATGCGCCCTCATAGGCGCAATTTTAACCACGTTTGCCAATCTGACGACAGAAAATTCGAAAGCAGCGCAATGGAATACAGAAAGGCGTCAATCTCTGAGAGGATTTCCTGAATGGGGCGGCGATATCCTCCTCAGAAGTGGTCGGTGCCGTACGCAGCACCATCGGACCTGCAGACAGTGAGAAGGAGATCCTCCAGATGAGCCAGCAGCCGATTAACGATGAGCAGGTTCGGCAGCGCATGGCCGATTACACCGGCCATGCTCATCTTCCACCCCTGGTCGGCCTGCATTCGATGAGCGAGGCCAGTTCCCGGGGCCTGACCGTCGCGGAGTCTGTCGCGCGGCAGCTGCGGTTGCACTGGTCGTTGAAGCGGCTGCACATGATCTTTGTGGCGCGCATCGCGGCCATGCCCGTTTACGAGCTCAAGATGGCGTTCAGCCTGCACGCGCATTATTGTGCCGAGCACGTCGAGCCCTTCGCCAACCGAGTGCGGGAGATGCGCCAGCCTCCTTACGGGCTGGAGGTTTGCCCCGACGCGGCGCTGGACGCCTTCTTCGACGAAATCCTGTGCGCGCCGCAGACGCCTGCGCTGGTTCTTGGGCTCTACGGCTATGCCATCCCCGCCGTGGTACGGGCGCTGGAGCGCCTGGTGGCCGACACCAGTAAGCTCTTCGATCACCCGACCTGGCGCGTTTGCCGGTTGACGCTGATCGAGATGCAGGATGTTCTCGAATACGGTCAGCAGGCGATCGCATGCCTGGTCGATGACGCAGCCCGCTCCGCTCTGGCCGAATGGACGGCGCTGCTGGAAGAGCTGCTGGGCGCTGCGGGCGACTTGGATGGAACGCAGCCGAAAAATAGCATCGAGCCTCGGCGCATGTACTCGTCGGTTCCTTACCGCTATGACGGCGTGCCGAAGCGCGATGAGCGATTCCGCGATCCCTACAACATGGGGGTCAATGCGGAGGCGTTCCTGTTCGATCCGGAAATCCCGGCGCTGCCCAAGTCGATCATGCTGTACTTCAAGCGCCTGCGGGAGATCGACGTTCCCGAAATGATGTCGAGCATCCTGGTGGAGACCCCTGGCAAGCCCTGGGAGTATTACCGGGACATGACCCGCCAGTTATGGGACGAAGCGCGGCACGCCATGATGGGCGAGATCGGCTTCGTCTCCATGGGCATCGACTGGACAAAGATCCCTCTCAACTTCACGTGGTCCCTCGGGCTCAACACGCAGTTGACGCCCCTGGAGCGGCACGGCGTGCTCTATGCCATCGAGCAGGGACTGATGCCTAAAAAGACAGGCAAAGAGTACGAGTGGGCCGTAGCCGTGGCCACGGCGAACCGCCTGACGGCGCTGATTCAGGACTACGACTGGGCGGATGAGATTCTGCATGCGCGGATCGGGCGCGACTGGCTGGTTCCGGAACTGGGCGGCCAAAAACAGGCGCTGGCGTTTGGAGACAGCGCGTGGTCGCGCATTCTGGTGGACTGGGCGCGCTGGCGCGAACAGGGACTGACGGAACACCGCAACTGGTGGCCGGAAGTTTACCGCGACGCGTGCCGGTTTTGGGGGATCGAGCCCGATCCGAATCTCCTTGCCTACAGCACCACCTATGAAAACACTCGCGCGGATCTGAAGCAGGTCGCCGGATGACGAGATCGCTTGCCCGCATTGGTAGCGGATGTGCGCAGTTTCCCCCATCCACTACCAACATCCTCTGAACAACCTGGGACGCGTGTGACGTTGACGAATGGCCGGGAAGCAAGCTGGGTGTCGTATCGCGACTTTCTGGTCGATGCGATTGTCCCCGAGAGCGAAACCGCAAAGTCGTTCTATCTGGTGCCGGCGGACGGCGGCGCGCTGGCGCCGTATCTTCCCGGGCAGCATCTTCCCATTCGGCTCGCTATGCGAGGCCTGCCGAAGCCGATCATCCGATGCTATACGCTTTCCGACGCCTTCGACGGACGGCGGTACCGCCTGACGATCAAGCGTCAGGGGCCGCCTGCCGACCGTCCGGATCTGCCCGCCGGGCTGAGCTCGACCTGGTGTCACGACCACCTGCAGTCCGGCGACATCCTTCAGGCCAAAATGCCGAACGGCCGCTTTTGTCTGGATCTCTCCGAGACGCACCCCGTGGCCCTGATCGCAGGCGGCATCGGTGTAACCCCCATGATCAGCATGCTGAACGCCGCGAGCCGGGCGGGATGCACACGAGAGATCCATTTCCTGTTTGCGCTGCGCCACGGCGGCGATCATGTGTTCAGAGAGCATCTGCAGCAGCTGCGCGGGCGCCACGCAAACCTGCGCATGCACATCCTGTACGAGCAGCCGCGTCCGGAAGACCGTCTCGGCGCTGATTACGACGCCGCGGGGCGGATCGATGCCTCGCTGTTGCGGCAGCTGGCCGCCGAGAGGCGGATGGAGTACTTCCTGTGCGGGCCGCCCGGCATGATGCAGGCGGTTGCGGCGGAACTGCTGGAGGCGGGTGTCGAAAATGGCCGGATACGAACAGAGTCATTTGGGCCGTCGAGCCTGTCGCTGCGTGCGGCGATGGCCGACGAAGAGCCGCCCCGGGAATCGGAGATCAGCGTGACCTTTCTGCGGGAGGGCGTCACCGTTCCGTGGACGGGAAACTCGGGCACGCTGCTCGAGCTGGCTGAGGCCAACGGGATCGAATTGGACTACGGATGCCGGTACGGCGACTGCGCCACCTGCCAGACGACGCTGGTGAGCGGAGAGGTCGCCTATCTGCACCCGACCGGAGCGACGCCGGATCCCGGAACCTGCCTGCCGTGCAGCTGCAGGCCGGTCACCTCCGTTGTTTTGGGCTCCTGACAAAAGGGGGGACTGATCATGATCAAAGCAAATGCAATCGTCACCGACGGCCAGGGCAACTTCACACTGGATGAGGTGCGAATAGACAGCCCCCAGGGGAATGAAGTCCTCGTCGAAATCAAAGCGAGCGGCGTCTGCCACACCGATTTCGATTCGATGTCGTGGGGTAAGCCTTTGATCATGGGCCATGAAGGCGCGGGCATTGTCCTCGAGTGCGGGGACGGCGTCGATCATGTGCAGCCGGGCGACCGCGTTCTGCTCAACTGGGCGATCCCGTGCGGCGATTGCTTCCAGTGCCGCCGTGGCGCAGAGAACATCTGCGAGCGGAAGCCCACGGTGCCGCCCGAGAGGTTCGAACACCGCGGCAGGCCTGTCGCCACCTCGTTTCATCTGGGAACGATGGCGTCACATGCGGTTGTGCCCAAACAGGCGGTGGTGAAGATCGACGTGGAGATTCCGTTTCCCTCGGCCGCGATTCTCGGCTGTGGTGTCATGACCGGATTCGGGTCGGTGGTCAATGCCGCAATGGTGGAAAAGGGATGCTCGGTGGTGGCGCTGGGCGCCGGTGGAGTGGGACTCAGCGTGGTGCAGGGTGCAGTCCACGCCTGCGCAGGCATGATTATTGCCATCGATCTGAACCCCAACCGGCTGGGGCTGGCGCGCCAGTTTGGCGCCACGCATACCATTCAGGCGGAGCCTGACGACGCAGGACTGCTGCGCGCGGCCCAGAAGGTTCACGAACTGACCGGGCGCGGCGCGGACTACGCTTTCGAGTGCACGGCGGTGCCGGCATTGGGCGTTTCGCCCCTGGCCATGGTGCGCAACGGCGGATGCGCAGTGGCCGTGAGCGGCGTGGAGGAAGTTGTCCCCGTGAATATGGAGCTTTTCGAATGGGACAAGCGGTATATCAATCCGCTGTACGGGCAGTGCCGGCCATTCATCGATTTTCCCGTTCTGCTCTCGCTGTACCGGCAGCGGCGGCTGAAGCTGGATGAGATGGTGACCCGCACCTATCCGCTTTCTGGCCTGGCTGAGGCCTTCGAAGACATGCGGCGTGGAGTGAACGCCAAAGGAGTGCTGCTTCCGTAATGGACGTCTCCACGCTGCCAGGCCGTTTCTCCCCGGTAGAACTCTCGGATCCGGCTTCCGAACACGACTATCTGCGCCACCTGACTTTCTACAGTCCGGCGCTGCGCGGCCGCGGCGACGTGAGCCTCTTCATCCCTCCTGGAATCGATGGGTCGCGCAGAACGCCGGTTGCGCTGCTGTTGCATGGCGTTTATGGCAGCCACTGGGCCTGGTTCCACAAGGGTGCAGCGCATCGCACCGCGCTTACCCTGATCCGCGAAAGGCGCATCCGGCCGATGCTGATCGTGGCTCCATCGGACGGCCTTCGAGGCGACGGCACCGGCTACCTGCCCGGCCCGGACCAGGATTTCGAGCGATGGATCTGCGAAGACGTGATGCAGTGCATTGAGGCGGTGTTCGCTCCGGCGGGCGCAGACTTCCTGCTGGCAGGCCTCTCGATGGGCGGCTACGGTGCGCTCCGGCTCGGCGCAAAGTACGCTGAGCGCTTTTGCGGCATCTCGGCCCATTCAGCCATTACGGCGGCTGCGCAATTCGGGCAGTTTGTCCGCGACGTGAGCCCATTTCAATCGGCCAATGACCACGAACTCGATCCTCTTTACTGGGTCGATCGGCGCCGCGCGCAGCTCCCTCCCCTCCGTTTCGACTGCGGGCAGGACGACCCTCTGCTCAAAGGCAACGAGTCCCTGCATCGGGCGCTCGCCGAACGAAGCATTCCCCACACCTTTGAAGTCTTCGCCGGCAATCATGGCTGGACTTACTGGCGCGAGCACCTTCTCGACAGCCTGCTGTTCTTCGAGCAGATCCTGAGCGAAAGAGAACACCGGTGAGAGCGGGACGGCAATGGAATACAGAACCGCGTCAACCAGGGCAGAGACACGGGCTGCTGACTGAGATAGCCTGGCTCGGGCAGCGTTTCCACCTGCTCGTGCCCAGGGATCAGCCAACTTCGTAAATCGGCCACCGCACCGGTCGGAGGACTATGACCAGCACAGATCGTCGCGAATTTCTGAAGGGACTGACAGCCTGCAGCCTCGCTCTGCCGCTGCTATCAGGGGAGGCGCGGAGTCTTTGGGCGGCTGACGGCGCCGCACCCAGAAAGATCATCGACCTGGGAAACACTCCCTGGCTCTTCCTCAGGGGGGATCCCTACCCCGCCGCCAGGGACACCGCATTCGACGACGCTGCGTGGACGAAAGTCGGTGTGCCCCACTGCTTCAACGACACCGACACTTACCAGAACCTCTCGCTGAACAACGCGTTTCAGGGAACGGTCTGGTACCGCAAACATTTCTCTGTCGACGGACGCGACCGGGGGAAGCGATTCCTGCTGGAGTTCCAGGGCGTCGATCTTGCCGCCGCCGTATACGTCAACGGACGCTTCTACCCCGGCAATACGGCAGTTCCGCAGCCGCAGGAAGTCACGCACGTTGGCGGCTTCATTCCTTTTGCTCTCGATATCACCGCCGATCTGCGCTACGACGCGGACAACGTGATTGCGGTGCGCGTCTCCAATGCGGAACACAGCTTCTTCACCTGGCCGGGGTTCGGCAGCACCTTCGCTCTGGGCATGGACTTCGGCGGCATCGTCTGCCCGGTGTATCTGCACATCACCCATCCGGTCCACATTCCCCTGAATGCTTACTCGCCGATGCAGAAATGGGGAACGTACCTCGCGACGCTCGCGGCCAACGCCGACGGGGCGCAGTTGCGCGCTCGGACGAATGTCGAGAATCAGAGCGATTCGGCCTGCGACGCCATGCTGACGACGAAACTCCTCGATGCGGACGGCAACACCGCCCTGTCCATGACCGCAACCAGGACCATCCCGCCCGGGGCGATGGCCCTGTTCGATCAGTCCGGCGAGGTGCCGCAGCCGCGGCTCTGGTATCCGAATAACAGCAGCTCGGGCAGCCCATATCTCTATCGCGCCGTCAGCATCGTGCAACTGAACGGCGCGGAAGTCGATCGGGTCGAATCTCCCTTTGGGATCCGCACCCTCCGCTGGGACTCAGATTACGGATACGTGAACGGCGACAAACATCTGCTGAACGGCTTCGGGCAGCGCAATACGTATCCGGCTCTTGGCTCGGCGGTGCCGGCGGAGCTGCAGTGGAACGACGTGCGGCTGATCGCCGGCTGCGGAGGCAGCACCCTGCGTGTGGGCCATATTCCCGCCATGCCGGAAACCGTGTCCGCCTGCGATGCCTACGGTGTGCTGGTGATCCAGGACAGCGGCGACAACGAGTGGGCGCTCTATAGCGAACCGGCGCTGACTTACAAGAAGGAATACGACCGCGACACGATAATTTACTTCCGCAATCATCCATCGGTCGCGGTGTGGGAATCCAATAACGGCCTGGCCTCCCAGCAGCATCACACCGACATTTATTCGCCGCGAGTCACTCAGGAGCTGGCCGATCGCTGGGATCCCGACGGCGGCCGCATCGTCGAAAGCCGCGATACTTCCGATTACTGGCCGGCCGACAGGAAAATCATGATCGGCTACACCGCGCACTATAAGAAAGTCCCGGGCTCGCCGTCGATGAACATGGAGTGCTATTACCGCGGCAACGCGCGTTTCGACTATGCGCACGAGAAGGAGTCTGCCGACTTCTTTACGAAACAATACGTGTCCAATATTCAGGATCGCGCCTGCGGATGGATCTTCTGGATGCTTGCCGAGACGATGGAATCGCCCTTCATGCCATATCTGAACGGCATGACTCATCAGAAGTCCCTCGGCTCGTGCGCCATGGACGGCAACCGCTTCCCGAAGCTGCCGTACCGCATCTTCCAGAATGCGCTGTGGCTGCCCTATTCCAAACGTCCGGGAGTTACTCTTCAAAGTAGCTGGAATCTTTCTGGCATTCAGAACGTCGATGCCTGGAGTAATTGCCCGCAGGTGGAGTTATTCGTCAACGGAATAAGTCAGGGACGCCGCACGCCCGATGCGGAAATGCGCTGCACGTGGGAAAAGATTTCGTGGGAACCAGGTCGCCTGAAGGCAGTTGGTCTGGACCACGCGGGCCAACCCGTGTGCGCGGACGAGCGACGCACTTCCGGCAAGCCGGCGCGCATTCTTCTCACCGTCGAGCCGCAGCTGACCCGACCCGACGGAACCCAGTTCCCCGTGCGTGCCAACGGCTCTGACGTAGCGCTGATTACCGCGCAGATTGTCGATCGCGACGGCATTGTGTGCGTCGACGCAGACAATAAGCTCGAATTCTCCGTCTCCGGTCCTGGAGATTACCGCGGCTCGTATAACTTCTATGTTGACCCGAGCAAGCCCGCGGCGTGGCATGCGCCCGGCGACCACGAGCTACGGGCGGAGGGGGGACTGATGCGGGTTGCCGTTCGCTCCACGTTCCGGCCGGGAGCCGTGCGGGTCACTGCGACATCGTCGGGGCTGAAGAGCGGTCATGCAGCGTTCCGCACTGAGCGGCCCCAGGACCGACGGATCTGAGCGGCGGGGCCGATAGCATGGAACAATCATCATTCGCGCTCCGGTATATCGTGAAGAAGGCCGGGCGGTGGCTGTGGCGGGCGGCCATTCAGGGTTTGCGACAACGAGGACTATGAGAACCACGCAATCTCCACAGCTCCGTGGCTCGGATCAGCCGCTCCGCGGCAGGCTCGCGCTGGTGACCGGCGCGGCGCAGGGCGTAGGCAAGGGCATTGCCATCGAGCTGGCGCGCGCCGGCTGCACCGTGGCCGTCAATTACCTGAACGATCCGGAACCGGCCAGCGAAACTGTAGAACAAATCAGAACCCTCGGTGGGCAGGCAGTCGCCATTCGGGCGGATGTGCGCTCATCCCGCCAGGTTCGGCGGATGCTTGCCACGCTCGCAAAGCAATACGATCGCCTCGACATTCTGGTGAATAACGCCGGAACTCAGACCTGGGCGCCCCTGCTGCAATTGACGGAAGCGGACTGGGACCGCGACATCGACACCAATCTCAAGGGATCGTTCCTCTGCCTGCAGGCTGCCGCTGCATGGATGAAGGACTCCGGCGGAGGATCGATCATCAACATCGGCTCCGGCTGCAACAAAGTGCCGTTCCCGCGGCTGGTTTCCTACAGCGCCAGCAAGGGCGGCATCGAAATGCTGACCAAGGTGGCGGCGATCGAGCTGGGCCGCTACGGCATTCGCGTGAACTGTATCGCGCCCGGAGCCATCCTGATCGATCGCACGCTCAGAGAGGAGCCGCGGTACGCCTCGATCTGGGGGAAACAGGCGCCGCTCGGCAGAGCCGGTATCCCCGCGGACGTCGGCAACTCTGTGGTTTTCCTCGCCTCGGATGCAGCTTCCTACGTCAGCGGGCAGACGCTGTGGGTGGATGGTGCGGCCTTCACGCAGGCGAGCTGGCCCTACAAGGTCACCGACGAAGAGCCTCGTCCGAAGAAGACGAGCCGCCGAAGCCGCGCGGTTCGCGTACGGAAGTAGATCCGTTCTGCGCTGGTTTGGTTCCACCGCGGGATCCGTGGAATTCTCCGTGCCTCCTGACTACTGTCTGGGACTGATGCTTTCTTTACGCTCCTCAAGCCTGCGGCCGGTTCTGAGTTCCTCCATAGCGCTATCCACGGGCCCGATCCATAACGGATAATTCAACCCTGCCAGTCGGTTAAAGCAAATCGCCTGCAGGCAGAGCAGCGCTACGGCAATCTCGATTATCGCCAGATGCCAGGGCCGAGTAATGATACCCAGAGAAACAATGAGGGTGGTGGCGCCGGCTGGTGCATGAGCCACCTTAAGCAACACCATGAAAAATGCGGTACACCCAGGCGAGAGAGCCACGGCCAACACCCGATGCGCACCAATCGGCCCGTCGATGGTAGAACCCGCGTGCTGCAATCCTATCAGGACGAGTGAGCTGTAGCCGCAAACAATCCCAATGGCATGACCGTATAACGCGTGTCGCGGAGACGCACTGGCAGACATGGGGCGAAAGAAGAAGAGAATTGCGGTCGGCCCGAGAGAGGGGAAAATGAAAGGGGTGTGGGAAATCATCGCAACCGCGGAGAGGATTTGCGGTCGACAGAAAACCCATGCATAAGACGAAGGCCGCCCAGACGGGTCGCTCCGGAAATCGCGCGAGCAATCGGATCACGCGAGGGCGCGTTGCCGTCCCTCCACCTGCTCGGTTTCGCCGGCGAGGTCGCGATTCCGGGACTCTCCCTCCAAACTCATGCATAAGGTTTCCCACCGGAGGTCGTCACGCGGATCTGGGCAATTCCGTGGCGCTCCAGTTCGTGTACCAATGTTCCCGGGTTCGAGGCACGCTTACTGATTCGCGGGCCGGCCGCCGGAGGAGCACCTGATTGACGGAGATGTCGCCTCTTTCAAACGCGACCGCAGATCCTGCCATGTAGAGCAGCCAGATTCGATAGACCTCTTCCGATACATCAGCCAGAATGGATGTAGCGTTCTTCTGCAAACCGTCGACCCAAAGCCGAAGTGTTTGCACGTAATGTTCGCGGAGATTCTCAACATCTCTCACTTCGAAGCCGGCCTGTTCCGCATGCTGTATGGTTTCGCAGAGAGGGACGAGATCGCCGTCGGGGAAAACGTACTTGTCAATGAAAGAGTCGCGCCGCGGCGGTACTAACGCTGAGCGGGCGATTCCGTGGTTGAGGAAAAGACCTCCGGGCTTCAGGAGTTGCCAGGCAATGGCGAAGTAAGCAGGCAAGCTCCTGGAGCCGACATGTTCGAACATGCCGACGCTCGCCATTCTGTCATAGCGATAGGGAAGGTCGGGCAGAGCGCGGTAGTCCCGGACCTCGACGAAGCAGTTCCGTGTCAGATTGGCTGAGGAAATGCGATGCGCTGCGAAACGCGCCTGCTCGGTGCTCAGCGTTATGCCTCGGCTGGTGGCGCCATACCGGGACACGGCGTGGAGTACGAGGCTGCCCCATCCGCAACCGATATCGAGGAACGAATCCTCGGCGCGCAAATCGAGCTTGCGGCAAATAAGATCCAGTTTGTTCTCCTGAGCGGTGTCAAGATCGTCCGCGACTTCCCTGAAATAAGCGCATGAGTATGCCATCGTGGGTCCAAGCCACGGCCGGAAGAACTGTGGAGGGTGGTCATAGTGATACGCTATGGCGGCGCGGTCTCGTTGCTGCGAATGCAGGCGACATCGAAGGAGCCGGGCGGCGACGCTCGTAATCGCCCTTTGCGCGATCCGGCGGGGCGAACCGGATCTGCTCGACACGCGGGCAAGGACGTAATCCGCCATGCTCACTGCGCAGTAGATGTCGCCCTCGATGTCGACATCTCCCTTGATGAATGCTTTCCCGAGGGCGACCTGTGTGGGGTTGCGGAAGAGAGATTCGAGCCCTTCTGTGGTCCTGAATCGGAGCACAAAAACCGGGACCGAGTTTGGTGAAGACTCCCAGTGCCAGTTCGGCGCCTGAATCCAAAAGGGTGCCCCATGGTAGTCACGAAACAGAGCATTCAGGAAATCGGTCCGTTGCGAATAGATCTCGACCAATGCCATTTGTGGACTCTCCTCATTCAGGTTCGAAGATTCATTCCTTCCCCGCTGCCAGCTGCGAATCGCGAGTCTCTTCTTCGAGGAGCCAGCGCCGCAGCTGCAGAATCTCATTAGCTCGGGCGATCCCTACCGGCTTGCGCGGCCCCGTAGGCTGCACCACCACTACATTTTCGGTATCCTTCAGCATCATGTCGCGATGCACCTGGTCCACGGTCTCGCCGGGATGGGCGAGGACATAGTCTCGTCGCGCCAGTTCGCGCATCTTGAAGTGGTGATCCGGCGGCTCTGTCCTCAGCAGATCGTGCGGCTCCACGATCCCGATTAAGGCTCCCGCCGCATCCACCACAGGAATCAGGGTTGCGTCTCCCGGGACGAAAGTCTCCAGCACCTTGCGGAGTTCGTCCGTTCCCTGAAAAACGTTGAATTGCGTTCGCATGACCTGATCGATGCGCGCCCGCATCAGCACCGGGACCGAATAATCCTGGAGCACGATCAGCCCGCGCTTCACCAGCTTGATGGTCATGATCGAATCGCGGCTGAACAGCCGGACAAATCCGTCCGCGACCATCACGCACACCACCAGCGGCAGCAGGGCATTGGGGTTGTGGCTCAGCTCGAACAGGAACACGATGCTGGTGAACGGCGCCCGCGCGATCCCGCCGAAGACCGCTGCCATGGCCGCCAGTGCGTAGAAAGCCGGATCGCTCACCACTGTCGGCAGCAAATGGTGCATCCCTGCCGCGAACGCTGCGCCCAGCCCACCCCCCACCACCAGCGATGGCGCAAACACGCCCCCGGTCGTTCCAGAGCCCAGCGAGATCGTCAGGGCCCAGAACTTTGCCACCGAAATGCCCACCAGATGCCCCGTGGTCAGCCGGTCATTCAGCATGTCCCGGATGGTGTCGTAGCTGGTTCCCAGCACCTGCGGATAGAAGTACCCCAATACTCCCAGGATTACCGCCCCGATCACCGGCGACCAGATCGCCGCCCGCTTCCACGGCAGTTCGTCGAAGAAATCCTCCAACCACCCCAGGACCCGGATCATCACCACGCCCACGATGCCCATCAGCACGCCAAGGATCGCAAACAGCCACAGCTCCCGCATGCCCGTCATCTTGAACGCCGGCGTTGGAAACAACGGCGCCCATCCCACGAAATGGACCCGCACCCCCGTCGCCACCGCGGAGGCCAGCGCGACCGGGATAAACGATCGCGCCCTCAATTCGAACAGCAGGAGTTCCACTGCCACCAGAATCCCCGCGAGCGGAGCCGTGAAGGTCGCCGCCATACCCGCCGCGGCGCCGGCTGCCAGCAGCACGCGCCGGTAGTACGGCGTCAATCCAATCGCCTGCCCGAACAGCGAGCCTATCGCCGCTCCGGTCTGGATGATCGGACCTTCCGCTCCGAAGGGGCCGCCGGTTCCAATCGCAAACGCCGTGGCAAGGGGTTTGAGGACCGCCACCCGCAGCCGCATTCGGCTATGCCCGAACAGCACCGATTCCATTGCTTCCGGAATCCCGTGCCCCTTCAGCGTCGGCTCCCAGAGGTAGATCATTACGCCGACCAGCAGCCCGCCAATCGGCGGAATCAGAATCTCCCAAATCCCCAGATGGTTATGTGCGGGGTTCGTGATCGCGAAGGAGAAGCGCCCGTAGAAAAAAACGTTCGTGAAGAAATAAATCAGCTCCAGCAACCCCTGCGCGACTAGGCCGCCCACCAGCCCGACCAGCAGAGCATACCCGCAGATCCGGATTACCTCCGGCTCCAGCGCTACTCCAAACTGTCCCTTTTTGTGCGATTGTGCTTCCGGATGTGTGGCAGCTTCGGGAATCGGAAACTCAGCCATCGTGAACCTCCGTACTCGCCCTGCTTGTAGTCCGCCAACCGCTGCTTCACACGGCCACGGATTTCTCCAGCTTCACGGCTGCCGGCGCTTCGCGCCGCGTCTTCAGTGCGTGCAGGATGTCCGTCTTCGTCACGATCCCCTGCATCTGGCCCGCATCGGAAACTACCAGCAGCATCGGGTGCGTGTGCTCGCCCAGCAGCAGCCGGAGTGCTTCCCTGACATCGCAGTCGGGTGACACACGCGCAATGCGCCCATCTATCAGGCCCTGAACTTCGGTAGTTCTCCACTTTTCCGGTGAAACGTGCAGCACGGCCCACAGCGTCACCGCGCCCAGCAGCCGGTGTCCGTCGAATACCGGGAAAGCGTCGTGATGCGCGTGCGGCGATAACGTGTGGACGAATTCCGCGACCGTCATCGATCCCTGCGCGGCGATCAGCTGCGTCTGCATGACGGCGCTCACCGGCGTCTCCGTCAGCTCCTGCAGCTTTACGCCCTCGTGCAGCCGCTGGTCCCCCGATGCCGAGGCGTCGCCCGAAACCGCGTACGCTACCGCCGCCCCGATCAACGCGGGAATGATAAACGCATGCGCTCCGGTTGCCTCTGCTACAAAGACCGCCGCTGCCAGCGGCGTCTTGTACCCCGCCGAGATAAATGCCGCCATCCCGACCGCTGCATAAAGTCCCGCATCCGGGGCGTGCACAATCATCTGCGCGAATGCCGTCCCCAGCGCGCCGCCGGTGAGGAACAGCGGCACGAACATCGCGCTCACCCCGCCCACGCCCAGCGTGAAGATCGTCGCCAGCAGTTTCAGCCCGCTGAACGCCAGCAATTGCTGCGTTCCGTGATGCCCCGCCAGGATCATATCCACGGCTTCGTAATTCGGCCCCAGCGGCACCAGCGGACCGTTATAGAAGTACAAAAAGGCCTCTCCGCACAGGCCCGTCAGCAATCCGCCAATGCCCAGCTTGACCCAGTGGGGCACGCCCCATCCCACAAAGTACGTGCGCACGCGCCGGAAGGTGACCACAAAAGCCACCGCAATCAGCCCGATCAGCACGCCCTCCAGCGCACTCCAGTAAAGGTCCTGCCGCGTATAACGGGTCGCGTGGATGAAGTTGAACAGCGGCTCAGCGCCCAGGAAGGAGGTCAGCGTCACGTAGGATACGACCGAGGCGATCAGCGACGGCACCAGCGCCTCGTGCGCCAGATCGTCGCGGTACGGCATCTCCAGCGCGAACACAATGCCGGTCAGCGGGGCATGGAAAACCGCCGACATTCCTGCCGCTGCGCCGGAGATCAGCATGATCCTCCGATCCCGTGCGTCCAGCCCCATCCGCCGCAATCTCGTCCACAGCCACGACCCGATCGCGCCGCCGCCGTAGATGCTGGGCCCCTCCAGTGCCGCGCTGCCTCCAAAGCCCACCGTGGTCACTGCCGCCAGCAGCTTGGCGAAGAACGGCCTCAGGTCGATGTCGCCCTGGTGCTCGTGATACGACCGGATGATCTCCTCGGTCGAGTGCTCGTCCGGATCGGGCGTGAAGTACTGCATGATGAGGCCGGTCAGCACCATTCCTCCCGTAAGGCCCGGCACAATCGCCCAATGATGCCGCAGGTAGTATCCAAGCACATCCGGCCACATCTTCCGCAGGATCACTACCGCAATTCCTGTGATGGCCAGCCCTGTCACGGCCCCGATAATCGGCGCCAGCACCAGCCACTTGCGCAGATCGCGCGCGTACACCTGCACGAGATCCTCGTGCACCAGGGGCAGATAGCGCCGCAACAGCGGGTGCCCCACCAGCCGACCTTTGCGCCGGCCTTCACTCATTCCCGTCATGCGGATTTCCTGCTCATCGCCGCGCGTCTCGGCCAGTCCCATCCTGTAGGGAACCCCACACGCACCCGTCGCAGCTCGGCGTGGTGCATCTGTGTCAGCTGGCCGAGGACTGATTTGCCTTTCTCCGTGAGCGACACCACCACCTGCCGCCGGTCCGTCGCCCCCGACTGCCGTACCACCAGACCGCTCTCCATCGCCCGCCCCACCAGCCCAACCACGGAATTGTTCCGTTCCTGCAAAAACTCCGCCAGTTCCGAAATCGTCGCGGTGCCGGCCTCAGTGAAGCCCACCACGCCCAGCATCAGCTGGTGCTGCTGCGGCGTCACGCCGCATTCCCGCGCCGCGTCCTCGCTGAAGCGGAGAAACCGCCGCAGGTTGTAACGAAACCATGCCAGATCTCGATTGATTTCCTGGTTAGTCATGGGGAATGCCGCCCTGCAGATCCACCGCGGTGTGCAGCCAGTAGATCGCACTACGATCTAATATTACATCGCATTGCGATTATTCTCCAGTCGTTGCAGGTGCACAAACGAAACCACCGAAAGGTAATACTGTGAGGCCGGTCGGATCCGATGGTCAGCGCCATGGCGCAGGAGTGCTGCCAGGCCCGGGTATAAATCGTCCGCCAAATCCTGTTGGCGCGGGAGTATTCCTGCAGCGGCGAATGGCAGGCAGCCACTCTCTTCCTGCTGTTCGCCTGCTCGCACTCTGCCTCACGCAGGTATGTTCTTTGCGCAGGCGTTCACAAACCGCCGAGAAAGGCAGATGCATTCTGCGCTCCGCCTTCACGCGAGTTTCTCGAGTGGGCATGAACCCCGGCGGGGCTGTTGTTGTCCATAAAAAGGCGAAGGCTTCGTGCCTGCTGATGGTGGACTTCAGACAACCTGGCCAGAATCAGCGATCCACGAGGCGTCAGGGACACCAGCACGACTCTCCGGTCCGTCTGGCTCTTCTTCGCACGTACAAGGCCGCGCTGTTCCGCCCGTTCGACCAGACCCACCACGGAATGTACCCGCGCCTGAAGGAATTCGGCCAGTTCTGAAATGGTCGCCGATCCGCGTCCGGTGAATCCCGCGACCCCAAGCATCAGCTGGTGTTGCTGTGGCGTAATTCCATAGGATCGCGCCGCATTCTCGCTAAAGCGGACGAATTTGCGCAGCGAATAGCGAAATGCAGCCAAATCGGCAATCAGGCGTTCGAGATTTGCCCGGCCCGTCTTGTCGCGGCCCGGCCCGGCTGCTCTGCTTTTCATCGTCGTAAGTATATCGCAGTGCGATCTAGTTGAATCGTTGGATGAGCGAGCCAGGCGGCCAGCCGGAGCCGTCGGAATGTGGGCAAATGGTGTTCCACGCAGGGAGCCGGCAAGGCGGCGCGGGGCTCTCGATGAAGATCAGCAGGCATATGCCATGCCTTCGACCACCACACGACCTTGTCCCCATGAAATTGCGACAACCCTCGAGCTGGGCACAAACTCCTCATGAAAGACCCAGTCCCCCGCTTTGACCAGAAGAGAGTCAATATGCCATGAGTGGTCCTCCAGGAAAAAATCCTGAAGCACTCCCACGTATCGACTGGAATCCCATACCTCGTAGGAAATCAGATCCGTGCTCGATCGCAGGTGGGGATCATCCTTGCCTTCGACGTCGCGAAACTCCTGACGGGGGAAACCTAATGGAAACGCATTGCCGTAATGCGTGTCGCGATCGCACCATCCAAAGTGTCTGTTCCAGGCCAGCTGCTGCTGGCGAGAGACGGGCCTGACTGTTTCAACCCCGGGAGCGCAGGAGAGCTGGTCGAATGTCAGCCTCGTCTCGACAATCTGTCGCGACCAGTCCGGCGTCCTGAGAGAAGCGGCCGGAACAACCACAAGGCACTCGGACAGCCAGCTGCCGACATTCACAACCACGTAGCGTATGGACCACGAGCGGTCATCAAACAGAAGCCCTCGAATCGCGGGCTTCCTCCGGTCCCTTGTGACAACCGGAAACCTGAGCATTTGAATGAGACTGTGAGCCAATGCCTACTCCCCTGACATCTGCAGGTTCATTATATCGCAATACGATCTAATAGAATATCGCAATGCGATCTATGCATGCATCGAGTTCCAAACTCCTGAAGACAAGCCGACATCCGGCTGGCTAACCGTTCGCTCCGCGCAGCGATTAGGCTGATGTCGGGGGAAGAAGGATGAATCTGCATCCGCGGCGGCCAGTTGCAATGATCCTCGGCCTGTTTGCGTTTGTTGCAGTCTCGCCGCACTGCGGCCAGCACATCCACAATGGAAATGCCGGGAACTCCCTCCAATACCCATGGCTGAACCGCGCCCTTTCTCCGGACGCGCGGACCGACCTGGTCCTTAAGCAGATGACCCTGGACGAGAAGATCTCCTTACTGCATGGGACAGGCTGGCATGGCCTGGGCACGATGAACCTGGAGATTCTGCACTCCAATGGAGGGGTGGGGTACGTGGTGGGCATTCCACGCCTGCGCATCCCCGGAATTCAGATGAACAATGCCTCGTATGGCGTGACGCGCAGCCGCAGAAATGGCCGCTATTCCACGGGGTTGCCCGACGATCTCGCGTTGGCGTCCACGTGGGATGAAAATGCCGCCTATGAATACGGAGCGCTCCTCGGACGGGAATTGCGAGCCCAGGGTTACGACATGTCTCTGGGCGGAGGCGTAAACCTGGCGCGGGAGCCGCGCGATGGCCGCACCTTTGAATACTTCGGAGAGGATCCCATTCTTGCAGGCACGATGGCCGGCCGGATGGTGGCCGGGACGCAGGCCCAGCATGTCATCGGCAACTTGAAGCACTTTGCCATGAACGACCGCGAAAGCGACCGGCACGCGCTTAATGTCAATATCGATCGGCGCTCTATGCGCGAAACCGACTTGCTGGCTTTCGAAATTGGACTGCGCGGTTCGCAGGCTGGGGCTGTGATGTGCGCATATAACGGCGTGAATGGCGAGTCATCCTGCCAGAACAAATATCTGTTGACTGACGTGCTCAGAAAAAACTGGAAATTTCCCGGCTTTGTCCTTTCGGATTGGGGTGCAACACACAGTACTGTCAAAGCCTCCGCAGCCGGTATGGATAACGAAGAGCCATCGTCCGTCTTCTATGGAGACGCGATGAAGCGGGACGTGGTCGCCGGCAGGATTCCCATGGCCGAGCTGGATGAGCACGTTCGTCGCATCCTGCGGTCGGAGTTTGCCAGCGGCATCGTCGACGATCCTCCCCGCAGAGGCCCCGTTGATGTCGAGCGAGATTCCAATATCGCGAAGCATCTGGCAGAGGAGAGTATCGTTTTGCTCCGGAATGAAAATGCGCAGCTTCCGCTCGACGCCGCCAAACTCCATACCATTGCTGTGATTGGCGCGCATGCCGATGTTGCGATGATCTCCGGGGGCGGCTCAGGCCAGGTCGATCCGCCTGCCGGGAACGCGCTTGGCTTCGAGAAGCGTCTGTCATGGCGGTGGCAAGTCTGGTTTCCGACCTCGCCGCTGAAAGCTTTGCGCGCACGAGCCCCTCATGCAGGGGTCGAATACGATCCCGGGACAAATCCCGCTACCGCTGCCGCGCTGGCTCGGGCTGCCGATGTTGCCATTGTTTTTGTCTGGCAATGGGAGAGCGAGGGCATGGATCTTGCCACCCTGTCTCTCCCCGGGGACCAGAATGCGCTGGTCGAGCAGGTGGCGGCCGCGAACCCGCATACGATTGTGGTTCTGGAAACGGGTAGTCCCGCCCTGATGCCGTGGGCCAACAAGGTAAGCGGCATTCTGGAGGCATGGTACGCGGGCAGCCGCGGAGCAGATGCGGTTGCCGACGTTCTGTTCGGACAGGCGAACCCGTCCGCCAAATTGCCGATCACTTTTCCTCTGAGCGATGTCGATATGCCCCAACCCATGGTCGTGAAGCCGCCCGCCTCCCAGAGGGAGAACGGCGCTCTTGCGCATCTGGCGGCCCTGTTCGGCAGGTCCGGCAAGCAGCGCCCTGCCGTGCAGCTTTACTACAAAGACGGATTGCTCGTCGGTTACAAATGGTACGACGCCACGCAGAATGCCGTGCTGTTTCCTTTTGGCTTTGGGCTCTCCTACACCACGTTTCGCTACTCCGGCTTGCGTGTGAAGGTTGACGGGGGAGTGAGCGTCAGCTTCTCAATCAAAAACACAGGCGACCGCGCCGGAGCCGAGATTGCGGAGGTCTACGCGGCGTTTCCCCCGAGCGCAGGAGAACCTCCCAGACGACTTATCGGCTGGCAAAGAACGCAATTGAATCCGGGCGAAAGCAAGCATGTCTCACTGGAGATTCCAGCGCAGTATCTCAGCGTGTTCGATGTTGACAAGGACCAATGGACCCTGGTTCCCGGAGAATACACGTTCTTTGCGGGAGGCTCGTCAGAGAACCTGCCCCTGCAGCAGAGAGTTCGCCTGGTGAAATTCGGCCAACTGTCCAATCGCGGCGAGAGCGGGTTGTCACCCAGGCGTTGATTCATGCTGGCGTGAGGCAGAGACAGCAGGATGTGTCCCGATAAACTCGACAGCATCCCTGGATGATCCCTGGCCGGCGCCTCCGAAAAACTCGCGCAAAGCCGGCTACCCGTCAGAAATGCCGATTCGATGAGCGATTTGGCGATGATGCGCTCATCGACATTTCCGGGTGATCACTCCAGCCGGAGCGCGGTCATCGGGTCGACGCGCGTCGCGCGCTGCGCAGGAATCCAGACCGCCAGCAGGGCGATCATCGACAGCAGGAGCGGCGTCGCAACGAAAGCCATCGGATCCCAGGGCTTCACTCCAAACAGGAAGCTCGCAAGCAACCGCGTGAGCCAGCAGGCTCCGGCGAGTCCCACAGCCTCGCCCAGCAAAGCCAGCATCATGCCCTGGCCGATGACCATTCTGCGCAGATGCCAGGCCTGCGCCCCCAGCGCCATGCGGACACCCATCTCGTGGGTGCGCTGCTGCACGGAATAAGACATGACTCCATACACGCCGATGGCAGCCATCAGAAGTCCGGAGAGTCCGAAGATCGTCAGCAGAACCATATTGAACCGCTGCCGTGCGATGTTGCGCGCTTCGACCTCGTCTATAGTGCGGATATGCGCCACGGCCAGATCGCCGCTCGCTTCACGCAGGGCTTTCTCAACCGGAGCCAGGACCGTGTAAGGATTCCCACGCGTGCGCACGATCCACCAAAGGGGCGCTACCTTCGAGTTGAGGGCCGTCTCGCCATCCGGCATCTGCGCGAGAGGGATGTACATCATCGGGGCGGGATTCTGATCGACACTCCAATTGCGGGTATCGCCGACGATGCCGACCACCTGGCGCGGGGGCTCGGCAAACGCGGGTCCCGCGCCGACACCGATCTGAATCCGGTCTTTCAGCGGGTCGCCATTCGGCCAATACTGGCGGGCCATCGCCTGACTGATGACGACGACTCCCGGCGCCGTCGCATCATCGCGCTCAGTGAAGACGCGACCGCGCAGCAAGGGAATTTCCAGACTCGAGAAATAACCTGAAGAGATGGAGTAGAAGCCGGCGCCGCCGGTGAACGGAGCGTTGCCCTTCGGACGGCCGAGGATGTCGAAGGTCATGCCGAACCCTGACTCCAGGGGCAGACAATTGCTGGCGCCCGCGGCGAGCACTCCCGGCACCGCCTGGAGGCGATCCTGTCCGTCGCGAACCAGCTGCGCCACCGGTGCGGTGGTCTGAAAGCGGTCCCCGCTGACAGACATGGCCATGGTGAGCACGTTGTGCGTGGTGAAGCCGGGATCGACCGCACCCAGCTTGTGAAACGTGCGAATGAGCAAAGCCGCCCCAATGACGAGAATGAGGGCCAGCGCGACCTCGCTGACGACGAGGAGGCAGCGAACCTTGCCCTGGCGGAAACTCGTGCCCGAGCGGCTGGAACCCTCATTCAGGGTGGCCGCCAGGTTTGAGCGGGATGCGGCAATCGCCGGTATTAGTCCAAACAGAACGCCGGTGATCACCGAAACGCCGAGAGTGAAAAGCAGAATACGGGGGTCCAGCGAGATGGAGGGTCCGGTTGCACTGATACGCGGAATGTTCCCCGGATTGACCCGGAGCAGCAGCCGCACACCGAAGAAGCCGAGGATGAGTCCGAGGAGTCCGCCTGCCAGGGCGAGCACGAGACTCTCGGTGAGCAGTTGACGAATGATCTGGCCGCGTCCGGCGCCAATGGCCGCGCGCGTGGCCAGTTCGCGCCGGCGTGCCGAAGCTCTGGCCAGCAGCAGATTGGCAACGTTGGCGCAGGCGATAAGCAGCACAAAGCCCACGGCCCCCAGCAGAACCAGAAGCGGAAAGCGCATATCGCCGACCATGAATTGCTGAAGGGAGACGGCGCCGAATCCACCGCCCGGCGGAAGAGAGCGGCTGCCGTAGGCGCGCCGGAACTGGTCGGCCACCAGGCGGAGCTGCGCGTTCGCCTGAGCCAGGGTGACGCCGGGCCGGAGCCGCGCCACGACGTTATAGTTGACGACCATCTCGTGGGAATTCAGTTCGAACTGATCCGGAATCCAGAGATCCACGGGCGTGTCGGTCACGAAGTTGCGGCCGATGACGCCCACTACGAGATACGGCTGGCCATCGAGCTGAATCGTCTTACCGACGATTCCGGGGTCGCCGCCATAGCGCTGCTTCCAGAGCCCGTAACTGAGGACCACCACAGAGCCACCATTCGGACTATCTTCAGCGGCGGTGAAGGTGCGGCCTGCAACCACGGGCGCGCCGAAGAGAGCGAAGTAGTCCCGCGTGACATGGACAGCCTGCACCTGCTCAGGATGATCACTCCCGGTAAGGTTGACGCCGGCTGCGCCAAAGTCATACGCGGCAATCTGCTGGAAAATACTGGTCTGCCGGCTCCACAGCGCGAACTCCGGAATGCTTGCGACCGCAAACGGCCCCTGGTTCGTGGTCAGGACCAGCTGCACCAGCGCCTGCGGATCGGGATACGTGAGTGGCTTGAGCAGAACCGCATCGATCACCGAGAACACCGCGGTGTTCACGCCGATACCGACGGCGACCACGAGTAGGGTGACGACGGCGAAGCCGGGTGTTCGCGCCAGGGAGCGCAGCGCGAACCGCAGGTCGCGCACCGCATCGTCGAGCCAGGGGAGCGAGCGATAGCGCCACACCCGCTCCCGCATTGTGCGGGGATTGCCGAAACGCAGACGCGCACGGCGCCGGGCCTCCTCTGGAGCGACGCCACGTGCTGTCTGCGCATCCTGTTCGTGGGCGAGGTGGGACTCGATTTCCTGCGCGAGATCTTCGTCTTTCCTGGCGCGATCGATGAAGCGGCGCATGGTCATGGCAATGCCTCCGGGTTATTCGGTCTCCGGGCCCAGGATCAGGTCGATGGCGCGGGTCATGCGCCTCCAGCGCCCCGTTGCCGCAGCCAGCTCTTTGCGACCCTTCGGGGTCAGGCGATAGTACTTCGCCTTTCGATTGTTTTCGCTCACACCCCACTCCGAAGCGAGCCAGCCGCGGTCTTCCAGGCGGTGCAGCGCAGGGTACAGCGAGCCCTGCTCGACTTCGAGCGCGTTCTCCGACATGTTTTCGATCACCTGCGCGATGGTGTGGCCATGCGCCGGTCCCATGATCAGGGTCCGCAGGACGAGCATGTCCAGGGTTCCCTGCAGGATGTCGCCGGCCTCCGGCGGTCTTTTCAAAACCACGAATGTGTTCCTCCACTCGAATGACTATGGGAACGTATTTATACACCGCTCGAATGACTATGGGAAGAGGAAAGCCCGGGACAGCCTGTTGGCCGGGGGCTATTTTCTGAAAACCCGCGCCAGGCCGGATTCACGGTAGAATCCGTTTTCATTCCATCGGCCGTGGAGCGGCTGAGACTTTACCGGGCAAATCCTTCGGCGGATCCCCGCGGGCTTCCTGCTTTCATGGCCCAGGATTGGGCAGGTGCGGTGCGGGGGCGCCGATACGACGTACGACTGCATCATCGCATGCCTGAAGCATGCCGTCGCCCTGACCACCACCCGCTGATGGCGGGCGCCTCAGATCACCCGTCGCTTTTGAGCCTGATCAGGTAACCGCACCTCAGTGGTTCAATACTTTGTTGGCAGCGGCAACGTCGGATTGGAGACGAGAGACACCCGCACTTGCGTCCTGGATGTAACCGTTCGCCACCTGCACCATCGCAGGTGTGGGCGGCACCAGTGCCATACCGATCTGGCCCGCAATGGCGCTCAGCCATGAGCGCAGCCGAGGCGGATACACCAGTGCGCCTTCACCGGATTGGATTTTGAGATCCACCAGATCGTCTATGTCATGGTTCAGCCGGTCCAGGGTTGGTTGCGCCGGATCGCCGGCACTCGCATTAGTAATTGCCTTTTGGAGTGCATCGCGGGCATCGATGGCCTGGTTCAGGTTTGTATCGAGCAGGTTGATCGCGTCGTGAATCCGCATCAGCAAGTCGAAGCGCTGCTGCAGTTCCGCCTGCGTGGTCTGCAACCGCGGGTCCAGTTTGACCACGAACGGCTGCTTCTGCGTGGTTTGCCCGTAGGTCAGCGTCACGAAGTAGGCACCCGGCACCACTTCGGGACCTGCGGGAACTCCGGCCGAAAATCCTGAATTGTAGATGCCCTTCACGTCGACAGCATCCGGGTAACTCAGATTCCACTGGAAGTGGTTCATGCCAGGCTCGATCGCGGTCAACCGTTCTTCCATTTGCTTTCGCGCTACGGAGGGGATGGTTGAAGGCGGTTCCGGTTCGCCTTTCGTCTTCGCTTTCAGGTGCAGCGTAAAACTGCGGATCAATTTGCCGCTTGCCGTGGCAAAGCTCAGCGTCACCGGCTCGCTGCCGTTGTAGTCAGCCGGCAGGTGGAAATCCACCGTGAGTCCGGGCGCCAGGTTCTCGCCTCCGGTTCCCCGCGGGCCAAAGCCGCCCCCGGAGCGCGCGACCAGCCAGGCCTGCTGCGGTTTGAACAGATAAGGCGCGTCACTCGCCACCTTCGCGGACCCCAGTTGCTCGAGGAACTGCAGGTTGTCCAGCACCCAGAAACCGCGTCCGAATGTAGCCAGCACGACGGCATGCTGCTCCGGCTGAATCTCCACATCGCTCACTCGCACTGCCGGCAGATTGAGCGTCAACGGCTGCCACTGCTGGCCGCCGTCCGGACTGAAGTACACCGTCGAGCTGGTTGCCGCCAATAAGAGGCTGGAGTCGTTCGGATCCTGGCGCACGCTTTCGATGTACTGGTCGTCCGGCAGCCCGCCCGTGATCTCCGTCCAATGCTTTCCGTAATCCGTCGTCTTATAGACGTACGGCCGGAAGTCATCCCATTCAAACCGGCTTGCCGACACGTAAGCGCCGCCCAGGTCGGTGTGCGAAGGCTCGATGCAGGTGATGGTGGACCACTCCGGCAGATCCGGCGGCCGCACCTGGCTCCAGTGCCCGCCCGCATCGGTGGTGACATGCACCAGCCCGTCATCGGAGCCGGTCCAGATGACATTGTCGGTGTGCGGCGAAACGGCAATCGAGGAGATCGTGTCGAACATCTCCTCGCCCGTCACATCGGCGCTGATCGGTCCGCCCGGCCGCTCCTGCTTGCTCTTGTCGTTGCGCGTCAGATCCGGACTAATCGCTTTCCAGTGGATGCCTTCATCCAGCGTCTCGAACAGTACGTTCGCGCCCATCAACATCTCTTTCGGATTGCCAGGGGCAAACACCACGGGATGATGAATCCAGCCGTAGCGATACTTGATTTCGGACCCCGCAAGGCCGAACTTGTAGGAGGGCCAGGGGCTCACATTGCTGCTCAAGCCCAACCTGCGATCCTCTCTCCATTCCATACTGTAATAGCCGCTGCCGTAGGTAACCCAGGGCCGGTCAGGCGTGGGCACCACCCAGCTCATCTCTCCGCCCGTTATGTCCGTCCAGACCGGCGGAATCACCCCGCCAGCCACGGCGCTCGGCCCTTCCACCGAACTCCGATCCTGCTGCGCGCCGTAGATGTGAAACGGAAATTGATCGTCGAGGTTGGCGTGATAGAACTGGCCGGTTGGCTGGTTATCCTCGGAGCTCCAGGACTGGCCGCCATTCAGGGTAACGGTGGCGCCGCCATCGTTGCCTTCGATGAAAATTTGCGGGTTATTCGGATTGATCCATAACTCATGGTTATCACCATGCGGCGGATGCAGAGCGGTCAGCTTCTCGCCCGAGTTATGCGATACGTAGATGCCGACATTGGGCAGGTAGATCGTATTGGGATCCTTCGGATCGACATACACCTCCATGTAATAGAAGGCGCGTTGCGTGATGTCCATGCTGTTATTGATGAGCTTCCAGTTCTGGCCGGCATCGTCGGAGCGGAATAAGCCCCCCGCCTGACCCTTGTAATCCGCCTGGATCAGCGCGTACACAACATTGGGACTGCTCGGCGCCACCGCGACGCCCACTCTTCCGAAGACGCCGGCCGGCAATCCTGCGCTGTGAGAGATATTGGTCCAGTTAGCTCCGCCATCGGTCGTCTTGTAGAGCCCGCTGCCCGGTCCCCCGCTCGAAAACGTCCAGTGTCTCCGGGACATCTGCCACATCGCGGCGTAGACCACGCTGGGATTGGACGGATCCATCGCCAGGCTGATCGCCCCGGTATCGTCGTTGACGTACAGAATCTTCTGCCAGGTCTTGCCTCCGTCCGTGCTCTTGAAGACCCCGCGCTCCGGATTTGGCGCGAACAGATGGCCGAGCGCGGCTACGTACACCACATCGGGATTTTGGGGGTCCACAAGGATCCGGCTGATGATGTGCGTCTCGCCCAGCCCCACGTAGGTCCAGGTCTTTCCGCCATCGGTGGACTTATACATCCCCTCCCCGGTCAGGACCGTATTGCGGGGAGCCGAATCGCCGGTGCCCACATAAATGATCTTCGGATTGGAGGGTGCAATCGCCATAGCGCCGATGTTGTTGCACTTGAAATTCTTGTCGGAGATGTTCTTCCAGCTCTGGCCGTAATCATCGGTCTCCCAGACACCCCCGCTCGCCGTCCCCATGTAAAAGACATTTGGTTCCGAAGCGATGCCGGCCACGGTGGTGACGCGGCCGCCGGTATATGGGCCAACGCTGCGCCATTGCACAGCACTGGCAAGCTGGCTCGGGGACAGGGGCGCCGATGGTTGCGCGCCACAGGAGAGCGCTGCGATCGCAAAGGCGGCAACCATGCTGGATGGACGAAGAATGCGGCGAACATGTCCCGAAAGCTGGACAGCGACAAGCCGGCGACTACGAGTCACCACGGTGACCTCCATGAATGGGGATTATGGGGCAGCATTGGAAGCGAATCGCTACAGAGAAGCAGGCTGGCGTGTTCGCCCGCAAATCACGTCAGCAGTGGCGAGGTGCCCGAACAATAATCATGCAGCCTCGAGGATGCCTCACAGACAGTAGGAGACTTCCTCTGGCCGAGTCGGAAGACACAATACATGCGGAGATCGCCGCGTGTCAATCCGGCGAGTCATGGGTTCCCGGTTGCGCTTCGGTGGGTGTTTGCCGTCGCCGATATGAACGATCGGGCTCTGGTCCATGAATCCCTCGCCGGGCCTGCTTCCGGAAAACTGGCGCGATGCCGACATTTCGGCACTAATTGACTCTCGATGAGCTCATTGGCGATTGGAGGATTGGTTGATAAACGAAGACCGGAGAGAGAGCCTGGTCGCGTTTGATCTACAGTTCCCACTCGATAGCCTTGAGGCGCGATTCGAGCGCTGTGAGTGTGATGGCCATCACAGATCATTGTCGCCAGCTTGGAGTAAGCTTTTGAGCCCAGAGAGCGAGAGGCTCTGCTAACTGTGGGGCTCACGGGGACCGTTCTGATGTTGGGGAAATTCGGCTTGCGAACCTCCGAGGCAGAAAGCCATAGGTCACATGCCGGGTTGTGAAATTACCCTGGATGGTTCATAGCGGCTCCCCGCCGCACCCGCCCGGAATCTCGAAAGAATAAAGCCGCGCACAGCTCTGGAGAGGACGCATGGAGCCATGGCCATATCGTGGCCTGAGGCTGCTCCTCCAAATGCTTCCTTCCCCGACATCTCAGCTGCCTGCGAATGGCGTCACCGCAACGATGCCAGCAGCCAAAAGGGAGACGATTATGTCCACATTCCAGATTTCGGACGGAGTCAATGCGTCTGTCGACGTAACCCCGAACCCAGGTTCAGCATTCGTCAGGTACTTCAGGATGCTCTCCGACATTTCGCTCGCAGGCGCCACGCAGGCCCTTCGATCGGGCATGACGCTGGCGGATCCCGCTCTAACTTCCTTTAGCGCCGGCACAGCATTTCAGGAGCCAATCGATGTCGGAACCAGTCAGGTCGATCTGAAGATCGGAGGCGGCATTTCCGGCTCGCTGGGCGTCTTTGTGCCGCATGGAGATGCGCCAAAGCTCTTCGATCCCGATCCCTACGATGACCCAATCGCCGTTGCGCCCGATGATCGCTATGTCTCCTTCGGCGTAACTGCCACCATCAATCCTTCGGTCGGAAGTACGGTAGGAGACCTGAAATTTGGCCTTACCGCCGGCGGATCGGCATCCTTCACAAACTATCGGAAGTTTTCAGTAAAACCTGTCCCTCCACAGCTCACGGATGCCATCCGCGACAGCATTGCTCAGTTCGTCATTCCCGCCGATATCGAGGACCTTCAGGCTCTGGTGCCGGGGCAGATCGTTACCATCGACGGCAACGGTTCGGTGAAGTTCTCTGCCACGGCGGACTTGCTCACAGCGGTCAACCCGCTGGCGTCGCTGTCGCTGCCCGGACCAGTGGACACGGTTGCGATCAAAGCCGGAGGTTCGATCACCGTGGACGCAGATGTCCAGTTGAGCGGCGAGTATCAGATTCGGGTCACAAAGGTGGCCGAGGACCTCGTCCATCTGGCGTACTACCGCAAGGCGGACCAGGCCCTGGATGTGAAGGTCACAGCTTCGGCGGGGCTGTCTGCCACAGTCGGCGACACGGATCTCCTCGGCAAGCTCATATCCGCGATCAGCGCCGATCCCAAAGCGGACGCCGATCAGTTGAAGAAGGCGGGATTAACCCCGGTCGAAATCCAGAACATCCAGGAGGCGCTCAAGGCTGCAATCGCCCGATCGATCGAAATTGCCGTGTCGGAAGAACTGAATGCGACCCGCGAAGAGAAGGCTGCGTTCTCCTACGATATCGACCTCGGCTCGCTCACTCCCTTGTCGAAACAGGCCATCCACTCCGCTCTGGACGGGGATCTGTCGGCACTGACGGCTGACCCCTCGAATCTGCTTCCCGGCATTCATGCCGCCCAGGATGTCTTTTCGAATATCCGGCAGCGGAAGCATGCTCTGGAAATCAATCTGCTGGGCATCATCAACTTCGGCTGGCTCTCGAAACTGATCGCCTCCGGCAAGACAATCTACGACCCAACCACCGGCCAGCTTGTCATCGCCGACTCCGCAACGGCGTCCGGTGTCACCACGGTAGTCGCGAACGTCGGGGTTGCCGATACCGAAAAGCTGCGCCGCGTGCTGGCGGAAAGCTTTCTGATCACGGTTGCTTACCACGGTGCCCGCCGCGCTGGCCTTGCCCCCTCGCTCACCACCTCGCATTCATTCTTTGCGCTCAACCAGCACACCTCCCAGGAAACGCTGCGTGACGAGCTGGATGTCAGCGTCGCTCTCGATCTGCTGGATGGGGCTGCTCAGAAAAAGATCGTCGAGAGTGCTCCTGAATTCGGGTCCACCCTCTTCCTGACTGCTACCGGCTATGACAGCGATCTTGCACAACAGCTGTTCCTGCTGGGGAACCAGCCCCGCAGTCAGGAGTTCTATGAACAGGCCGGTCTGGCGGCCATCGCCTGCCTCGTCCACGATGGAGATGTGGATGAGGCACGTTTGCGTCCTACGCGCGACGTGGATCTCTGGCGAAAGATGAAAGAAGTCGGACAGCCCGGCATCAAAAGCTTCTTCCCGGGCGTCCCGGATCCCGTCGTGGGCGCCATCATCGCGGACTATTCGGTGATCGTCTGGTGGGCGGAGGCGATGCAGGGAACGGCGAACAAACTCGCTGCGATGCTGAGTTTCCTCGCCACCCATCCAACTGCCGACGATGAGAACAACGACTTCCGGAAACTGCGGAGCGATTTGGCGAACCACCTGCAGTCGGTAGCAACGAACGTCAGAGAGGAGTTTGGGAGGCCCTGGGGTCTGCTGGCCATGTTCCTCGCTTCAGGGAAGCGCGCCGGATGCAGGTACACGCTGATTGGGCGCACTGTCACACTGGCGGGCGAACACCCCATTAAGCTTCTGCAGCCGCAGCACGTTTAGAGGCCGCTGCGGACAACTTGCGCCGGAGGAGAGACGAAGGGTTTCCGCTGTAGTGCACAGAGACTTTATCAGCCTCTCGCATACCCATGAAATTTAAGGAATTTCGCCGATCTTGAGATTTTGCCTGACAGCATGGCGGAGAGAGAGGGATTCGAACCCTCGATAGAGCTTTTCAACCCTATAACGGTTTAGCAAACCGCCGCCTTCAGCCTCTCGGCCATCTCTCCGGCTCGGTTGTGGCCAGTATATAGGAAGTGCGCGCTTCCCGAACCAGTGAATCCCCAACGCCGCAATCCTCCCAGGCTGGCGCGGAAGCCACTCCCTGCATCCCACCTCAGGTGGCTTTTCCGGCCACAGCTTCAGAAGAGAGGAAACTATGACGGTTGAAAACCAGGGCGGCGCGGACGATCGCATCGTAGTGGGGTATTTTTCCGATGGCGCGGACGCTTCGCGCGCTGTCAGTGAGCTGATCGACGAGGGTTTTCGCGCGTCGGAGATTGGTGCAGCTTTTCGCGCCGCGCGGGTCGAAACAGGACGGCTGGAAAAACCGGCGGCTATTGGCGGCGTGCAGGAACTGGCCCAGCGCAATCCGGCCACGACCGGCTCGGTAGGCGGCGCGGCTTCGCACGACGATGCCGTGACTCCGGCAGGGCTGGCTCCGGGCTCGGGGAACGCCTTTCCTGCGCCTGCAGGTCCGGGGCCGATTCCGGGTGGAGAAATTCCGTCGACGCTGAAGCATGACCTGCCTCACGATCTGCCGTCGGATGCCGAGATCGTTGCGACGAAGGGCGGAGGGCGCGGCGGAGCGCCCGTGGAAGAGGGCTGGAGAAGCCGGATGCGCCAGGTCTTCGGCGAAGGCGCGGAAAGCAGCAGCCGCCGGTCGACGGGCGGCTCCAACTTGAAGTTCGGGACCGGCGAAGGGCACCTGTTTGCCGAAGGCCGGTATTCGGAGCCCGCGTTTGAGAACTCCTTCGTTGGGATGGGGCTCGGAGCGAGCGAGGCGCGTAGCCTGAGCGGCGAGCTGGCGCGCGGTGGCGCAGTCGTGTCGGTGGCGCCGAGCGACCGGGCTTCGCTGGCGGAGGCGATCATCCTGCGCAACCATGGGCGCGTACGCTTTGAGGCAGGCGCCCGGCACGGGGAGGTGTGCGAAGATCCCGGCGTGGAGCTCTACGGGCGCATGCGCAACTACTACCGGCAGGATGAGGATCTGCGCAAAGCCTCGTAACGTCGCGGATACACGCAAAGAGCGAAACGCCATCGGAATCCGGTGGCGTTTTTGCTTTGCGTCGCGGCGAATGCGGATGTAAATTCTGATTTTCGACTCCACGCACAACGAGGCCTTCGCGATCAAACGCACAACCCAGCGTGGCATGCGGCTGTTGCCCCTTATGGCGGCCACCTTCTTTATGGTTTCGGGCGGCCCCTACGGCATCGAGGACATCCTTGGCGCGGGGTACGTGAAAGGGCTGATCCTGCTGGTGGCGGTGCCGTTCGTCTGGAGCCTCCCGACGGCGCTGATGATCGGCGAGCTGGCCAGCGCGCTGCCGGAAGAAGGCGGATTCTACGTGTGGGTGCGCCGCGCTCTCGGCCCGTTCTGGGGATACCAGGAGGCCTGGCTTTCGCTCGCGGCCAGCATCTTCGACATGGCGATCTATCCGACTCTCTTCGTGCTGTATCTGGGCACGCTGGCGCCGGCGTGGACCGCGGGCTGGCATGGGACGTTCTGGGAACTGGGGCTGATTGCGGTGTGCTGTGCGTGGAATCTGCTGGGCGCGCCGGCGGTGGGCGACGGTTCGGTGGGGCTGGCGTTGTTGCTGCTCTCTCCCTTCGCGGTGCTGGTTCTGGTGGCGCTGTGGCACGGCGCGCATTTGGCGGGGCCTCGTACGTGGCCGGCGGCCGAGGGCAGCCTGGGCACGGCGCTGCTGGTGGCCATGTGGAATTACATGGGCTGGGATAATGCCTCGACCGTGGCGCAGGAGGTGGACCAGCCCCAGCGCAATTATCCCCGCGCCATGCTGATGACAATTACCGCGGGCGTGCTGGTTTATGTGATCCCGCTGGCGGCGATGGCCTGGGCCGGCATTGCGCCGGACCGCTTCCGCACCGGCTCCTGGGAGAACGTGGCGGCGGGTCTGTCGGGAAAATGGCTGGCGGCTGCCATTGTGATCGGCGGGACGTTCATGGCCGTGGGCATGTTCAACGCGCTCATGATGTCCTACGCGCGGCTGCCCCTGGTGCTGGCGGAAGACGGGCTGCTGCCGCGGGCGCTGGCCCGGAAAAATCGTTATGGTGTGCCGTGGGTCGCGCTGCTGGCGTGCGCCGCGGGGTGGGGCCTGGTCCTGCGCTTCAGTTTCGAAAGGCTCATCTCGATCGATATCATGCTCTACGGCGCCAGCCTGATCCTCGAGTTTCTGGCGCTGGTGGTGCTGCGCGTGCGCGAGCCGCGCCTGGAGCGGCCCTTCCGCGCCGGCAATTTCGCCTTCGCCTGCCTCATCAGCGTGGTGCCCTCGCTGCTGCTCGTCTATGCCGCCGTGGTGTCGCGCGGCGAGCACATGGCGGGCATGCCGGCGCTGCTCTTCGGCGCGTTGATCGCCGCGGCAGGCCCGCTCTTCTTCTGGTTGTCGAAAATGCTGTGGTCGCGCCCGCAGCCGGAGCCGGTCAGCGCGGACTGAGGCTCTACCGCTTGGCTCCGGCTTCGATCAGCTTTTTGTCGTGCAGCCTGGCTTCGCGGGCTTCCTCGAAGTTGCGCACGGCGACCATGACGCGATCGCGCGCGAATCCGGCGTCGTGCCAGCCCTTGATCTCCACCCGTTTCCCCTCGAGGTCCTTGTAAATCGAGAAAAAGTGGGTGATTTCCTTCAGCATGTGGGGATAAATTTCGGAATAATTCCAAACGTCGGCGTAGCGCGGATTGTTGCGGCCCACAGCCAGCACCTTCTCGTCGAGCACGCCCTGATCGAGCATCTGCAGCAGTCCGATGGGGCGCACCTGCATCACGCAGCCGGGAAAGCTGGGCGCATCGACCAGCACCAGCACATCCAGAGGGTCGCCGTCGTCGGAAAGCGTCGAAGGAACAAAGCCATAATCGCCGGGATAGTGGACCGGCGAATAAAGATTGCGGTCAAGGCGAAAAACGTGGAGCTGCTTGTCGTATTCGTACTTGTTGATGCCCTCCGCCGGGATCTCGATCACGACGTTGAACACTTCAGGGGCCTTGTCGCCCACCGGCAATTCGAGATAATTCGTCATACTCTTCCAGTATCGCTTAGATTGTGGGGATGCGGGATGGGCCGGAGCGGAGCGGGGAACGGCCTGCATTTATAATCGGGCACAATGAAGGCCCATGTCTACGTCACATTGAAGAAAACCGTTCTCGACCCGCAGGGACAGGCGATCCACCACGCCCTTCGTAAGATGCGCTACGAGGGCGTTGCGGACGTGCGCCAGGGAAAGCACTTCGAGCTCACCCTGGATGATGGGATTCCGGAAGCGGCGGCTCGCGCGGAGGTGGAGCGCATCGCGCGCGAGGTGCTCACCAACCCGGTGATTGAAGAGTTCTCGTTCCGTCTCGAGTAGTTTCGTTGCAGGCATGATATTTTGGGGCCGCGGGGCGGCTGCCGCGGTTGAGCTGTCTCTTTGGCATCGCAAACCCGGGCCAGACGGAGAAGCCTATGTGCGGCATCGTGGGATATGTCGGCAAGAAGAGGGAAGTAGTCCCGGTAATCGTTGAGGGACTGCGGCGGCTCGAGTACCGGGGCTACGATTCTGCCGGAATCGCGGTGGGCGGGAACGGCGACGGCCTGCAACTGCGGCGCGCCGCGGGCAAGCTGCGCCGCCTCGAAGAGGTCATCCGCGATCAGCCGATCCAGGGAACCTTCGGGATCGGGCATACGCGCTGGGCGACCCACGGGCGCCCGACCGAAGAAAATGCGCATCCGCACCGCGACTGCACAGGCCGGCTGGTGGTGGTGCACAACGGCATCGTGGAGAACTACCTCGCGCTGAAGCAGGAGCTGATCGCGAAGGGCCACAAATTCGTCACCGAGACGGATACAGAAATCATCGCCCACCTGATCGAGCAGGAACTTGCCGACGCGAAGAAGGCAGGGAAGGTGATTCCGCTGGAGGAGGCCGTGCGGCAGACGGTCCACCGGCTCACCGGGGCTTTCGCGCTCAGCGTGCTCTCGGCCGATGACCCCGACAAGATCGTGGCCGCGCGCAGTGGGCCGCCGGTGATTGTGGGCGTGGGTGACGGCGAGTACTTCGTGGCGTCGGATGTTCCTGGAATTCTGCACCACACCCGAGACCTGTATTTTCTGGCCGATGGCGATATGGCAGTGCTGACGCGCGCCGGCGTGGCGCTGGCGGACTTCGAGGGAAATCCGATCGAACGGCCGCTGCAGCACATCCAGTGGGACCCGATCCAGGCGGAAAAGGGCGGCTACAAGCATTTCATGCTCAAGGAAATCTTCGAGCAGCCGCGGGCCATCCGCGACACGACCCTGGGACGCATCTCGCTGGATACCGGCAAGGTCTTCCTGGCCGAGATGAAGATCCCCGACGAAACGCTTCGCAGGGCCGAGAGCCTCTCCATCGCGGCATGCGGGACGAGCTGGCACGCTGCGACGGCGGGGAAATTCATGATCGAGCGGCTGGCGCGGATTCCGGTGGAAGTGGACTACGCCAGCGAGTTTCGCTACCGCGATCCAATCCTCGACGCGAATACCATCGGCATGCTGATTACGCAGTCCGGCGAAACCGCCGACACGCTGGCCGCGCAGCGGGAGATGATCGCCAAGGGCGTGCCCACGGTGGCCGTTTGCAACGTCGTGGGATCGATGGTGACGCGGGAGGCGCAGGGGACGATTTACACCCACGCCGGGCCGGAGATCGGTGTCGCGTCGACGAAGGCGTTCACCGCGCAGCTCGTGGCGCTGTTTCTGTTTGCCGTGCACCTGGCGCAGGTGCGTGGCGCCATCGGCGAATCGGAGGGCCGGATGCTGCTGGAGGCGCTCAATCTGTTGCCGGGGAAGGTGGAGGAGATTCTGCGGACCTGCGACAGCGCCTGCGAGCCGCTGGCTCGCGAGTATTCCAACGCGCGCGACTTTCTCTTTCTGGGGCGCGGCATCCATTACCCGATTGCCCTGGAAGGCGCGCTGAAGCTGAAGGAAATTTCCTACATCCACGCGGAGGGATACCCGGCAGGCGAGATGAAGCACGGGCCGAACGCGCTGATCGATGAAACGCTACCCGTGGTTGTGCTGGCGACCCGCGACGAGACGCACCGGGATTCCGTGCAGCGCTACGAGAAGACCCTCTCAAACATCCAGGAGGTCACGGCGCGGTCCGGCAAGGTGATCGCGGTCGCGACGCAGGGCGACGAGCACATCGCCCAGCTGGTGGATCACGTCCTGTTTGTTCCCGGCGCGCCGGAGCTGCTGCTGCCGGTGCTGGATGTAGTGCCTCTGCAACTGCTGGCGTATCACATTGCGGTGCGGCGCGGCTGCGACGTCGATCAGCCGCGAAACCTGGCTAAGTCCGTGACAGTGGAATAGAGCGGCCGCCGGATTTCTTGTTGCTGATTCTGGACAATAGTTTGGGTAACTGGACAATAAAATTGCTAACTGGACATGTATGTCGGTAACAGCCCGCCCCCGATATGGCGATAAGTTTACTATTATCTTACGATTAAAGCCGCCATCCTGCGGGGCATCGACGGGTTCGGATTCTGTTCAACAACAACGGCCGCCTGTGGCCCGGCCCAGCGGACCGCCGGTGTCGATCTGCTCGCGGAAGCTGACGAACTCGATGTTCAGCCGGTTCAGCTCGTCGAGGATCTCGAGGAAGTGTTTAACGGACCGGGCGATCCGGTCCGACGCCCAGACCAGCACGACGTCGAAGCGGCCACGGCGGGCGTTTGGCGAAGCTACTGCGCCGCATGGGCAGCCTGAGCTTCGCACGGGTTGCCGCCGCACAGTGCGCCGGTAATGCCTTTGCCCTCGGTGATGGTATAAATGCGGTCCACCGCGGGCAGCCTGACGGTTTCCTTTGCGCCCGAAGGCCAGTGAATCTCGACGGTTCCGGCGTCGGTGGCATCGCCCAGGCCAAAGTGCAGGCGCCGGTCGTTGGCAGAGATATAGCTTCCGCTGGCCATGACGTCGCGGCGCTGTCGCATGCCGTTGGCGGTCAGATACGCGGTCGCGCAGGTCGCGTCGCGCGGGCTCTTCCTGCCGGTTGCAGGGTTGACTCCGCCCACCAGCTTCAGTTCCACCCAGTGGTGATGGTCGGGGCTTACGTCGCGGAGGAGCACCGGCGGGCCGTCGATGGGATTGATGACCACATCGATTTTGCCGTCGTTGAACAAGTCTCCGAAGGCTGCTCCCCGCGCCGGGATCACATCCGCCAGACCTGAGCCCACGACCGGCGGTACGTATTCAAACCTGCGTCCTTTGCCGCGCGGATCCGGCACATTACGGAAGTAGAGCGGGCGCTCGGCCCAGGTGGTGCCCCAGTCGTGCCGGTCCACCTGGGGATAGACATGGCCGTTGACCATGAACAGGTCGAGCCAGCCGTCATTATCGAAATCGAAAAAGCCGTCACCCCAGCCCACGAAGGGAATCGTGGGCTGCGCTACTCCGGCCTGGTAGCTCACGTCGGTAAAACTGGCATTGCCGTCGTTGTGGAACAGGACCTTGTAGTCGTCGCCGAAATCGGTGACGAAGAAGTCGATCAGCCCGTTGTTCTCATAATCGCCTGCGGCGATGCCCATCGACGCAATCTCGCGCCCGTCCGCGTTCAAAGCGAAGCCGGAGAGATAGCTGTCGTCCTCGAAGGTACCGTTGCCCTTGTTGATATAGAGATAATTTGGCGTCGAGTCGTTGCCTACTACCAGATCGGGTTTGCCGTCGCCGCTGAGGCTTACAAAGATCGCTGTGAAGCCGTAGTAACGATTCTTGTCTTCCACGCCCGCCTTCGCCGTCACATCGGTAAACGTGCCGTCGCCGTTGTTATGAAACAGGTGGTCGGGCTCGCCCTGCAACCCGCGCGGCCCGCAGTTGACCTGCACACCGCGGTACTGGCAGAAGGAGTAACCCACGGCTTTGGAGCCGCTCACCGGCAGGTTATCGCGGTCGAAATGCACGTACCCGGAGACGTACAGGTCCAGTAGGCCGTCGCCATCGTAGTCGCCCCAGGCCGAGCCGGTGGACCAGTTGCCAAGCTGAACGCCCGCCTTTTCGGCGACGTCGGTGAAAGTTCCGTCGTGATTGTTATGGTAGAGCCGGTTTTTGCCGTAGTTGCTCACGAAGATATCGGGCCAGCCGTCGTTGTCGTAATCGGCCACCGAGCACCCATATCCCCAGCGGTCGTTGGTCACGCCGGCCTGCGCCGAGACGTCGGTGAAGGTTCCGTCGCGATTGTTGTGGAAGAGGGCGGCATGCGGCGGCGTTTCCTTGCCGTCCAGGGCATTGAAGGTCGAGCCGTTGACCAGGTAGATGTCCAGCCAGCCGTCATTGTCGTAATCGAGCAGGCAAACGCCCGAGCCGTTGGTCTCGACAATGAAGTTCTTCTCCGGCGTCCCCATCACGTGGCGCCAGCCGGAGAGCCCGGCCTGCTTCGTGATGTCTTTGAACATCACGGTTCCGTGGTCGACAAATCCGCCTGCGGTAATGGGTCTGTGCTGCGCGTCGTACTCCGGGGTGGCCGCCACCCCGGAGGCAATGCCGCCCGTGCCGGCCTGCTGCGCACGGCCGAGGATCGGTGCAGAAAGCACAAGAAGAACAGCGAGCAGCAGATTGCGACCCGGCAAAATCAGGCCCTCACGTTGGTGTTTTCACGGCAGTATACAGGCCCATCGAGGCGCGCGTACACGGCGAATTGCAACGAAACGACGTCTATCTTGTACCCGCTTCGTCTTTCGAATTGCGCGACTGGCTGGCTGCCGTCGCCGCCGGGGGCTGATCGGCGGGCGAAAATGCGTCCACGAGCGAAATGACTTTCAACTGCGATTTCAAATCAGCGAGAGAGGACGAAGTGGTGGCCGCGATCTCCACCGTTTCTCCCGGCAGCAGATCGAAGTAGTTGTCGGAGACGTTGACGTCAAGGCTGCCGAAGGAAAGATAAACGCTGCGCGCCAGGACAGGCGAAGTGACCCGGATCCGATAGCTCCCGTTTTCGCCTGTTGTCTCCACGCTCAGAGGGGCGGGCGGGAGATGAACCTGTTTCACCGGGACAAGATAGATGAGGTTTCGCGAGATTTCGGATCCGTCTGCACTCAGGTCTGCGACGACAAATACCCGCGAAGTGTCAATCGCCGCAGCGGCGATTTTTGAAAGCGGCCAATCCAGATAAACCTGGCTTGCGAGCGGAGCCACATTGACCGCGTGCGTCTCGTCGCGGAGCACTTTGCCGGCGAAGTCCATGAGCCGCACGCGCAGCATGGCGGGTTTGGCCTCTGTCTTATCGGAGACGACATACACTTTCACCGAGCCATCCTCGACATGCGGTGAGACCAAAATGGGCGCGTAGAAGCGCCGGGCATAGTACTGCAAAGCTTTCCACCGGCCGTAGTAGTCAATACTCGACCACGAGGCGACGGGCCAGCAGTCGTTCAACTGCCAGAAGATGGAGCCCATCGTTTCCGGCCGGCTGCGCCGCCAATGCTCCGCTCCGATCTTGATTCCCTCGGCCTGGAGCACCTGGCTGACGTAGAGGAAGCTGGCGAAATCCTTCGGCTGCGGGTAATCCCGGGATATGTATTCCTGGATGATGGAGTTGCCTTCGTTGTTCTTCTGGTGGGCCAGCATCACCGGCGTGAAGATTCCGGTGCGGTCCTCGGGATCGGTAAAACTTTCCACGGTACGCATTTCCGGAAAGGACTGGAAGCCGAACTCCGTGACAAAGCGCCAGTGATGCTGATCGTAGGCGCTGAAGGGCGCGCGGCCGTGCCAGACCGTCCAGTCATGCGTATCGCCGGACTGGAAATGATCGCTGAGCGGCTCATAATCGGCGCTGGGAGAGCTGGGCCAGTAGGGTACCTGCGGATCGAGACGGGCCACGACTCTGGGAATAATGCCGCTAAATTCGGTCAGATAGTCCTGCCACATCTGGAGCCTTATATCTTCGGGCAAATCTGCGATCGGCGGCAGGTGAAAGACCATCTCCGTCTCATTGTTGCCGCACCACACCACGATGCTGGGGTGATTGCGCAGGCGGCGCACCTGGTCCTCGGCCTCGGCTTCGATGTTTTGTTTGAAGGCATAGGTTCCCGGTTGCCAGTTATTTCCGAACATGAAGTCCTGCCAGACCATGAGGCCAAGTTCGTCGCAGATGGAGTAGAACTCGTCTGTCTCGTAGTAGCCGCCGCCCCAGTGGCGAATCATATTCATGTTGGCATCGCGCGCCGACTGGAGGATGCGGCGATAATCGGCGGTCGTAACCCGGTTGGGGAAGCTGTCGAAAGGGATCACGTCCGCGCCCTTGGCGAAGACGGGAATTCCGTTGACCACCAGTTCGAAGGAGCGGCCCCATTGATCCGGCTGGCGTCGGAGCTCGATGGAACGGAGTCCTGTTTTGACGGTGCGCTCGGCGGTGACCTGGCCCCCGGAGGTCGCCTGCGCCGTGAACTGATAGAGAGGCTGGCCGCCATAGCCGGCCGGGTACCATAGTTCGGGTCGCCGAATTTCCACGGGAATATCGATCGTATTTTGCCCCGCATGAAGAGCGGCCACGGTGTCGAGCGAAACGGGTTTGCCGTTATCCGTGTATCGCACGCTGACCCTGACCGAGATATCACGCGCTGACTGGAGTTCGACTTCCGCGTCGAGATGGGCGACGTCCTTGCTCACGTCCTGCTGGCGAATGGCGAAATCGGCAATGCGCGCCTGGTCCCAGGCTTCCAGACGTACGGGCCGCCAGATGCCACTGGTGACGAAGCGCGGTCCCCAGTCCCAGCCGTATTCATAGGCTGCTTTGCGGATGTAAGTCTTATCCGCCGTTCCCGACTCGTGGCGGAACGGGTCGCTGGACGCGGCTTGTTCAGCTGCCTGGACGGGCGAAGGAAAGACGACACGCAGCAGATTGTTTCCAGCGTGGACGCGGTCCTTCACTGGTACGCGCCAGATGCGGAACATATTGTCCGCGTTCAGCACAAGGTTTCCGTTCAGATAAACCTGCGCGGCGGCGTCAATGCCGTCGAAGACCAGGTCGACATTGGAGCGAGCCAGTAGATCGGGAGTTACATTGAAATTCAGGCGATACTCCCAGCTCGCGTCTTCAATCCACTGCAACTTAGCTTCGTTATCGCGGAAGAAGGGATCCGGGATTTTCTTATTGGCGAGAAGATCGAGGTGAACGTCTCCGGGCACAACAGCGGGCAGCCAGCCGCTGGCGTCTTCCTGCGCGCCTGCGGCAACCTGGCGGAATTCCCAGCCGTGATCCAGAGGCAGCACGGCGTTCCGCTGGATTCCGCCCTGCGCCTGCGCCGCTCCGGTACTGATGCCCGCCGCGGCCACAGCCAGGACAAAGCACATAAAACCACAGGAAACTATGCCTCGCATCCGCACTCCTCTCTGCCCTCTTGAGTTGACACGTGCTGAAAAGGCAACGACGAGCCTAACAGATTAGCACTTGCATCAGCACCTGCGCCGCCGAAACCGGGAAAATACTTCGGGAACCGCAGTCCATTCCAACAGCTGCGGCGCTGCTTGACGGGCAGCATCGGCCTGATGGACACTCGGACTCGCGAATCTCCAGGCCATTCGCCTTCGGAACAGGTCCATCTGAATGTCCAGCTATACGGAACACACCTGTATTGCCC